>SXSC01000284.1 GCA_005792355.1 Opitutaceae bacterium
TACTGGAACAACCACCACCACATGTTCCACACCCTGAAGCGCGTCACCGGTGGCATTCTGTGGGCCAACCTGCACCTGCTCTTCTGGTTGTCCCTCTTCCCTTTCACGACCGGCTGGATGGGCGAAAACCTCTTCGCTCCCACTCCCACCGCCACCTACGGCTTTGTGCTGCTGATGGCCGCGATCGCCTATTATGTGCTCCAACAGACGATCGTCGCCGACCAGGGGCCGCAGGGCACGCTTGCGACGGCCTTGGGCAGCGACCTCAAGGGCAAAATCTCACCCATCATCTACCTGCTGGCGATTCCCATCGCATTCGTGAAGCCATGGATCGCCATCGCTCTCTACAGCACCGTGGCCCTGATCTGGCTCATCCCCGACCGACGGATCGAAAAGAAACTGGCGCAGGGCGAAGGGTGAACGCGATCTCGATCCGGGACAAGTTTCAGGCCGGTGCCCACCGCGCAGGTCGCGCATTGTGTCTCCCGCCGGTGTTATCGACCACGATGCGCAGAAAAAACGACGCGGGCGTCCCCTCGCCCAGCTTGATCCGGTTAACCGAATTTCTCGTGTTCCCGCCGGCATGCGGATCAAAGATAATCCCCGAACGACCGACCTCGCCGTTGGGGAGCGTAAACTGGTTCAAGGTCGCGAAACCTCCGACCGAGCGGCTGGGTCCGTCCTGCGAAAAAGTCCTGCTCGGGAAACTTGGATCAAAAACGGAGTTTGAGTGATGGAAGCTGCTCGGAGCACGGAGGCGGTGGCAATCGCCGCCAGCGCCAGCGGCATGACACGCGCCCGTCGCATCCTGTTTCCCGGATGTGAGGTGTTTGGTCCCACCCCCACCGCTCACACCACCGTGCCCGGCGGCAGCACCGCGTTCTTCGCCACGACCAGCACTCCGTCGCGGACAATCACGAGGCCTCCCGCGTAGCTGCCATCCGCCTTGCCGCGGGCGGACAGGACACATCCCTCCCCGATGCGCGTGTTCTTGTCGATGATCGCACCGAAAATCCGGCAGTTCCTGCCAATCCCGAGATTCGGCCGGCCTTGGACGACATTCGCGGCGATCTCCGCGTCGGTCTCATAAAAGTCTGAGCCCATCACGATCGTATCCTCCACCACGCTGCCCTCACCGATGCGCGCCCGGATCCCCAGCACGCAGTGTTTCAACGTGGAATCCGTGAGAATCGATCCGTCGCCGATTACGACGTGATCGATCTGGCACTTGTTCAACTTCGAAGCCGGCAGGAAACGCGCATGCGTGTAAATCGGCGCCGTGGGATCAAAGAAATTAAAGGGCGGATGTGGCTGGGCGAGGGCCAGATTGGCGTCGAAAAACGCACGCACGGTCCCGATGTCCTCCCAGTAGCCTTCGAAAATGTGCGCAAAAAGCTTCTTCTGTCCAAGGAGGCCCGGGATGATCTCCTTGCCGAAATCCGTCATCGTGTTGTCGAGCGCCGCCTCGAGAACCGCGCGATTGAAGACGTAGATACCCATCGACGCCAGGCAGCGCTTTTCCGGACAGGGAGAGAGCCCTTTTTCCAGGGCGGCGCTCAAGGTCAGGCTGTCAATGACCGCGGGGTCCTTGGGCTTTTCGACGAACCGCGCGATCGAGTGATCGTCGCGCACCTGCATGAGTCCGAGACCGGCCACCTTGGAGACTGGAAACGGGATCGCCGCAATCGTCACGTCCGCTTGATTGGCGAGATGCTCATCGATGATCTCCCGAAAATCCATCCGGTAGAGCTGGTCGCCCGAGAGCACGAGCACGAGGTCATGGGGAAAACTGCGGAAATGCACCAGGTTTCGCCGTACCGCGTCCGCGGTTCCCTGATACCAATCGGAGCCCTTCTCCGTCTGCTCCGCCGCGAGAATATCCACAAAGCCGCCACCGAACGGATCGAAGTGATACGTGCTCTGGACGTGCCGGTGCAGCGACTGCGTCTGAAACTGCGTCAGCAGAAACATCCGGTTGATGTCGCTGTTGAGGCAATTACTGATCGGGATGTCGACGAGCCGGTACTTGCCCGCGAGCGGCACCGCCGGTTTGCAACGTTCCAAGGTCAGTGGATTCAGACGGGTGCCACGGCCACCACCCATGATCACCGCCAGTACACGTTTTTGAGTTGTCGCTTTCATTGGGAATAAAGGGTTTCCGGCTAAAGCCTTGCCCCACGTTTGCGGCCAGCTCAATTTTCGCCAGCACTATTTCGCTCGAACCATCCTCATGGCCCACCTTCTAGTCACCGGCGCCGCCGGCTTTATCGGCAGTCACACCTGTGACCAATTGCTCGCCGCTGGGCACACGGTGACCGGCCTGGACAACTTTCGCAGTGGCCGGCACGAAAATCTGGCCGCCGCCGGTCGGTCACCGTGTTTCACGCTGCACGAAGTGGACGTCACCGCGACCGGCGCCCTCGACCGGGTGATCTCCGCCGCCCGGCCCGACGCGATCATCCACCTCGCCGCGCTCGTCAGTGTGCAAGAGAGCATGACCGACCCAGCGCTCAACTTCGCGCTCAATGTCCAGGCCACCCACCTCGTCGCCGAGGCCGCCCGCAGCCACGGAATCCGGCGCGTCGTGTTCGCCTCATCCGCGGCGATCTATGGCGACACCACCGATTTGCCGATCCGCGAGGCGACCGACAAGAAACCAATCAGCCCCTACGGCGCGGCGAAATTGGCGAGTGAAGCCCTGCTGCTCGGGCATGGCGCCGCCTTTGGCTGCACGGTGCGCTGTCAGCGGTATTTCAACGTCTTCGGCCCGCGCCAGGATCCGGCATCGCCCTACTCCGGCGTCATCTCGATTTTCGACCGGCGCTACCGGGCCGGCAAGGCCGTCACGATCTACGGAGACGGAAGCCAGACGCGCGACTTCATCTCGGTCCACGACGTCGCGCGCGCCAACCTAATCGCCGCGACGCGCCCGGACGTGCGCTCCGGCGCCGCCAACATCTGCACCGGCCGGGCGACGTCGCTGCTGGAGGTGGTGGCGGTGTTTCGGCAACAGTACCCGGAGGTCGCCGCGCCGACCCATGCCGCGCCTCGTACCGGCGACATCATCCACTCGCGCGGCGCCCCGGATGACGCGGCGGCGGCGCTCGGCTTCCGCGCGGCCGTCTCTGCGGAAGACGGACTGCGCGAATTGATTCGGACCGGATGACGCCCGACCCCGGCCATCGCAGCAACGGGAGGCGACCTCGCGGTTGGTGACCGCCGGTCGCCATATGACACAGTCACGGCGCCAGCCGTGTATCTCTCATTGCGAAGCACCGCGGTCGGGCTATTACTCCAAAAAGTTTCTCTTAATTCTCAAACCATCTCATGTGCGGCATCGTCGGCTACGTCGGTAAACAAAAAGCAACTCCCCTCATCCTCGAGGGCCTCAAACGGCTCGAATACCGCGGCTACGACTCCGCCGGGGTGGTCGTGCTGCAGGGAGGGAAATTCGACGTCGCCAAAAAAATCGGTCGCGTCGCCAACCTCGAAAAGGAGGTCGCCCAGCACCACCTCTCCGGCACCTATGGCATGGGCCACACGCGCTGGGCGACCCACGGCGGCGTCACCGACGCCAACGCCCACCCCCACGTCAGCAGCGACGGCGCCATCGCCCTCATCCACAACGGCGTCATCGAAAACTACGCGAAAATCAAAAAGTTCCTGCTGACCAAGGGCTATTCCTTCAAGTCGGAGACCGACACCGAGGTGCTCTGCAATTTGATCGCCTATCATTACGCCAAGGAGCCGTTGGCGACGAACGGAGACAGCCGCTTCGTCGAGAGCGTGCGCCGGACCCTCCGCCACGCCGAGGGCACCTACGGCATCGTCGTGATGGCCCTCGATGCCCCGGGAGAACTCGTCACTGCGCGCAAGGGATCCCCGCTGATCCTCGGGCTCGGCGATGGCGAGAGTCTCGTCGCCAGCGATGTCTCCGCCATCGTCAGCCGTACCCAGAGCGTGGTTTATCTCAAAGACGGTGAGATCGCCCACCTCACACCGAAGAATTTTTCCATCACCACGCTCGGCTCCGACGCGGTCGAACCGGTGATCGACACGGTGACGTGGTCGATCGCGGACTCCGAAATGGGAGAGCACGCCCATTTCATGGAAAAGGAGATCTTCGAGCAGCCGATTGCGCTCGAGAACGCGATGCGTGGCCGCTTCTCGGAGGACGGCAGTACGGCGCAGTTCGGCGGCCTGAACATCTCCGCCGGTGAATTTCGCACCATCGAGCGGTTCATGTTCTGCGCCTGCGGCACCGCGCTCCATGCCTGCATGGTCACGGAGCACCTCATCGAAAGTTTCGCCCGCATCCCGGTGGAATGCGACTACGCCTCGGAATTCCGCTACCGGAACGCGCCGCTCATTCCCAATACGCTCTTCTTTGTCATGAGCCAGTCGGGGGAGACCATCGACACCCTCGCGGCGATGCGCGAGGCGAAACGCAAGGGCTTCAAGGTGCTCGCCGTCAACAATGTCGTCGGCTCCACCATCGCCCGCGAGGCCGACGGCGGCATCTACCAGCACGTCGGCCCCGAGGTCGGCGTGGCTTCAACCAAGGCGTTCACCTCGCAACTGCTGATCGGTGCCATGCTCGCCCTCTACATCGGCCGGATGCGCGATCTGAGTTTCGGCTCCGGCGTACGCTACGTGACCGCGTTGAAGGGCGCACCCGACCTCGTCCGGAAGACGCTCCTCCAGGCGCCGCACATCAGGGAAATCGCGAAACGCATCGCGAAGTATCACGACATGCTCTTCCTCGGCCGCCTGTCCCTCTTCCCCATCGCCCTGGAAGGCGCGCTGAAGATGAAGGAGATTTCCTCCCTCCACGCCGAGGGCTATCCCGCCGCCGAGATGAAACATGGCCCGATCGCGCTCATCAGCGATCAGTGCCCGAGCGTCTTCCTCGTTCCCTCCGGGGAAATCGTGAACAAGATCATTTCGTCGATGCAGGAAATCAAGTCGCGCAAGGGCCCGATCATCGCCATCGTCTCCGAGGGCGTCGAGTTGCCCGCCGGTCTCGCCGATGAGACCATCCTCATCCCCGAGTGCCACGAAGCCGTGCTGCCGATCGTCGCGTCGATCCCGGTGCAATTGCTCAGCTATTATGTCGCCGTTGAACGCAAGTGCGACGTCGACAAACCGCGCAACCTCGCAAAATCCGTCACGGTGGAGTGAGCGCGCGGGCGATCGCGGCGACGACGAAGCCGATTCGACCGGCTCAGGGTTCCGAGCGTCGCTCGCCGCAACGAAATGAAACTCGTTTTTCGGCGGGCTGCGCTCCGTCGCAGCCGCACCGTTGGCAGGTCGCACCGTTGGTTCCGAGTTGCATGATTTTTGCCGCTTCGCCGCATTGCACATCGCAATTCCGCCCACCACGCCTTGTCTTTACACCAGCCAACACCCGCCCCCGCCACCTTGACCATGCGTCGTTTTCTCCCGCTCCTCCTCCTCGCGATGCTCGCCCCGCTGGCCGCGCAATCCGCTCCAGCCTCCTCGCCGCCCGCCCGGCCGAATATCATTTTGATCCTGGCCGATGACCTCGGCTACGCCGACCTCGGTTGCTACGGCAACACCTTCAACGAAACGCCGCGTCTCGATCAGCTCGCGCGCCAGGGCCTGCGTTTTTCGCAATTCTACGCTGGCCCGGTCTGCTCCCCCACCCGCGCCAATCTCCAATCCGGCCAGGACCAGGCGCGCTTCGGCATCACCCAACATATCCCCGGGCACCGCCGTCCCTTCGCCAAGCTCAGCGATCCGGTCGTGCCCTCGCACCTGCCCCTCGAGGTCGTGACGTTTGCCGAGTGCCTGCGCGACGCGGGCTATGCGACCGGCTACTTCGGCAAATGGCATCTCGGCGGCGCGGGCTTCGGCCCGCGGGACCAGGGCTGGACCACCGCCCGCGAGTTTGCCGGCAACACCGGAGAAGGTTCCGATCGCCGCACCGCCGCGCTCATTGCCGAAAAAGGGGTCGAGTTCATCATCGCCCAGCGCGACCGGCCGTTTCTCCTGCAACTCTCCCACACCTCGGTTCACATCCCGCTTTCCACCACGCCAGGCCTGCTGGCGAAGTATCAGGCCAGGAAACCGATGCCGGGCTATCCAAGCCGCCCAGAATACGCCGGACTGTTGGAGGAACTCGACCAGGCCGTCGGCCGCGTCGTCGACGCCGTCGACCGCCTCGTGCTCGCGGAAAAAACCCTGATCTTCTTCCTGTCCGACAACGGCGGGCTCGAACATGAGCAGAGCGGCCGCATCGTCACGTCCAACGCCCCGCTGCGCGGCGAAAAGGGCTCGCTCTACGAGGGCGGCATCCGCGTACCCGCCCTCGCTCGCTGGCCCGGCACCATCCCGGCCGCGTCCACCTGCACCACCCCCGCTCACTCCTACGATTTGCACCCGACGTTCCTTCAACTCGCCCGCGCCGCCGCACCAACCGGCCAGCCCCGTGACGGCCATAGCCTCGCCTCCTTGCTCCGCGATCCCCGCGCGTCGCTGTCCCGCGACACCCTTTACTGGCACCTGCCACACTATCACCACAGTACTCCCGCCAGCGCCATCCGCCGCGGGGACTGGAAGTTGATCGAGTTTTTCGAGAACAATTCCCTCGAACTCTACGACCTGGCCTCCGACCTGGGTGAGAAGACGAATCTCGCCGCCCGCGAACCCGCCCGCGTCCGCGAGCTGCAGTCCGCCCTCGCCGCGTGGCGCAAGCATGTCGGCGCCCGAATGCCAATCCCCAATCCCAACCACGATCCCGCCCGCGCCACCGAACTCGGCAACGCCGGCGAAGCCCGCGAAAAACGAAAGAAGAAATGAAAACTCCAAACGACTCCTCCGTTGTTTCCGGCGGCCCGACTGTCGGAGCTGGTTTATCCCGCGACCAGTCGCTCTCCAACCCATCCGCAGCGCGGCATAAAGCCACTCCTGCAATCTCCGGCCAGGCCTCATCCCGGATCGTTGTCGCTGCGTTCGTCGGACTTGCCGCATTGCTCTTCGCTGGCACCGCCGCCGCGCAGCCGGCCTCGCGCCCGAATTTCCTCCTCATCATCGCCGACGATCTCAACTGGCGCGACCTCGGCTGCACCGGCAGCCCCGACGTGAAGACGCCTCACATCGATCGGCTCGCCCGGGAAGGCATGACGCTGCGCGGGATGTTCACGCCCGCGCCCACCTGCTCGCCCCTGCGCCACGCCCTCTACACCGGCCTGTATCCCATCCGCAGCGGCGCGTATCCGAACCATACGATGGTGGACCGGCCCACGCGCAGCATTTTCAACCACCTGAAGACCCTCGGCTATCGCGTCGGCCTCCAGGCCAAGTCGCACGTCAGCCCGCCGGAGTCCTTCCCCTTCGAAGTGATCAGCGCCGACGCCGACGACGCGCCCGCGTTTGCCAAATTTATCTCGCGCGATCGCGCGCAGCCGTGGCTGGCGGTCTTCGCCTCGCAGGATCCACACGGCCCTTGGACGCGCGGACCGCAAGATCTCTACGATCCCGCGAAGCTCACCGTCCCCTCCTATCTGCACGACAACGCGACCACGCGGAAACTGCTCGCCGCCTACTTTGCCGAAATCACCCAACTCGATCTTCAGGTCGGCGCGTGCCTCACTGCCGTCGAAAATTCCGGGCAGCGCGACAATACGCTCGTGCTGTTCCTCAGCGAACAGGGCAGCTCGTTCCCGTATGGTGGGAAGTGGTCGCTCTACGACAACGGCATCCGCACCGCCGCCTTCGCGCGGTGGCCCGGCCAGATCAAGCCGGGCAGCGCCAGTGAGGCGCTGATCCAATACGTCGATGTGACACCCACATTTCTGGCCGCCGCCGGCGGCGACCCCGTGACGATCGACACCGGCTGCCCCGACGCCAACGGCCGGCGCGGTTTCGACGGACGCAACTTCCTCGACGTCCTGCGCGGCAAGTCGAATCACCTGCGCGACTACGTTTTCGCGCAGCACACCACGGTCGGCATCAACGGCTACCAAGAGCCCTATCCGATCCGCGCCGCGCGTGACGTCCGATACAAGTACATCCGCAATCTGGCTCCGCAAAACACCTACAGCATCGGCGGCATTCACCAGGGAGAGCCGATCGAATCCTGGAAAGTCGACGCGCAGACCGATCCCAAACTCGCCGCCCGCATCGAGTGGTTGTTTCGGCGCCCGGCGGAGGAGGTCTACGATTTGGAGACGGATCCGTTCGAGACGCGAAACCTCGCCGCCGATCCCAGATTCGCCGCCATCAAACTGAAGCTCAGTCGCGAACTCGACGCCTGGATGGCGCAGCAAGGTGACCAGGGAATGGAGACGGAATTGAAAGCGCCGTCGCGCCAGCCTCGCAACACCGGCAAAGAGGACGATGCGCCGAAGGCCGCGAAGAAGGGGAAGAAGAAAAAGTAGGATTTGGGCTCACTTTCCCCGGTTTGTTGCGGCGCCAAGAACTTCCGGAGAATCAATCCACGCGACAGGGGTACCGGGCCCCCATCGTCCGACCAAAGACGGATGTGTTCCGGCGTTTCGTTGCCCCGAAGAAATATTTGCCTCCTGGCTGACAACTGTCATTCAGGGCGCCCGTTTCGTCCCACCCCGAACCACCCATGAAAACTGCTTTGCCCCTGATGCAGAGTATTCTGCTCGCCGGCACCGTCGCTATCGCACTGCCGCCATCGTGGTCCGCCGAAAAAAGATCACCTCAGCCCGTGACTTGCCTGAAGGGGTTCGATCCAGTCGCCCTGACCCAGGGCCGGGAGGTGCCGGGCAAGACGGACATCGCGGTGGCGCACGGTCGCTACCGTTATTTGTTCAGCAGTCAGGAGAACAAGTCCGCTTTTGAGTCGCATCCCGATCGCTACGAAATCCAACTCGGCGGCGGCTGCGGTCGGATGGGACCGCTGTCTGGGCTGGGCAGTCCGGATCGATTCTGGGTTCATGACCGTCGGATTTACGTTTTCGCGTCCGACCAATGCATGAACTCGTTCAAGGCGGCGCCGGACAAGCATATTGAATCCGACGACCCACCGCCGACCGGTTCGGGCGCGGACCTGCAACGTGGACTCGAGCTCGTCGATCGCGCGCTCGCCGGATTTGGCGGCGCGGCCAGCGTGGATTCGATCACAAGCTTGGAACTCAAGCGCGTGCGGGCCTACAAGGCCGACGGTGAAGACAAAGAGCAGGCGACCTTCAATCGGATGATTTTTCCCGACCGATTCCGTCTCGACGAAGTGTGGCACAACGGTGCCGTCCACGACTTCGTGCGCTTCGACACGGGCTTCCGGGTGGCCAGCGACGGAGCCTGGCCGATGGACGAGCTTGTTCGACGCGAGTTCATCAAATCGTTTCGTCGCAATCCACTCGTGCTGCTGAAGGCGCGAAAGGAGCCCGGCTTCCGCGCCGTGGCCGCTGGCATCGGCAAAATCGGCGAACACGGAGTCGAGTGGCTGGCCCTCGGCCTCGACGGCGCCAACTGCACCCTGGGCATCGAGGTTGCGACCGGCCGGGTGCTCGGCATTCGTTATCGCGGTCGCGCTCCGAGCGCGATTGGCGACGTCGTCCGAACTTTCTCCGATTTCCGCAACGTGGATGGAGTCAATGTTCCGTTTGCTGTCGCCACCTCTTTCAACGATGCCGCGGCCAGTGAGCCACGGTTGTATGCCGCAGTGAGGGTGAACCCGAAGTTTGATCCCGGCCTCTTTGCTTCACCCGAGTAGTTCTCGGCCGTCAGTTTCGCGAGTCGACGTTGGGAAAAGTCACACTTGACCCGAAAACCCACGCCCGCACCGTTGGCCCGTCATGCGAGCCACCCTCTCGCCCAAAGGCCAGATCGTCCTTCCCGTCGCCATGCGCCGCCGGCTCCGCCTCGAACCGGGTGCCACCGTAGATATCGAGGAGCGCGCCGAGTGCGTTATCATCCGTGCCGCCGGACATCGCCCGTTGCCCCCGCCGCGAGGCACCGCCGCCCAGCTGCTCGCCGATGTTCGCTCCGGCTGCTTCGCCACCGGCCTTGATGTCGCGCAGGTCGAGGTCGCCTACGCCCGCCGTACCAGCTCCCGGGCCCTCCGCCCCTGATGCTCTTCGACACCGAGTTCCTCATCCACCTCACGCGCAAGCCCGGCTCGCCTTGGCATGGCCGTGCCACGGCCTATCTCGCGGCACACGACCCCGACCTCTACACTTCGCGCGTTTGCTGGATAGACTTTGCCGCCGGCCGCGAGCATCGCGACGAAGTTGACCGCGACCTCGGCCGCTTTGCCGTGCTCGAGGTAGACGAGTCCGTCGCCTGGCAGGCCAGCCGCCTCGCCCGCACGCTTGGCCCCGCCGGCCGGCACATCGGCGACAACGATCTCTGGATCGCCGCCACTGCGCTCAATTTCGGCCTGCCTGTCGTGTCGAACAACAAGAAGCACTTTGGCCGCGTGCCCGGCCTCGACCTCCGCACTTACTGAGGCCTGACCGAGTTCTTCGCCTGACCTGCCAACGGGCCGCCGCCGATGAAACGCGCGACTTTCGGGGGTCATTCCCAGGTTGACGGCGAGCGGCCCCGGTCGTTTCTCTTCGCTTCGTGATTCCCCAATTCGCGGCCCGGATTTCCCATCACTCGCCAGCGGCTCCCGCCGGTTTCAACGTGTGGTGGGCCATGCTGGTCGCAATCGCCCTCGCGTCGCTGGTGCCTGTTCGCGCCGCCGCGACTGACTTCGCCAAGTACCACACCTACGACGAACTCTCCGTGGCGCTCAAAGCTGCGGTCGCCGCCCATCCGAATCTCGCCCGGATCGCATCGATCGGCCGGACGCGAGAGGACCGGGATATTTGGGCGGTCGAGCTCGCGAGTCTCGCGGGCAAACCGGTCGACCGCCGACCTGCCCTGCTGATCGCGGCCAACTTCGAGGGCGACCACGTGATCGGCAGCGAGCTTTCCCTCTACACCATCGACTACTTGCTCAACGCGTATCCGACGGACGCCGACGTCAAGCAACGCCTCGATCATTCCGTCATCTACGTCGTGCCGCGGGTGAACCCCGACGGTGCCGAGCACATGTTCGCACCCGTCAAGGCACTGCGCCGGACGAACACCACGCCGGCCGACGCCGACAACGACGCCCGCACGGACGAGGACGGCCCGGAGGACCTGAACAACGACGGATTTATCACCGTCATGCGTGTCAAGGACCCGAAGGGCCCCTACATGGTCAGCCCGGAAAACCCGCGCCTGATGAAGCGCGCCGATCCAGCCAAGGGCGAATCGGGCGGCTGGGCGCTGTACCCAGAAGGCATCGACAACGACGGCGACGGTTTCATCAACGAAGACGGTCCGGGCGGAGTCGATCCCAACCGCAATTTCCTGCATCAGTACCCGTACTTCGGGGCCGATGCCGGCCGCTACATGGCGAGCGAGCCCGAAACCCGGGCGCTGCTCGATTACGTGTTGAAACATCGCAACATCGCGGCGATCCTGACCTTCGGCGAAAGCGACAACCTGATCTCCGCGGCGGGCCGCGCGGGCACCGCCGCCGGGATCAACCTGACCGACTTTGCCGAGAGCAGCAACGCCGGCGCCCGGCGAGTCGGGATGATGCCGGATTTCGGCGGCGGTGCCGGACGCGGCGGCGGCACAACTCCGGCGGCCGGCGCAACGACGGCCGCCGGGGACGAAGGCGCTCCCGCCGGTCGCGGGGCCCAAACTCCGAGTGCGGCCGGTCGCGGCACGCCGGCTCCCACGGCCGGCGGGCGGGGCCCCGGTATTCAGGCGGCCACCACGGTCAATGCGGGCGACACGGAATACCTCAACACGATTGCCACCAAGTATCGCGAGCTGACCGGCCTGCGCAGCACGGGCTTCACGCGGATGCCGGCCGGTGCATTCTACGAGTACGGCTATTATCAATACGGCGTGCCGTCCTTCTCCACGCCAGGCTGGGGACTGCCCGAGGCTGCCCGACCCGCGGGATCCGCCGCCGGAGCTCCCGAGGGCGAGGCGGCGGTCCGCCCGGCCGCAACCCCGGCTGCCGCCCCTACCGCCAGCGCCGGCGCACCAGCCCAACGTGGCGCCGGCCGGGGGACTGGTCGCGGACCCGGCCGTGGGGTGGCGACCGGCGCCGCCCCGGGCGCGGCCCCGGCGGCGGTCCCGGAAGGAATCGATCTGCGACTGCTGCAGTGGATGGACAGCGAAAAAATCGACGGCTTCGTCAACTGGACGCCGTTCAAGCACCCGACGCTGGGCGACGTGGAAATCGGCGGATTCAAGCCGTACTCGACAGTCAATCCGCCCGCGGATAAAATCGCCGACCTCGGAGCCGGCCACGCCAAGTTTGTCGTCCACCTGACCTCGCTTTTTTCCCGGATCGCGGTGGCGAAGTTCGAGGTAAAGGCCCTTGGCGGTGGAATCTATCACCTCAAGGCGGAGATCGAAAATACCGGCTACCTGCCGACCGCCCTCGCCCACGGAGTGGTGGCCCGGGCAGTGAAACCGGTCATGGTGCAGCTTGGCGTGCCGCCCGAGGCCATCATCACGGGCTCGGAGAAAACGAATTCCGTTTCGACTCTCGCCGGTTCCGGCACGCGCCTGGCCTACGAGTGGGTCATCAAGGGCAAGCCGGGCAGCTCCGTCACAGTGAAGGTGGTTTCGCAGAAGTCCGGCAGCGACGAGGCGACCCTGAAGCTGCCGTAGCCGTGTCCATCCGGTCGATGTTCGTTTTATCTCTGAAAACTAAACCACTGAAAGGTGGAACCCGATGTCCTCATCGGGTTTTGAGGTGCACGCTCTCAAATCAGCCCGTTGGGGACAACGGGCTCCGCCGCTCACTGAATCGTTCCAACTGAGACGCCCGCTACCGAACTGGGAGCCTCGATGACCAAAACACTTTCGCTACACTTTATGAACTCAGCCCTGCTCACCGCGGCGACCTTGCTCCTCTCGGCCGGCTTGTCGGCGCAGATCAAGCCGCCGGCGACCACTGCCGCGCCACCGGCCATGCCGGTGAGCACCTCGGCGGACTGGGCCAGCGCCCCGACGTCTGAGCGCGCCTATAAGGTGCGCCTCGACTTTAATCGCTGGCACGATGTCGCCGAACTTCAGGCCGATCTGCGAACCCTCGAAAAGGCCTACCCAAAATTTCTGAAATTAATCTCGCTCGGTCGCAGCTATGGCGGTCGCGACATCGCGGGGATCGTGGTGAACAACCCCGACACCGGCGCGGACACGACCAAGCCGGCGATGTACATCGAGGCCAACATCCACGGCAACGAAATCCAGGGCGGGGAGGTCTGCCTCTACACCATCTGGTATCTGATGGAGAACTACGGCAAAATTGATCGCATCACGAAGCTCGTCGACGAACGCGCCTTCTACATCGTGCCCACGGTCAATCCAGACGGACGCGATTTTTTCATGCACGGTTCGGGTGGCGGTGCGCGCACCGGGCATGTGCCGGTCGATGAAGACAACGACTACCTGTTCGACGAGGACGGCCCGGAGGACCTGAATGGCAACGGCGTTATCGAGCAGATCCGCAAGTATGTGCCCGGTCAGGGCACCCATCGAAAAAGCACGGTCGACCCGCGCATCATGGAGCCCGTCAAGCCCGGCGAGTTCGGCGATTACGTGCTGCTCGGGCTGGAGGGCATCGATCACGACGGGGATGGCCGCGTGGGCGAGGACGGTCCGGGCGGCTACGATCCCAACCGTAACTTCGCCTCCGACTGGCAGCCCAATTACGTCCAGCGCGGCGCGATGGACTATCCGTTCCAGCTGCCCGAGACGAAGGCCGTGAACGATTTCCTGCTCGCGCATCCCAATGTGGCCGGCCTCCAATCCTACCACAACAGCGGCGGCATGATCCTCCGCAGCCCGGGCGCCGAATCGATCGGCGAATACCCCGCGGCCGACGTCCGCGTGTACGACGAACTTGGCCGGACCGGCGAACGCATGCTGCCGTACTATCGGTACCTGATAATCTGGAGCGGACTGTACACGGTGCATGGTGGAACCACCGACTGGGGCAACGACACGCTGGGAATCCTTTCATTCTCGAACGAGCTCTGGAACAGCGGTCAGTATTTCAACAGCCCGGAGTTGAAAGAACAGCAGAAGAACCCGGAGAGTCCGATTGCCCCGCGGGTCGCCAATCAATTCTTCAGCGACCACCTGGAGTTCGGTGACGAACTGACCGAATGGCAGGCGTTCAAGCACCCGCAGTTTGGCGAGGTCGAAATCGGCGGGACCTTCAAGAAGACTTTTGGCCGCCTGCCACCCCGTTTCATGAACGAGGAGCTCTGCCACCGCAACATGGCGTTCTCCCTTTACCAGGCCAACGAAATGCCCCGGATGTCGCTGGGCGAGACCAAGGTCGAAAAAATCGCGGACGGCGTCTTCAAGGTGTGGTTCGACCTGATCAATACGAAAGTGACACCCACGATTCTGGCGAAGGCCGCGGCGAACAACGTCGTGCCACCGGACGTGCTCACCATCGAGGGCACCGGCCTTGAGGTGCTCTCGGCGAGTTGGGTGACCAACAAGTGGCGGCCCGGCGTCGCCCCGATGATCGATCAGAAGGATCTCAAGCGCATCCTCGTGCGGAGCGGCCAGCCCGGCCGCACGACGCGCACGGTGCAGTACCTCGTCCGCGGATCCGGCGGCGTCACCGTAAAGTACGCCAGCGTGAAGGGCGGCACCGTGCAGAAATCGATCGTGCTGCAGTAAAGTCGCCACGAGCAACGCGAAACTAACAGCGGTAAATGAACTTCCGCATCACCCTCGCCGGTATCCTACTCGCCACGGCGCCCGTGCTGCCCGCGGCTCCCGATCTCGACGCTCTCCTCGCCAAACCGATCCTCGAACCCAACCTGCCGATGGTGGACGTGCAGGTCTTTACCGCCACGCGCGTGCCGCCCGTGACCATGCCGGCAACCGCCGCACAGTGGACGCAGGAAGCCGATCGGCTGCGCCGCAAGGTGCTCGATGAGATCATCATGACGGGCGAGGCCCGACGCTGGCAGAACGCGAAGACCCGCGTGGAATGGCTCGATACCATTGAGACCAGCCAGGGATACCGGATCCGCAAACTGCGATTCGAAGCGCTCCCGGATCTCTGGATTCCCGCCCTCCTGTACGAGCCGGCCAAACTAAACGGCAAGGTCCCGGTGGTGCTTAACGTCAACGGTCACGAAAAGACCGGCAAGTCCACCCCCTACATTCAAGAGCGATGCATCAATCTCGCGAAACGCGGCGTCCTGGCGCTGAACCCGGAGTGGCTTGGCCGCGGCCAACTCAATACTCCCGGTTTCGACCACACCCGGATGAACCAGCTCGACCTCTGCGGCACGAGCGGGCTTTCCATTTTCTATCTTTCGCTCACTCGTTCGCTGGATCTCGCCTTGTCGCTGGAGCACGCGGATGCCGAGCGCGTCGCCGTCACCGGCCTCTCGGGTGGTGGCTGGCAAACGATTCTGCTCAGCGCGCTCGATCCCCGCGTACGGCTGGCCAATCCCGTGGCCGGGTACTCCAGTTATGTGACGCGCACGCAGTTTCCCACGCTGGATTTGGGCGACTCCGAACAAACCCCGTCCGATCTCGCCACCGTCGTCGATTACACCCACCTGACCGCGATGATGGCCCCGCGCCCCACCCTGCTTACCTACAACGCCAAGGACAATTGCTGCTTTCGGGCCGACTACGCGCTCGCGCCCCTGATCCATGCGGCGCGCCCGGCCTTCAGCCTGCTCAAGGCGGCCGACCAGCTGCGCTCCCACGTGAACCACGATCCGGGCCACAACTACGGCCAGGATAACCGCGAGGCATTTTATCGGATGCTGCGGGATCATTTTTTTGCCGGCTATCCGGCCTTTCCGGTCGACGATATTCCTTCGCTCGCGGAGGTGCGCACGGCTGAACAACTCCACGTGCCGGTGCCAGCCGGCGGTGAGGACTTTCACACCCTCGCGCTGAAATTGAGCGTTTCACTGCCGCGCGCCGGTTCGCCCGATCGTGATCGCCTGAGCCAAATCGTCCGGTCACGGCAGTATCAGATCGATGCCAAAAAGGTGGATACCGCCACGGAAGACAGCCTGGAAATCACGCGCTGGCGGCTGCGAATGAACAACGACTGGACCGTGCCGGCGGTGGAAATTTCGCCAGCCAGTCCGACCTCGACCGTTGTGCTGGTCGCCGATGGCGGCCGGGTCAGCGTGGTGGCGCAGGCCCGGCAGTTCATCGCCGAGGGCCGGCGGGTGGTCGCGGTTGATCCGTTTTATTTCGGTGAATCGAAGATCGCGACCCGGGACTGGTTGTTTGCGATTCTGGTCGCTGCGGTCGGCGAGCGTCCGCTCGGCATCGCGGCCGGCCAGGTGGCGGCGACGGCGCGCTGGTTGCAATCGGCCCGCGGGCTGGGCCCGGTGACGGTGGTATCCGTGGGCCCGCGTTCGAGCCTCTTCTCGCTGGTTGCGGCGGCGCTTGAACCACACGCCATCGCTGGCCTTGAGCAGCAGGGTGCCATGGCGAGCCTGCGGGAGATCATCGCCGATGACATCACCGTCGACAAACGACCCGAGCAGTTCTGTTTCGGTCTGCTGGCGGAATTCGATATTCCGCAATTGACCGCGCTCGTGGCGCCGCGCCCGGTGACGAACAAGTGAGCCGGGCCAAACGTCGGTCCTCCGTGCCGCGCGAAAACCGCCGCGTTCGTGCGCCTCGGCCCCCGGTAAACATGTAACGTAATACGTTACATGTTTCCCCTCGACGATCGTGGGCGACGAGTTGCCGGGAGTCGATTCTCCGAATCTCGCCACCAGCAGCGCGATGCCTGACGCCTGATCAACGCCTTCCCCGATCAACCCGCCGGCCGGCTGCTCGTTTCACCCGCGCTGTGCCCACGCCCAGGAGAAATGCCGGGGCGCCATTCCGCCGCTCGTCACGGCCAGCCCCGGCCGCGACGTCGCCTGTGTGCGGCACGGCGAAATCTGAACGAGGGGGAATCCGGATTGCATTTTCCGCGCGCGATGCCTCATAATAATCGCGTCCGCAGCGTTTGAACCCTCGAGGCCCGTACCATGAAATCGCCCGCCATGAAAGTCCCAGCCCTCGCCGCGTTACTGCTCGCTCTCGCACCACTCGCCGCGTTCGCGCAAAACATCGCCAGCCAGCCTGGCAGCATGAATCGAAACTTGGATCGCCTCACGCTGTTGCCGGGGCCCTACCTGCTTTCGCCCGCTCGGGGCGCCGCCCTGCCGGCTCCTGCCATCAAAATCGATACGACGTTGTTTCGCTTCGAGCCCTCGACCTCCGCCGTGAAGTCCGCCTCCGGGAAGACGTCCCTTTTTCTGCGCGGCACCGGCACCCTCACGCTCTCAGGGAACAACGGCCAAACATCACCGCGTTTGCGCACCGATCGACCTCCGCCCCTCCTCGAGTCGTTACGCTTTGAATCGATTCTCCCGACGACGCCGGTCGCGCTCCCGCTCGACGGGAAGGCCGCGCTCAAACGCGACTGACGCTCGCGGGCAAGAGCTGGCGCGTTGCCTCGTAACAGGCGACTCCCGCCGCGGTACTCAGGTTAAGCGAGCGCAGCGTCGCGTTCGCCTGCGGAATCGTCACCTTCATCGCGCTCAGCTCGGCGTGCATCCAGGCCGGCGCTCCCGAACTCTCGTTGCCGAAAACCAGTCCGTCACCATCCGCGAAGCGCGCATCCCAGAAACTTCGCTCCGTCTTGGTGGTAAACAGCCAGAGACGACCCGGAGCCAGCGGGCTCGCCCGAAAGGTCGCCCAATCGGCATGCTCGTGCACGTCGAGGGATTTCCAATAATCCATGCCCGCGCGGCGCAGGTTGCGGTCGTTGATGACAAATCCAAGCGGATGGATGAGGTGCAGCCGCGAACAAGTGACCGCACACATCCGGCCAATGTTTCCGGTGTTGGGTGCGATCTCAGGTTGGAAGAGCACGACATGCAACATGCCCGATGCTCGTGGTGCGAAACGAGGTAATCAAGCGCGTGCTCACCCCGCGCCGGGTGATCGGCCGCTTGCTCGTGGATTGCTTTTCGGCGCAACCCTCCCCAATTTCCGGGTCGCCGCGCCGACGGCCCCTGTGCATCCTCTCCCGACCAAGTCGATCGTCCTGCTGGACGATGAGAAGTCCTACACGGATCTGATGAGCCAGATTCTGGCCGAGGAACTCGCCTGCCCCGTGCACGGTTTCACTCGCCCACTCGAGGCACTGCAGGCGATTTCGGCGATCAACCCCGGGGTCATCGTGACGGACTACTTCATGCCCCAGCTCAACGGCATCGAGTTTATCCAGCAGGCAACCCCGCTCGTACCGGGCACGGCTTTCGTGATGATCACCGGCAACAATCTTTCCGCACAGCAAGATGAACTTGCCCGCCTCGTTGCCCTTAGAGGTTTCCTCGCCAAACCGTTTGGCTGGCGGACGCTGGCCGCGGAGATCATGCGAGTCTGGCCCGAAAGCGTGCCGGCGCCGACGCTGCGGGGCGACTCGCCGTCACTCTAGCCCAGACGCTTCTTCATCTCCTGATCGATCTCCCGCAGCTCCGCCTTCTTTTTCAGGTCATCGCGCCGATCGTAGAGCTTCTTGCCCGTGCAAAGCCCGACTTCGACCTTCACGAGCGCATCCTTGAAATACATCCGGAGGGGCACCACCGCGCGGCCGCCACCGGTTTCCAGCGCCACCCGGATCTTGTCGATCTGCCGGCGATGCAGCAGCAGTTTCCGAATCCGCTTCGCATCGTGGTTGTGAATGTTGCCAAAGGCGTACTGCTCGATGTGCGCATTGTACATCCAGAGCTCGCCCTTTTCCACCCGCGCAAAGGCATCGTTAATCTGTGACTTGCCCGCCCGGATCGACTTCACCTCGGTTCCGCGCAACTGAATGCCGGCCTCGAACCGCTCCTCGACCGAATAATCACGCAACGCCTTCGAGTTGCGCGTTTCGGTATAACGCTTGGCGTCCAGTTTTTTCGCGGCCATCGGCGGGGCGATTTTCGCGTGAACGTTGGACAAAAAAGACGGCGCCGACCATCACCGGGCCGCCTGAAATCACCCGCGCAAGCCGCGCTCAGGCGGTCGCCAGCTCGTGGCTGATCTTGCCCTCGATGATCTCCCGCAGCGCGGTGTCCTCCGGCGTGAGCTTTTCCAGCGACACGACCAGCGGGCGGTTGCCGCGGCGGAGCTGTTTTACGCGGCGCGAAACCACGTTGATCAGGATGTTGGGATCCTGGATCGATTTGAGTGCTTCCTTGATGTATTCGTCGCGCATGGCAGGGAGAATTCTCGGTGAAAACCCGCAAGAGGAACGACCGCCTCCAGTGCCGTCAACTGCGAATTCCGCACCGAATTTCGCCCCAAACCACGGGTGGCTTTCCCGGGTTGAACCACCCCCGCCTGCCCGACCTTTTGCCTGGATTTTGACCGCCATAATTTTCCATTGAGCCTCCTCGTCTGCCCTTCAACGTAGCGGCCTGCTCAATACTCAACAGACCTCCGCCGGAGAACTGCAAAACGGGATTCCCGCAAGCCACGCCCGGATCCTGGTGGCCTTCGTGCTCGTGGCGGTGGTGTTTGCGGTCTACAGCAACACCCTGTCTGCCCCATTCGTTTTTGATGACCACTCGTCGATCCGCAATAACATCTCGATCCGGGAGTTATGGCCGCCCGCGCCGGCCGAACTCGGAGGCACGCGCGGGCGGCCGGTGGCTAACTGGTCGTACGCGCTGAACTACGCCTTGGGTGGTTACAGTCCGGTTGGTTTTCATCTCTTCAATACGGCCATCCATGCGGCGTGCGCGTTGACACTTTTTGGATTGGTTCGTCGGACCATGCGGCAATCGACGCGGGGCGTCACCTCGGAGCGCGCGGCGAACCTCTTTGCCGGCGCAACCGCACTCATCTGGGCGGTCCACCCGTTGCACACGGAGTCAGTGACCTATCTTTCCCAACGCACCGAATCGCTGATGGGATTTTTCTACCTGGCCACGCTCTACTGCTTTGCCCGCGGAGTCGACTCGACCGGGAGACCCGCGGCCTGGCTCGCGCTGTCGGTGGCGGCGTGCTACGCCGGCATGGCCACCAAGGAAACCATGGTCACCGCCCCGGTCGTGGTTTTGCTCTACGACCGGGCGTTTGCACGCGGAGACCTTTGGCTGGCGTTGCGGACCAGATATCGGTTTTACGCCGCACTCGGCTCGTCGTGGCTCGTCTTGGCAAGTTTGTTGAGCGGCATCGCCAGCCGCGGGGCCGGGTTCAGCCTCGGAGTGTCTCCGCTGGAATACGCCCTGACCGAAGCCTGCGTAGTGTTGAACTATCTGCGGTTGTCGGTCTGGCCCGCGCCCCTGATCTTTGACTACGGGGACGACATCGTGCGATCGCTGCGTGAGGCCTGGCCGTGTTGCATTTTGCTTCTGGGACTGGCCACTGCGGTCTTGATCAACCTCGTTCGTCGGCCGGCGTTCGGCTTCCTGCTGGCCTGGCCGTTTCTGCTCCTGGCCCCGACCTCAAGCTTCGTTCCGATCGCCTTGCGACCCATGGCCGAGCATCGCATGTACCTGCCTCTCGCCGCCCTGGTCGTGCTGGCAGTGCTTGCCCTCCGTCACGTGGTGGCAACGGGCAGGTGGATGATCGTGGGACTTCTCAGCATCGTCCTTGGTTCTGTCGCGCATCATCGCAACGAAGCCTACCGCGATGAGATCAGACTCTGGCGCGACACCGTGACGAAGCGACCAGCCAACAGCAGGGCTCACTTGAACCTGGGCGCAGCCTACTTGAACCGGGGCCAAATCGCGGCGGCCCGCTTCCACCTTTCACAGGCTATCGCACTCAATCCGAGAAACCCCGAGGCGTTCGTAAATCTCGGATGTCTCGCCGCGCAGTCCGGTCAATTTGCCGAGGCCTTGGCTCACTTTGAGGCGGCCCTCCGGCTGAATCCGGCGTCGACCACGGCACTCTATAACCGAGGTTGCGTGCTGCAAAAGACCGGCAAGCTCGCCGACGCCGGCAGGGCGTTTGCCGAGGCGTTGCGCCTCAACCCGAATTACGGTGAGGCGCACAACAATCTCGCGACCGTACTGGCGGCCGCGGGCAGGTTCGAGTCCGCGATCTCTCATTACTCTGAATCGTTGCGGATCGCTCCGGCGGACGCTGAGGTCCACGCGAACCGTGCCGACGCCTACCGGGCGCTCGGGAAGACAACCGATGCGATTGCTGACTATCTCACCGCGCTCGCACTGCGGCCCGACATGGTGGATATCCGCAGCAAGCTCCAAGCCCTGCAGTCGGTCCCGCCCAAGTGACCCGAGGACGAAACCAGTTGGCTTTGACGACGGTTCGCCGTCCAACGGGACGCCGGGACAAGTTGACGTAGGCGATCCCTACTTGTGGTCCCACGGCAATTTAACCTCGAGCCGGGCGTGCTTCCACACTTCGAAGACCTCAAACATCTTGCCCGGGTTCAGGATGCCACGCGGATCGAGCGCATCCTTGACCGCCTGCATCGCGCGTACTTGAGCCGGTGTATGCTGGATGCGGAGGAACGGTGTCTTCGCCAACCCGATGCCGTGTTCGCCTGAGATCGCGCCATCCAGCGAGACCACCGTCTCCATCAGCCGCCGGACCGCCTTTTCCGCCGCGCGGCACTCCGCCGGCACGGCTTTGTGATACATGATGTTCACATGGAGATTCCCGTCGGCCAGATGCCCAAACGTCGGGATGTGCAACCCCGACTCGCGACTCAGCCGCGCGAGAAAGCGCGCGAACTTCACGTAATTTCTCATCGGAATGACGATGTCCTCGTTCAGCTTCGCGTCACCGAGTTCAAACATCGCGCCCGAACATTTGCGGCGCACCGCCCACAATTGCTCGGCCTCGTCGCGCGATCGCGCGGCTCGGTGCGCCTTGGCATGAGTCGCCGCCCAGGCCAGCACGGCCGCCCGCTGCTCCCGCACCTCGGATTTCGAGCCCGCCAACTCCAGTAAGATCACCGGTCGGCCAGCCTGTCCGGGAAACACCTCCCGACCCGTCGCCCGCTCCGCACAGACAACACTGCCGCGATCGAGAAATTCACAGATCGCCGGCTGCACCCGCAGGCGAAACAACCCGAGCGCCGCCCGGAGCGCCGCCGTTTCGTCGCGAAATGACGTCAGCAGCGTCCAGCGCGCCGCCGGTCGCGGAATCAGTTTCAACACCGCTTCCGTCACAATCCCGAGCATCCCCTCGCTCCCAATCCAAAGATCCCGCATGTTGAAGCCCGCGGAGAACTTCTTGGTCGCCGTGCCCCACGCCACGAACTCACCAGTCGGCAGATAGCCACGCAACGCCACGACGAAGTCGCGGGTCACCCCATATTTTCCGCCATGCATCCCGCCGGCGTTGCACGCAATGTTGCCGCCAATCGTGCAATATTCCTTGGACGAAGGATCCGGCGGATAAAACCACCCCTTCGCCTTCGCCGCCCGCTGGATGTTCGCGATCGTCGCACCCGTGCCGACGTGCGCCATGCCGGCTTCGCCGTCGATCACGATCTTGTCCAGCGCGAGGGTGTCGATCACCCAGCCCCCCCGAACCGGGGTCGCCGCGCCGGTGAGGGTCGTGCCGCGCCCGCGGGTGGTCACGGGCACGCGGTGCCGGCTGGCGAGTTCAAGCACCACGCCGACGTCCACTTCCTTCCGGATGCGGATCACCGCCACCGGCCGAAACGGAATCTTCGCACTGTCGAATGACGCTTCCCTGAGCGAGGACTCGTCCGTGCGGACGATCTTTCCTCCAAGGCGTCGTTTCAGCAAGGCGGTGGCAGCGGCGAATGACTTCATGTCAGGTCGTGAAATGAACCGTGATCCGCGCGCCTGCAAGTCGCGGCCGAACGAATCGGGGGAAAAGCGGAATACGCGGCGGTCGGTTCAGCCCGGGAGCCCTTCCGGCACGTGACGACTTCACCAAACTTTCGCTTTCCTTTCCGCGGATGCGTGTGCGAGTCTGGCAGCTTGCCATGACCAAGATTCTCCTCACGACCACCTCGTTCCAAGACACACCGGGCGAGCATCACAAGCTCCTCGCCGACACCGGGTGGGAGGTCATTCGCGCCCGCGGCCCGCTGAACGAGGCCGACACCCTGGCGGCCGTCGGCGATGTCGACGGCTACATTTGCGGTGACGACCTGATCACCCGCAAGGTGCTCGAGCAGGCGCGGCCGAAACTAAAGGTGCTCTCGAAGTACGGCATCGGGGTCGACAAGATCGATGTGAAATCCTGCACCGAATTCGGCATCCCGCTGCTGTTCACGCCAGGCGTGAACCACACCACGGTCGCCGAGCACACCTTTCTGCTGCTGCTCGCGCTGGAGAAAAACTTCCTCTTCCACACCGACTCCACCCGCGCCGGCGGCTGGAAGCGCAAGACCGGCCACGAACTTCTCGAAAAAACCATCGGCATCATCGGCCTCGGCCGCATCGGCAAGGAGGTCGCCCTTCGCGCCCGTGCCTTCGGCATGAAGACGATCGGCTTCGATGTTTATTGGGACGAAAAATTTGCCGCCGCCAATGACGTGAAACGGGCCGCCTCCCTCGACGAAGTCTACGCGGTCTCGGATTATATCTCCCTGCACACGAACCTGACCCCCGAGACGCGGGACATGATCGGCGCCAAGTCATTTCCCAAGATGAAAAAGGGGGTCATTATCCTCAACTGCGCCCGCGGAGAAATCGTCCACACCGCCGACATCGTCGACGCCTTGAAGTCCGGCCAGGTCGGGGGCTACGGCACCGATGTGCTCGATGAAGAGCCGCCCAAGCCCGATCACCCGCTGCTCAAGCTGCCGAACGCGATCGTCACTCCGCACATCGGCTCGCGCACGCACGAGAGTGTGCAGCGCCAGGCTGTCGCCGCGGTCACGAATCTCATTCGCGCGATGCACGGCGAAAAACCCCTCGCGCAAATCAACCCCGAAGTCCCGGTCAAAAAAGTCGTCTGAAAAAACCACGAGACTACGGACCACGGGACCAAAGGACAAAGTTGTCTGGTCTCCAAGGTCCCTTGGTCTTTTGGTCCCTTGGTCATTTTCTCCCAATCTCATGAGCGAAATCTTCTACGTCGTCCCCGAAGCCCGGCATAACGCCCTGATCGCCGCCGCGTATCGTAAACGCGGTTACTCCGGCCAGGAGGCCGCCGCCGGCGCGCGTTTTTGCGCCGAAGCCACCCGCCACGGCATCCGCACTCACAACGGCCTCAAGGCCCTCCACCTCGATCATCTGCTCGGCGCCGGCGCCGGCGGTTGCCAGCCCAGGGCCAAGATCGAGAAGATCAAAACCCGCTTCCGCGGGGCCGCTGTGTGGAATGCCAATCGCAAGCTGGGCCAGGCCACCGGTTACGCCGCCATCGAGCAGGCCATCAAGCTCGCCGACAAATACGGCGTCGGCATGGTCTCGGTCGACAATGCCTTTCACTACCTGTGGGGCGGCGGTTACGTGATGGATGCCGCCCGGCGGGGCTACATCGCCTACACCAACTGCACCGCCGCGCTCGCCGAGGTCGTGCCGTTTGGCGGCAAGTTCCCGACGCTCGGCACCAACCCCCACTCCTGGGGTTTCCCCACCACCGCGGCAATCGGCTACCCGATCGTGATCGACTGGGCGACGTCGGTCGTCGCCATGGGCCGCGTCCAGCAGCTCGCGCGCGAGGGCAAGTCCCTCCCCCCCGGCGCCGCCGTCGACGTCAACGGCATGCCCACCACCGATCCGCAGGCGGCGAAATACCTCCTGCCCTTCGGCGCCCACAAGGGCTACGGCCTCTCCCTGATGAACGAGATCATCGCCGCGTTCATCGGGGGCTCACTCCCGACGATCCGCAACCGCTGGAACCAGCAACCCGACGAGAAACACACCTGCGCCTTCTTCTTCCAAGTCTGGCATCCCGACGCGATGAACGCCGGGGCATTCGCCAAGGGCCGCAACCAGGCGGAAAACGTCCAGGCCGTGATCGCGGACATTCTCGGCCACGGCAACGAGGGCTGCATGCTCCCCGGCCAGATCGAGGCGGAGGCCGCCGCGCGTTCGGCGAAGAACGGCGGTCTCCTCTTCTCCGAGGCCGAAATCAACGCCTTCAACGAGGTTGCCGCCGAGGTGCGCAAAGCCCGCTGGAAACTCGCCGATTTCAAGGTTGCCGAGTAAAGTTTTAGCGCCGCGCGGAAACCGATGGAGGCCCAGGAGGAGTTCCTGTTTGCCGACGGGCCGGCACCCGAGCTGCACCTGCCGGATCCGCTCGCGGATTTCTACGCGGAAGTTGCCGCCAAGTGGGAGATTCCGCTCGGCCAGCCCGTGCACATCGCGCTGCGCGAACATCAATTCGCCGACCTCCAGGGCCGGCTGGAACTTTCTCGCGCGCCCGATCTGCCACTTGATCGCCGCGAGGCGCTGGCGCTCCGCATCGGCACGATTGAGTTCTCCAGCCGCCAGATCGTCGCTTGGTCGCTCGTGTGAAGGATTTTCGCCTCCGGCGAGAACCTGATGCTCTCGCGTCGCGCGAAATCATGGCTCTTCGAGCGCCCACCGGATTTTCGCCGCCGTCGACTCGCCGATACCGTCAATCCACGTCAGCTCTTCCGCCGACGCCGCCGCCACACCCTGCACCGAGCCGAAGCGTTCGAGCAAATGCGCCGCGCGCCCGGGTCCGACGCCGGGCAGCCCTTGCAGGATGAACAGTTGACGCGCACGTTTGCCTTTCGGGCGATAGCCGGGGCGCGGCAACGCGCCGTTCGCGTAACGCCGCGCCTGCCGCCCAAGATAGACGAGCAACCGGGCGGTTTCGTCCGCGTCCCGGGCACGCAATAGCGCGATTCCGTGGAACACCCCCACCGTGATCAAGGCACCCTGTAACGCCTCACGTGGCACCCCGATTTCGCCGGTATCGGCGGCCGTGCCTTCCAAAATGATGATGCCCCGGCGGGCGCCATTCGCGAGGGCCGAGGCCTGCCGGAACAGGCGGCCGTCAATCACCGATTGCGCAAAATCCGGCAGCGCCTTTCGCTCGACCACAAAATTCTCTTCCACCAGGAAATCGCCAATGCCGAGCCTCCGGACTTCCAGCGCGACATCGTCACGACCGCGTAACGCCCCGATCGCACCCCCGGCGTTTTCCCGATCATCCGCCACAATCCGAATCGTGGGATTGACGTTATCCACGCCACCCACTCTGAGGTTTTCGCGTGGCGCGGAAACCTAAAAATCCGCGATCCGCTCCCCTCCCATCACACCGGTGGCCCTTGCGAACCATGGTCCACAGATGGGCATGCCAGCCGCTTCTCGGAATCCCGCCCGGACATTTTGCACCGCGGCAACCGCAACCGAAGGAGGGGCGGTTTACCAACCGCCCGAATACGGTCGGTCGACGATTCTTCGGCGGTTGGGAAACCGCCGCTCCCCGCGCAGCGATCGAAATCGTCGCCGAAGTGACGAAGGGAAAAGAGCGGCCACCGAGCAGAAAAGCGCGCGTTCATTTTCGGTGGTATTCTCCGTGACCTCCTGACGGGCCTCAGTGACCTCGGTGACCAGCGGTTCGATTCCTTCGGCTGCGGCTGCCGCGGCGGGAAAAATGCGGTCGATGCGCTTCCTTGCTCGACCCGACCCGCCGAAGTCTCAACCTCGGGTTTTCGCGCCGCGCGAAAACCTATCTGGATCCCTAGCTCAGTTGGATAGAGCACTTGGCTTCGAACCAAGTGGTCGGGGGTTCGAGTCCCTCCGGGTCTACCATTTTGCCTTTGTAAGCAACTGTTCATCATTCATTTTATCTCATTATAGTTCCAAATTCTGTTTCGGTTCTACATTGGGCTATTTCGGGCATTTTCGGGCGATAGTTTCCCTTTTTCTTCCCTTTTCCCCTTTCGTACTTCGGAGTCCTTGCTTTCCGATAGTCTACCTGAGCTGAATCGATCTGTCCTCGGTTGCTGGAATCCGCCCCGCCGAAAGCGCTCTACCCTCAAATCAGGCATCGGGACAACAAGCTCACGGCAAAGGCGCCCACTCCCCTCTTCCGCTCAGCGTAGCGGACTACACCGCCGGAGTTTTACGTGGTATTCCGAGTCGCCGAGGGGGCAGGACTTTCCCCTTTTCGGTCCCACGGTCTCGCCAGATTAGTCACAGCCTGACGCCAAAGTGGACGCCGCGGTTGGTGACCCAAAGGAAGCGGATTGCGGCCTGTGAAAGCCGTGGGTTCTTTCGGACGACAACCATGTGGGTGATCGTCGGATTCGTGAGGAACTCCTCCAGCGAAAAGTAGGCGTGCTCCTCTGTTGGCGCCTGATCGTCGATGATGAAGTTCGTCTCCAGGATTCCTTCGAAGTAACAGGGTATTCCCTCAAGCCAGGCCGGCATGGCGTACTCTGGGCCGAGTTCCCGGGGCGGACCGTCATCATCGTCATTGAAGAAGTGGGCGCCCCGGTGCCAGCGGTCGTGGTAATCGGTCAGGCCGACCTCGAAGCCCGGGATTTCATGCAGTGCAAGAATCAGATCTTTGTCTGCGTAACCCCAGTAGTGCCCGGATGACAGGCCGTGGTGGTGAACAAAGGTCAGAATATCGCGGATGCAGCCCGCTTCTAACTGAGGATTGGCCCGTGCGTTCATGTCAGAGTCTCTGACGGACTGGCGATTGCCCGTTGCCGATTACTGGTTCGCTCTCACCCCAGCAGCGAAAGCGATTTCCTTCAGGCGCATTTGCAGCGTTCTTGCCGCCGCGATTTGGTCTCGAAGGAGTATTTCAAGCAAGGGACTGTCCTCACACGCGAGTCGGTGCGCGGCACAGATTTCGCTCACGAGGTTTTCGGCGGTGCGTTCGGCGCTCGTGATGGCCTGATTGGCTTTCGTCTCAGGTAGCGTAGTCATTTTGGATAGTGGTTTTCAGGGATGATTGTCGAGTTGGACGGTAAGTCTCGTGAATGGGAAAGGGAGGGTTTCTTCGGGATCGTCGGATCCTCCATTGTCATCGCGAGCTCGCGTGCCAGATGGCGTAGATAATAGGCGGCCAGAGCGGCCAAAAGAGGCAGGCCATGAGCAGCAGGTCGGTCAGCTTGTCCCGAATCGTCGGTTGCTTTTTGGTCGGTGCGGGATTCGGGGCAAAATCGCACGGCGGCAGCCCCGGCCGGTGGCGAGTTCGCCATTTGTCCATCGACCGTTCCCGTCCCGCCCACTCGAAGCACGGCATGCGCAGGTACACCTTTAGCCTGTCTTTGCCGTCCAGGTCGGAGAGTTCGAAGTCATTGCCGGGAAGCGCGTCCAGCTCGGGGCTGAGCCCCTTGATGCGTGGGTCAAGCAGGAGGGCTCGGATGTAGGGATGGTACTCTCGGCCGGGTTTGGCGTTATGCCGACCCTTCATCTCGCCGAGGTAACCTTCCTTTAGGGCAAACGTAAGGTGCGGCCGCCAGAAGGAGACTCGATCCACTCGATCCGGTTCTCGCAGCGAAAGCAGTTCGCACTCCGGGTCCCTATTTCCCCGATTGCCGCAATGCCTCATCAGTTTCCCCTCAATTTCTGACGAGTCGTAGATGCAGCGCACCCAACGCCATCCGCTGGGGAAAACCAGAAAGTCATCAACGGCATTCTGGTGCACCTCGACGCGGTCAACACCCTGCTCCAGCGTAAAGAGGTACGCGTTCGCCTGCCGAAACGTCCGAAAATGCCGAAGGTTGACCCGTGCCAGGGCGCTTCTCAGGAACGGAACCCGGCTACTGGCAACTTGGAGACGCCACCAGTGCAACAAGAACCGCTCTCGCTCGTTCCACCATTGGTTTGGCGGCGGGGAGCCGAGTGACTTCTGCACGCGGTGCAGACGCCGCCGCTGGTTGCGAGTGAACGCCGGCATGTGCTGCGCCGAGTTAAGCAAATCGCGGGACCAGAGTCGGAGGAACCACTCGATCCGATCATGACGTCGAAGAATCGCGCGCGCCTCGTCCACGCCGCGTGTCGCCAATTCCTCCCGCCACGGGGAGTGGGCCGCCGCCAGTCGCATCATCGAGCGATATTGCTCCCGCCGGGCGATTCGCAGGTACGGTGCAATTGGCTGGGGCACCTCCTCCAGCCGTGGCTCAATATTTCCATCGGCCTTAAGTTTGGTGACGTTCTGCAAAACGTCTTCAATCGTCATGTTCATTAAGTTTACCGGCTTCGACCGAAGGCGGGGGCGGGTCGAGATCGTCTGAGGGACGGAGTAGATTTCCCAGCCTTCTCAGAACTCGCGCACCGTCTTTTTCGGGCTCACGATGTGCACCGATGAAGGCGTCACCGATTCGTTGTCGCTCAGCGACAATCCTGTCTTTTGACCGACCAGAGCGCCCACCGATTTTATCTTTGCGAGCACGGTCGTGCCCGACACGGCGGGCTTGTCATAATCGTAGTCGAACCACGGCAGACCCGCATCGGTGTAGGTTTTCGCCGTTGGCGGTGAGTGCGGCGGCGTTAAGCCGGTGAGCTGCTTCCAGTCCTCGGCCAGACAAAGTCGGACGTAGCAACGGCTGCTCACCTGGGTGTCCCAGACCTTCAAACCGTGCGGATCGGCGGAAATTTCCTGCCGGATACGTCCGCCAGCACCGAGCCCTGCTGCTGTGGCGTAGCAAACATCGCCTTCTTCCTCCAGGGAGAAAGGCGCTGCGAACAACTCCTTCCATTGGTGCTCCAAGTCTTCGGCTATCGCAGTCCGCCAATGCTCCTCGGTGAGCATGGGAAACGCTTGAATCTGCACCCCGCCCCAAGATTCCTCGCCGGTTAACTGGTGTTCAACGGTGAGCCCTTTCCCGAGGGGCACTGCGACAAATTGCCGGACGACATCGTCACTCACTCGAAAGCCATCGAGCCATGGCTGTTCCGGAAGCACCACGTAGTTTTGCGGGGCATCCGTGAGTCCAGAGGCCCACGGCAGGCCGGAAATGGCACACCTGCCGCCGGTGGCGATCCGCACGGCCATCGGGTAAGACGAATCGAAGTTCAGCCACATGGCCTCAAGCCGGTGCATCGGCAGCATCACGCCGCCTGTCTTTTTCCATGTCGCAGGTACTCCGCTGAAGTCATCGACGTGGCGCAGAGGAAACCGCCCGAGCCCCGGAGGCAGCGGGTAATCCTTGCCGTCGTCCGGAATGCGCAGCGTGCGTTGAAACGAAATCTTGGTGGAAACGTTCACGCTTCTCCGGCAGAAATCTGCGTGGAGCGTCCCTCGAGATTTCGGCAGTCGCGTCTTTTCTTCGGCGGTTGCACTTGCGATTTTCGCATCGAGCCAACGGCGGACGCGGTCGCAGAGGATTTCTTCCAATTCGGGGAATCTGATGATGAGGTGGTCGTGGCTGAGTTCGATCATGGAGACGGAGGTTGATGGTTTTACCAGTCGCCATCGCGCACTTCGCGAACGAGACGCACGACGGCATGATTTGGCAGGGTTCGGAGGTTGCGCAGGAGCTGCGCAAAAAGGGCGGGGCGCTTGCAGATGATCTCCTGGAGATCGCTGGAAACTCTGCCGGCGAGTGCGAGCAGCACGTCGGGGTCTTCGCCGAGCGCGGCGGCCAGGTCCTTGATGGTCTCTTCTCCGGGCGGCGGCTCGATGCCCCGCTCGATCTTGCTCAGGTACGAAGGCTCGATGTCGACTTCGCGCGCCACCTGGCGCAGGGAAAACGCCGGATCGCCGGACGCCTTTCGCTCCCGCACCGACCGCAGGTAGTCACCAAAAATCTTGGCCATCGCAACGTGTGTAGCTTTTACTACACACTTGCGCAAGCGAAATCCTTATGCGTTGAATTCCAGCTGCAACCATTCCCCCGCCGCTCGTGCTGGAACTGGTTGCGCCTCGGACGCCGTCCTCCGGCTTGAAACGATTCGACTCCAAACCAACAGGTGCCGTGCCGCTCTTTTACGCCAAGTCAGGAAGTGATCCCTCCCACAGAATGGGCGCCGTCGACCAATCCACGATCACGCACCAAAGCAATCCACGCAGAGGAATTGCCAACAACCGCGGCGGTGATCGATAGCCTGTAGGGTACTCTGACGACGGCAAAGCACGACCGTCGCGCGAGCCGCCACCCTCAAACCTCCATTTTTTCGCCCGCGGTCTCTGGCCCCGAGGTCGAGTCAATATAACCGTCTTCGGACCAGCAGAGGATCCAATTATGCGAAAGGCAATTTTCCCGTTTGCGCTGGGTGCGGCCCTGCCTCGTCTCAATTTTTCCATCGCACGTGCGGGTGACTGGGCGGAGAATCGCGCATGCGCCGCGATCACACGTCGCTCTCCAACCGGAGCGCTGACGATGGCCACGTTGAGCCTACTCCTTTCAGTCACTTCGGCTAACGCGCAGTCGAAGTCGGCTCAGGTATTCGTCCATGGGAAGTCTGTCCAGTTATTGCCTTCGAGTCCACTTCGCGTGGTCGGCTTCGGTGATGTCACCACCTACTTCACGACGTTTAATGGCACAAGCGGTTCATTCCTGATCGATTCCGCCCGGGGTGGTATCGTGAGCGGCGAGTTGCGGCCGCGCACAACCACCGCCGGGCTTTACGAGGGGGCTTATGCGCAAGCCACCCCACTCCTCATCGTCGATTTTGGATCGTATGCCGTTTCGTTGCCGACTGCCGACTCGGACCAAAATGGAATACCCGACGCGATTCAATTTGACCGCGACGGCAACTTCTCCGCCAGCGGCTCCGGGTTCAGTGTGCCCACCGGTTTGCCCTTTTCGATTTCGATCCGTTTCAACCGCTCGGCGGGCTCTGCCGATGGTACTTATACGGCGACCACTCAGAACGCAGCTGGGCAGGCGAACACCGTCTCGGGTCAGTACTCGCTGCTCAGCTACCAAGGTTCGGTGAGCTATACGCGGGGCAGTTCAAACACCATGGGCGTTTCCGTGACCGGACTCTTCCAAGGTGGCGTGACGCTGACCGGCTCGACTACTTTTACGACTGCGAATGCAGACCAGCTGTCCTATGCTGCATTCACCGGCCGCGATTCCGCTGGAACTGCTTATCAGGCCAGAGCCGGTACGCTCACGCGCTCCGGGAACACCTATCGAGGAGATCTCGTTCTCGTCGACGGTTTGCCGCAGACCTCCTGGGCTGACTTCACCTCCTACGTGTTCGTCATCACCGACCTGAATGACGCAAACGGAAACGGAATTCCCGATTTCACAGACCCTGCAGCCATCCCGCCGGTCATCACCACCCAACCACGCTCTCAGAGTGCGACCGTCGGCCAAGTCGTATCCCTGTCGGTTGTGGCCACTGGCGCGCCGTCGTTTCAATGGGCCAAGGGAGGAACTGCGATCCAAGGCGCAACGTCTGCCTCCCTCTCCTTTCCGAGTGTTCAATTGTCCGATAGCGGCAGCTACACCGTTGTCGTCTCCAATTCCTCCGGCACCGTGACCAGTAGCGCTGCCGCACTCACAGTGACGGCCGCCCCGGCCGCACCGACTTTCGTGGTTCAGCCATTCTCGCTGACGGTTGCCCGCGGGGTCACAGCCGTCCTGGTGTGCGAGGTTGCAGGTTCTCCCTCGCCGACCCTGCAGTGGAAGCGAAACGGCATCACGTTGTCCGGTGCAACCACCCGCACACTCCTCCTTTCCCCAGTCGGATCGACTCTCGCCGGTGGTTACACCTGCACCGCGACAAACTCCGTCGGAACCACGACCAGCACTCTCGCCACCCTGGCAATTCTCGATACCACCGACCTTGGCCGTCTAGTAAACCTCTCAATCAGGACTAACGCTGGCGCAGGAGCCGAGACCCTGATCACTGGCTTCTCGGTCGGAGGCGTAGGAGCGATTGGCAGCAAACCGCTCTTGTTGCGCGCCATGGGCCCATCGCTGTCTCAATTCGGCGTCCCGGGTGTGTTGGGTGACCCACTTCTGACCGTGTATTCCGGCGCCGTTGCGACCGCGATGAACGACGACTGGGCCGGCGATTCGCAGCTGCGCGCTGGCTCAGCCAACGTCGGTGCGTTTGCCTTTGCAGGCGATACATCCAAGGACGCCGCCGTCCTTGCTCCCTCGGTGGCCATCGGCAGCTACACCGCCCAGATCAGTGGAGTGGAAGGTGCCACGGGGGTGGTGCTGGCCGAAATCTATGATGCGACCCCCGCAGCCTCGATCACCGCATCCACTCCACGGCTGGTTAACGTTTCCGCTCGCGCCAAAGTCGGCACATCATCGGACATGCTCATTGCCGGGTTCGTGATTGGCGGCAGCACTGCCAAGACTCTCTTGGTCAGGGCGGTCGGCCCGACGCTGACTAGCTTTGGCGTGACGGGTGTGCTCTTGGACCCGAAATTGGAGCTCTACTCGGGCACCAGGTTGCTCGGATCGAGCGATGACTGGGGCAACGATTCCGATATTGCCTATGCGGCGGCTTTGGTCGGCGGGTTTCCACTCGCCAGCGGCAGCAAAGACTCGGCGATTCTCATCTCCCTCCCGCCGGGAAGCTATACTGCGCAGGTCAGCGGAGTCGCCAACACCACAGGAGTCGGACTTGTCGAACTCTACGACGTGCCAACTCCTGCGTTGGCACCGAGCCTGGGCAACCAGCTTGTCGCCTACTACGCGCTCAATGGAAACACCAACGATTCGAGCGGAAATCAGGTGTCCGCAACTGGAGCACCCTCGGTTACATTCTCGACCGACCGTTTCGGCCGGGCCAGTTCGGCCGCTACCTTTGGGAAAACCGGATTTATCGATATTTCCAACCGCCGACTGCTCCACGGCGCAACCGAGGCTACTATCTCCGTCTGGTTCGAAAGCCGGATGTTATCGTCGGAGGGAGGATTCCTGGTTGCCGCAGGCGATGCCCGGGCGGGGTTGGACCCCTTCTATTTGAGTATTGGAAACTCGGGTGTCTTATCCGCGGAGTTCACGGACTCGAGCCTCGGTCCTTCCCATCCGAATCGCAGCATTGGAGGCAATCAAGGACTACAGATCCCAACGGGGCAGTGGATCCACGTAGTTGTCCAGTTTCGATCTGTGGGAAGCACCACGGTTTTTGAGCTCTACGTTGACGGTCAGCTTCGTCGGCAGACCGCGTATCCGCGCAGTCATCGCATCTTCTTCGATACGTCAATGTCGGTGCAGATCGGCTGCCTCACGAGTTTCTCCGATGCGAGCTTTCGAGGGAAAATCGACGAAGTTCGTTTTTACTCACGAATGCTTACTCCGGCCGAAGTTCAGAATCTATTCGAGTCGACTGCCAATTAGCCACCTCGTGAATCGTCGCACCGATTATTCCGCGTCCCTGGCTACCTTGACCGGAGCTTTCTGAGCGTGCCCTTGCCGTCCTTGAAAATCGTTGGTCCCCTCTGCGTGTTGTCCTGGTGAGGATACGTTAGGTTGTCTCTGCATTCCCATCGAAATTCCTCGCGGAAGCTTCACGAAGCAAAGACCATACCCACGTCCATGACCGCTGTGCCCGCTTCCTTACCGAAACAAGCCCAGCTCGTTCGCGTTCGCACCCGGCACTGGCTCGTGGAGGACGTTTCTCCGTCTCCCTCCGGCACATGGCTCCGCCTCGCCTGTGTCGACGACGATGCGCAGGGCGAGCAAGTGGAGGTCATCTGGGAGGCCGAACTCGACGGTCAGATCCTTGATGTCGAGGCGTGGGCCAGAATCGGCCACAAGGGTTTCGACGAGCCCCGGCACTTCGCCGCGTATTTCAATTCCCTCCGCTGGCACTGTGTCACCGCCACAGACCCTAAGCTTTTTCAGGCGCCCTTTCGCGCCGGCATTCGGATCGACGCCTATCAGCTCGAGCCGCTTCGCAAGGCCCTCCAACTTCCGCGCGTCAACCGCTTCATCGCCGACGACGTGGGTCTCGGCAAGACCATCGAGGCTGGCCTCATCGCCTGCGAACTCCTGCTTCGCCGCCGTGTCCGCGACGTCGTCGTCGCTTGCCCGCCATCGATGCTCAAACAATGGCAGGATGAACTCGATGCCCGCTTCGGCCTGCGCTTCGAGATTTTCGACCGCGACTACGTGGAGCGTATCCGCCGCGAGCGCGGCTATGCCGTCAACCCGTGGAAGACTTTCCCGCGTTTCCTCATCTCGCACCGGTTGCTCATCGACGAGAATTACGCCGCGCCCATGCGCGACTGGCTGGATAACATCCGCCCGGGCAGCCTCCTCATCCTCGACGAGGCCCACCATGCCGCACCAGCCAGCGGAGCCAAGTACGCCATCGACTCCAAAATTACCCGCGCCATCCGTGACCTGGCCCCGCGTTTCGAGCACCGCCTCTTCCTTTCCGCCACCCCGCACAACGGCCACTCCAATAGTTTCAGCGCCCTCCTCGAACTCCTCGACGACAAGCGCTTCATGCGCGGCGTTCCCGCCCTGAAGAGCAACCGCGATGCCGTGATGGTCCGCCGCCTCAAGGAGGACGTGCGCATTATCGCCGGTGGTTTTCCCGTTCGAAAGGTCGTGCAGGTGGACCTCGTCGGTCTTCCCGCCGACGCTCCCGAACTTTCCCTTGCCGATCTGCTCGACGCTTATTTCACCGCGCGGCGCCAGCGTTTCGCCACCGCGAGCAAGCGCGAGCAAACACAGGGTGTACTGATTCTCTCCACGCTGCAGCAGCGTCTCTTTTCATCGGTCGAGGCCTTTCACCGCACGCTTGGTGCCCACCGTCGCGCGATGGAGAAGGTCTGGGCAGGAGAGACCGTCACCGCGCGTTCGGTCCCCACGAATGACCCCTGTCTGTTCAATGCTGGCTACGACAGCGACGACGAACGTTCCCAGCTCGACCCAGAGCAGCAGGAAACCGAGGCCGCCGCCGCCCTAGAACGCGCGAGCGGAGTCGTCGTCGGCGCCATCGCAAGCGCCGACGTATCCCGCGAGCGCAGTCTCATCGCCGAGATGTCGCGCATCGCCGAAAGATTCCGGTTCCAGCCCGACGCCCGCGTTCGCTGGCTGATCGACTGGCTGCAATCCCACGCCTGTCCCGGTATCCATTCTCACAATTCCGCTGCGACCGCGCCCGGTGCCCCGTGGTCCTCCCTCCGGCTGATCATCTTCACTGAATACGAGGACACCGCCCGCTATCTGCGGTCCAAGCTAAGCGCCGCCATCGCCGGCACCGACCGCGAAGCCGAGCGCATTGAAGTTTTCCACGGTCCGACTCCGCCCGATAAGCGAGAGGTCCTGAAGCGCGCCTTCAACGAGCCACCCGATCGCCATCCGCTCCGTATTCTCATCGCCACCGATGCCGCCCGCGAGGGCCTCAACCTGCAGGCGCATTGTTGGCACTTGTTCCATTTCGACCTCCCCTGGAATCCCTCGCGGCTGGAGCAGCGCAACGGCCGAATCGACCGCAAACTCCAGCCCAATGGCGAGGTCTTCTGCCACTACTTCGTCTATACGCAGCGCCCCGAGGATCGCGTCCTCCGCGCCCTTGTGCGCAAAACCGAGACCATCCGCCTCGAACTCGGCAGTCTCTCCGAGGTTATTGAAAAACGCCTCCGCGCCGGCATTCGCCGCGATGAGGTCGAGGCCGCCGCGGCCGCCATCGAGGGTCTGCATGACGACCCCGAGAAGAGCGCCGCCCGTGAGACCGAGTTGGAAGACGCCGCCGCCGAGCGGCGAACCCGCCTCAGCGCCGAGATCGACATTCTCACGAAGCGCCTCGACGATGCCCACCGCTGGATCGGGCTCGACGAGGTCCAGCTTCGCGACGCCCTCAGTTGCTCGCTCGACCTGCTCGAAGCCGAGCCCCTGCGCGAAGCCCCCACGCCCGCCGGCGAGCCCACGCGCTACATCTTCCCCAACCTCCAGGTCCGCAAGGGCAGCGACCCCACGTGGGGGGCCACGCTCGACACCCTCCGCACTCCGCCCGAACCCGGCCAGCCGCTCTACGAATGGCGCCGAGAGTCATCGCTCCGCCCGGTCATCTTCAAGGCCCCCGACGGCTTCGATGGTGACACCGTCCAACTCCATCTCTCGCACCGTGTCGTGCAGCGGCTCCTCGGCCGTTTCCTTGCTCAAGGGTTCGTCTACCACGACCTTTCCCGGGCCTGCCTGGCTCAATCCTCAGATGCGATACCCCGCGTTGTGCTTCTCGGCCGTCTCTCCATTTTCGGCCACGGTGCGACCCGTCTTCACGAGGAGATCATCACTGTCACCGCCCGCTGGAGCGACCCCACGGCCCGCAAGGGACCGCTCGCCCCGTATGCGCGTGATGCCGAATCGAAGACCGCCGCCTTGCTCCAGGAATCGTTGAAACCCGCCGCCGCCACCCGCCCTATTCCGGCAGCGGTCCAACAGCGCCTGCAAGCCGCCATGGCGCAGGATATCCGCGATCTGCTTCCTCACTTGGAGCAGCGCGGCGAAGTCACCCGCCTCGATGCCGAAAAACTTCTCGCCGAGCGCGGGCACATCGAATCCGCCGCCCTCCGCAACACCTTAGAGGATCAGCGGCGCCGAGTGCTCGTGAAATTCAGGCAGACCGAGGCCGATCAGCTGTACCTCCCGCTGTCGGGCGAATCAGGCGATGCCACCGCGCGCCGACAACGCGCCGCCGACCGCCGCCACTGGGAGCGCTGGCTCGCCAATGTCGACAGTGACCTCGCTCGCGAGCCCCAGCGCATCACTGAGTTTTACCTGACCAAGTCCTCTCGCCTCGAACCGGTCGGCATTGCCTACCTCTGGCCTGTCACAATCTGATCACGCAGTTGCCCCGACCATGCGATACGACCGTCCCGAACAAATTGCCGAAATCCTGTTTGCCGAGCTATCGCATTTTGGAGTGAACTTTAAACCCTCAGGCAGCACCGGAGTCATTCGCTACAATGAGGTGCTGTTATTAAATGAGCCGTTCGTTGGTTACGCGGAAGTAACTGCACCAGATGGCAGAGAGGCCTACCTGGTTTGCCGAAATTATACACCTATCGACTTCAGACCAAAGAAACACGGTCTCAAATTTGCTAGCTATCTAGCCCCGTTGGGTGCTTTGCTCGCGCAGAGGCCGGGACACTCCACGCGGGTTGTACAACGTACCGTTACGCTCGACGCTAAGGCACAGTTCTCTCCGAAGCGCGATCACGATGGATGGGACGCAAGAAACATTCGCATTGGATGGAATAACGAAGAACTCCAGTCCGAGTCACTCAGAGACTTGATCCGACAACTTCGGTTGCAACGAGAGGCGCCGGGTCAGGTCGCTGTTCTTGCGCAACCGGATGCGCCAATGATCTCGTTCAGTCTTGAGCTCAGGTCGCGCCGGCCAGTTATACAAGTCACGCAGTTGCCTGATCGGGCGATTCTCGACGATATTCAGGATCCTGTTTTCCGACACTCAATCGCTGGGCCGATTTTGATCACCGGGGCACCCGGAACCGGGAAAACTACCGTCCAAATCAAGCGTCTGGCCCAAAAAACCAAATGGGAATTCTTAACCGCGGATGAGCGAAGTGGTTTGGATGCCTCCTCGTGGGTTGATAACGAAGGTTGGATCTTCTTTACTCCCACCGCTCTTCTTAAGAGCTACCTAAAGGAGGCCCTGGCGAAAGAACGTCTCGTAGCGAGCGATACAAGCGTGAGAGTTTGGCGCGACTATCAGGTCGAGCTTCTCCGCCGCGTTCGGTTTCTTCGGGTCTCGGATTCGGATGACGCCTTCCGTCGCGCACCAGATGGCATTTCGATTCTCCGCGATCGCAGTAGCGCATTTTCCGTCAAACTCGCGGTTGCTTTTATTAACTGGCTGACCGCTGAAATCGAAACCCATGTTCGAAACATAATGGAGTTGCCAGAGGACTTTCGCAACCCTCTGGCAGCAATTTCCAATCGAAGAGACCAGTTAGCCCCTAGAATCAAAGAGAAACTGGGTTACGCGCATCTTTTTCGGAAGATCCCCGCTCTATACGATAGATTCCGTAAAGAACCCGACATCCGCCGGCAATACTACCGCGAAGGATTCGACCTGGATCTCGCGCTAAAGGAGATGCGAATCGACGCACAAGAGATGTCGATTCTGTTGTACGCAGCCCTTCGATGGGTTCGCACTACTTGGTTGGACTTTAATGCCGACATTTCGAATCGCAATGCCGGAGGACCAAGCTACCTCATCCAGGACCAACGGACAATTGTTGCAATCGATGAAGCGTCCGATTTTTCGGCCGTTGAGATTGCTGCCATGTCGCTTTTGGCAGATCCACGAAAGGCCTCTGTCTCATTGAGCGGTGATCTGATGCAGCGTCTTACTACGACAGGTCTTCGCGCATGGGTCGAGTTGGAGGAACTTGGGATAGACGCACCTCGCTTCGACTTACGACGCGCCTACCGGCAAACGGATCGACTCACTCGTCTAGCCGGGAAACTCTATTCCGCGTTTTCGGGCGATACGAAGGCTCCTACAGATTCTGTTAACCCTGCGGATAACGACCCGCCTGTATTAGTTCAGTCTGCTGCGACAACCGGAGAGGCTGCGGTGTGGATCGGAAAGCGGATTCGGGAGATCTTTGACCTTAGCGGCGGTCGCCTGCCGTCCATCGGCGTCTTGATGCCGGCTGAGGAAGATGTGGTTCCGTTCACAAAACTCCTCGGGGAAGCTCTCTTCGATGCATCTATCGATGTTGAGGGCAGCTTGGGAGGCCAGAGTCTTGGAAATACAAATAAGGTACGCGTTTTTTGCGTGGATCATATTAAAGGGCTAGAGTTCGAGTCGGTCTTCTTCTGCGACATCGACATCATGGCCGAGAAGCAGGGAGAGCTGATTGATAAGCTCGTTTATGTGGGTCTTAGCCGGGCACGGAGTTTTCTTGGCATGACCTACCGGGTTTCTTTCCCGAAGAGATTGGCGATTATTCAGCGTGACCTGCTGTTTGCGGACCGTTTTGCCCCTGAGCAAACTCTGCAACCATGGCGGAGCTATCTTGACGAAGACCTAGTCGGCCAGATTGGCGAACCAGACCAGGCGCTGCTCGATAAACATTTTGCATTCTATTGGAACTTGGCTTGCGGGAAGATCGCGGCAGTCACCCCTGCGCAAAAGGATTTCGTTCGGTTTTCGAAGTCGGTCAGTACCGCCGGCAAACTCACTCCCCGAAACGAACATCAACGAGCATTCAAGGTGTTTCTGGAACAGCGGGCGTTGCGAGCCGCTGACTAATCACTTCCCGCTGAAATGTCCGCCCCCTCCTCCAAAGACCCCATCCTAGCCGATCATCTGGCTTGGCTTGGCTATGTCCAGCCGGAGGGTCTCGTCGTCTCGGCGCCGGCGTTGAAGGATGCGCAGACGGTCATCGACCGAGCCCAACTCGGCGACCTGCAGCGCCGTTTCGCCGACCACGTCACGGATCTTCGCCTCGCTGACAGCGACACGGCGGACACTGCCGCCGGCATCGCCGACGTCCCGCGCTTTCTTGCGGATTTCCTCGGTTGGCCCACCGACCTCCTTGTGGGCTGGGATGCCGCCCGCCCGCTTCCGCCCGACCTGACCGTCTCGCTCCCCGAGTTCGCCGAGGCCCTCTCACCCACCTACGCCGTCGTCCAGCCGCGCCCCAAGGACGGCGCGCCGCCGTGGCTGCTGCTGATTCAAGCGCATGCGCCGACCACTGATCTCGACAAACCCACCGCCGGTCACGATCGCGGTTGGCACGCTTCGCCCGCGAAGAAGTTCGAGCGCCTCCTCCGCGAGACGCAAGTGCCCATCGGCCTCCTCACCAATGGCGTCGCCTTCCGTCTCATCTACGCTCCGCCCAAGGAAAACTCCGGTGCGCTCACTTTCCCGGCCGGCGCGATGTCGGAAATATCCGGCCGGCTCATCCTTGGCGCGTTTCACCTGCTGCTCAACTCGTGGACGCTCTTCAACGCCCCGAGCGATGCCCGCCTGCCGGCCCTCCTCCAGCGCAGCCGCGACTATCAGGCCAGTGTTTCTGAAATCCTCGCTGAGCAGGTCCTCCACGCCCTCTACGAACTCCTGCGCGGATTCGAGGCCGCGGACGGTCGCGCGCAGCAAAAACTCCTGCGCGAACTCGCCGCCAGTCATCCTGCCGACATCTACGGTGGCCTCGTCACCGTGCTGCTGCGCCTGGTGTTCACGCTGTTCGCGGAAGATCGCGGCCTGATGCCGGGCGGCGCTGTCTATGTGCGGAATTATGCCGTGCACGGATTGTTCGAGCGCTTGCGCGCCGACGCCGAGCGTTACCCCGACACCATGGATCACCGCTTCGGTGCGTGGGCGCAGCTCCTGGCGCTCTTTCGCCTCATCCACGGCGGCTGCGAACACCCCGAGTTGAAGATGCCCGCCCGCGCCGGCCACCTCTTCGACCCCGACCGCTACCCGTTCCTCGAAGGCAGAAAGACGCGCTACGATCCCATCGGCGCGCTCCCACTCGTCAGCGACGGCACACTCCATCGCATTCTGGAGAAACTCTGCATCCTCGAGGGTGAACGCGTCAGCTACCGCACGCTTGACGTGGAAGAAATCGGCTCGGTCTACCAGACAATCATGGGTTTCGCCGTCGAGCCGGCGGCTGGACTCTCAGTCGCGCTCAAGGGCAAGCGGAAGAATGGCGGGGTGCCCGCCTCTCCCGTCATCAGCCTGGAGCAACTTCTCGACGTCCCGGCCAAGGACCGCGCCAAGTGGCTTAAGGAAAACGCCGACACCCAACTCTCCGGCGAAGCGGACAAACTCCTTAAGACTGCCGGCACCGTGGACGACCTCCTCGTCGCCCTGGGAAAGCGCATCGATATCCACGCTACGCCGACACTGGTGGCGCAGGGCGGACTCGTGCTCCAACCCACCGACGAACGCCGCCGCAGCGGCTCCCACTACACCCCGCGTTCGTTCACCGAGCCCATCGTCCGCAAAACCCTCGAACCGATCCTCAAGCGTTTCGGGGAAAAACCGACGCCCGCCCAGATTCTCGACCTCAAGATCGCCGACATCGCTGTCGGCAGTGCCGCCTTCCTCGTCGAAACCTGCCGCCAACTCGCTGACCAGCTCGTCCGCTCCTGGCGGGTGCATGGCGGACGCCCTTTGCTGCCGCCTGATGAGACCGAGGAATTGCTTGCCATGCGCACCATCGCGCAACGCAGCCTCTACGGCGTGGACCGTAATCCCATGGCGGTGGACCTTGCCAAGCTGTCTCTCTGGCTCGCCACCCTGGCCAAGGACCATCCCTTCACGTTCCTCGACCACTCGATCCGCTGCGGCGATTCTCTCGTAGGCCTCACTGCGAAGCAGATCGCCGCCTTCACCTGGGGACCGACCGCCGGGGTACAGCGGCTCCTTGGGCAGGACCGACTGGAGAAACGCATCGCCGCCGCCACCGCCTATCGGCGCGACATCCTTGAAGCCGGTGATCTGCTGCTGCCCTCACTCAAGACGCAAAAACTCACGTTGGCCGACCAGGCCTTGGATGAATCCGTTTTGTCGGCGACCTCGCCATTGCGGCATTCTTCGGTGCGGAGAAAGACAAGGCCCGCCAGCAACTGCGCGACGACTTGTTGCAGCGTTATACCGCCACGGCGGCCGACGTCTCTAGGAGAATGGAGCTTAAGAAACCTGTCGCCACGCTGCGCAGAGGCCAATTCCCGGTCGCTCCGTTCCACTGGGAGATTGAATTCCCGGAAGTGTTCGACCGCATGGATCCCGGCTTTGACGGCATCGTCGGCAATCCGCCGTTTCTAGGCGGCAGCAGAATTTCATCGATAGGGGGACAGTCCTATTTGGATTGGGTTAAGAAGGTTCACGAAGAATCTCACGGCAATGCTGACCTCGTCGCACATTTCTTCAGGCAGGCTTTCAATTTACTGAGGCCGAGTGCCAGCTTTGGACTTATTGCTACAAACACGATTGGTCAGGGCGATACCCGCGCTACTGGACTGCGCTGGATTTGCACGCATGGCGGAACCATCTACGCTGCACGCAAACGCTTTAGATGGCCCGGACAGGCAGCGGTAGTGGTCAGTGTTGTCTGGATCATCAAGGGCCGCATCGGCGGAGAGCTCGACCTTGATGGAAACGCTGTGAAGGTCATTACTGCATACCTATTTCACGCAGGAGGTCATGAAAATCCGCGTGTGCTCAAATCGAACGGTGGGCGAACTTCCCTCGGCGTAAAAACGTACGGACAAGGGTTTGTATTCGATGACGCAGACCCAGCCGCCAATCCCTTGGCTGAAATAGATTCGCTGACCACTTCCAACCCCCGCAACGCCGAGCGCATATTCCCATACATTGGGGGCGAGGAGGTAAACGACCATCCAGAACACAAGCACTCACGTTACGTAATCAGCTTCGAGGATTTCCCCCTCCAGCGCTCGCACGTTGGTTCATCATGGAGCGGAGCAACTGGCGACCAAGAGGAAGCATGGCTCAGAACGGGAATCGTCCCACATGACTACCCAAAACCCGTTGCCGCCGATTGGCCGGACCTCTTACGAATCGTCGAACAGAAGGTGAAGCCTGAAAGGCAACTCAACAATCGGGAAAGCTACCGGCGATACTGGTGGCAATTCGCTGAGAAACGTCCTGAGCAAGCTGCATCGCTCGCCGGCCTGAAACGAACGATAGTGGTCGCGCGAGTGGGACAGCACGTCTCATTTACGTTCGTCTCTCCACGCAGTGTATTTTCAGAGCAACTTGTCGTTTGCGCGCTCGAGGCGGCCTCTACGTTCTGTTGTTTGCAGTCTCGTCCCCACGAAATCTGGGCTCGGTTTTCTTCGTCCTCGATGAAGGATGACTTGCGCTACACCACCACCGATTGCTTCGAGACCTTTCCATTCCCAGCCGGGTTCGAGACGAACGCCGTGCTGGAGGCGGCGGGGCGGGAGTATTACGAGTTCCGCGCGGCGCTCATGCAGGACCTCTGGCTCGGTCTCACGGAAATCTACAACCTCTTTCACGCACCCGATGACGAGGCCCTGGCGCGCTTAGAAGCCCTCTACCGCAAACGCGCCGCCACCCCCGATTGGCGCACCGCCGAGGCCGTCCCCGCCGACCGCTCGCCGCTGTCGCTTTACACCACCCCCGCCGCCGCGCTCGCCGCAGTCCGCCGCCTGCGCGAACTGCACGCCGCCATGGACGCCGCCGTCCTCACCGTTTACGGCTGGACCGACCTCCTCCCCAAATGCACCTGCGAGTTCCTCCTCGACTACGAAGACGAAGAGGATGACGCCGCCGAAACCACCGGCCGCCGAAAGAAGAAGCCCTGGCGCTACCGCTGGCCCGACGAGACCCGCGACGAAGTCCTCGCCCGCCTCCTGAAACTCAACGCCGAGCGGGCGGAGGAAGAACGCCTCGCGGGTTTGGCGGCTGGCGCCGCCAAACCCAAAACCAAACTCACGGCCGGCGTGAAACGCTTCCGCAAGCCCAAGTCTGCTGGCATCGCTCCAATCCAACCCGAACAACTGCCACCGGTACAGGGGGACCTATTTGAATAGCACTCACTCCATCCAGCTCGCAAAATATCCTACACGCCATGGCTCTCTACGTTTATATCACTGAGTCCTGCAAACAGGCCGCGCTCCGGCACAGCCTCCAGGATGAACTCGAACGCTTTCGGGATCGGATTGAGGCGGTCCAGGATGTCCGGCTCTTCGACCCGTTTCCTCCACCGTACCTGGTAAAGAAGAAATTTGGGAGCAGACAGGGGCGCCTCGTCGCGTCGATGAAGCTGGATGTCAGAGGCCACTCGGTCGTCGTGTTTCACGCCGTGATGATCCGCGGTGATGCGGCCTATGAAGATCATTTCAGCAAGGACCCGCTCGCCTACGGTAAGCGCAATTTCGATCCCCAGTTCTCCGACGTCGATTTAGAGGGGTTTGTCGCGCAGCGCACCGCGGTGGCACCGCCGCCGGAAAAGCAGCAGCCTACGACTACGGAGTACGGATACTTGCACCAGGTATTCGGAGCGAAGGGAGACTCGGACGGCGAACAGGTGGTTTGCGAGTCGATCGACTGGGTAAATCGAATCGGCGAGGCCCCCTTCAAGAACCGGCTCGAAAGCATTTTCCAGATCCTCACCCAGATCGATGGAGATGAAATTCCGGGCGGCAGAGAAAGCAGCACGCCCACCTCTGTCGGAGTGTCGGTGGTCAGTCGCTCGTTCCCGGAGCACAACATCCGGCTGCTCGTCAGTCCGAAGAACGGAGGTCCCGGTGCCGACGAACTCAAGTTGAGCGATGCCGCACGCGATGTGCTTGCCGCGGAGCGCCCGGGTCGGGAAATGATCCTACAGGCCTCGCGACGGGCTTACCCGAATCTGCTGCTGGCCGATCTGGATTTGTGGTCCGAACTCCAGCGGGACAGACACGCCAACCTCGCCCTCTCGCCAGAAGAAACCGATGTCTTGAATGCGGCACGACGTACCGAGGGTGGATTTCCTCTCTTCATCAACGGACGGGCAGGGAGCGGCAAAACCACGCTGCTACAGTACCTGTTCGCCGAGTTCATGTTCTTTCATTTGAGCAGTGACGAGCGAGCGGTATCTCCAGTGTACTTCACCTGCAACTCAGAACTCCTTTCCCAATCGCGACGGATGGTGGAGAAGCTCCTCCGCTGCAATGCGCAGTGGTGGGATCGCGACAATCGCGCAGAACTGGTGGAGAATTTCTCCGACCAGCTGGACGGGGCGTTCAAGGAATTCCATGTGCATCTCTACTCTCTCCTAGCGCCAGGTGAGCAGGCCGAACGGTTCACGAGGGGAAAGTACGTTTCCTTTTCGTCCTTCAAGCGGCTCTGGCACACACGATTCGGCCGGGAGCCTGCCGCCCTCCGCGAGCATGGTCCCGACATCTCCTGGCATGTAATTCGCAGCTATATCAAGGGGCTGACACCGGAGGAACTGACGGATCCGGAGGAATACCAGCAGCTCGATCAGAAGCAGATCACGGTTACGCAAAGAACCTTCGAGGTGGTTTTCAACAAGGTCTGGACTCGGTGGTATCAGCCGAAATGCGACGACGAGCTGTATTGGGATGATCAGGATCTGGCCCGATATTTGATTTCGGAAAACCGCATCCGCCCGATGTATTCGGCGGTGTTCTGTGACGAGGCACAGGACTTTACCCGGGTGGAACTGGAGTTGCTGCTGCGTTCGTCGGTCTATTCCGAGCGAAAGATCGAGCCGACCGACATTGCGAGAGTGCCCTTTGTCTTTGCCGGCGATCAGTTTCAGACCTTGAACCCAACCGGATTCCGCTGGGACTCGATTCGAGCGTCGTTCGTGGAGAAATTCATCCTTTCCCTCGATCCGGGGCGGCGTTCTCGACTGAGCGACCTGAATTTCCGGGAACTGACACTGAATTATCGCTCTTCCCGGACGATTGTTCGTTTCAGCAACTTTGTTCAGGCACTGCGCGTCCGGCTGTTTGGTCTGACGGGCGTGCGGCCGCAGCTTCCCTGGGATCGGGAAAAGACAGCAGCCCCCGTGATCGGCGTCCCGCGTGAAAAGGCGGATTTCTGGGAGAGACTGAAACGGGAGCGTGACATCGCGATCATCGTGCCCTGCGGGGATGGGGAGGAACTTGAGTATATTGCGAAAGACCCGGTCCTCTCCAGCAAGATTCGGGTGGAGGATAAGGTGCCCGATGCCCTTGTGCTCAGTTCCTCCCGGGCCAAGGGTCTCGAATTCAATCGAGTGGTGGTCTACGGCTTTGGCGAGGCGGACGAGGCGAAAGGCGGACTCCTTGAACCCCTGCGCGGAAAGGGTTCGTATGCGGACGACCCCGACAAGTCGCTTCCCTACCAGTACTTTATCAACCGGCTTTACGTCGCGGTTAGCCGGCCAAAGCGGCGGTTGTTCATTGTGGACTCAGCCGACGCCTTCAAAAACTTCTGGACCTTTGCAAACGATGAGGGGTTCGAGAGCGCCATCGTAGCTGGAATCAAGGAAGGAGAACAGCTGTGGCGTTCCGCCATCGGTAGGCTCGAGTCGGGAGCCGTCGATGATTTGTCGGCGGACCGTACTGAGGATCCCAAGCAACACGCAGATGCACTCGCGCGGCAGGGCCGGGCAAACGGTGATCCGCTGATGCTGCGCTACGCGGCCGCGTCCTATCGGAATCTGAACGACCTCATGGAGGCGGACCGGTGCAAGGCCGAAGCGCTGGTATTGGAACAGAACTTTTTGGAGGCCGCACGGGTTTTCCTTTTCTGCAAACTTGTTGATGACGCCGTCAGCGCGTTCTGGCGCGCGGGCCGCGACGGCGGCTGGAAGGAGATCCTCGCGACGGCTGAGCAACACCCAGGGGTCAACACGAAGCTGGAGTTTGCTTTTTCGCAATTGATTGCCGGTCCCGGCGGGATTGACCAGGCGATCAAAGCGTTTGCACGACTTGCGGAGGCGGTGGCGACTCCCGAGCGACTGCCTCAGATCGCTGGCGTGTCGGCATGGGTCAACGGAGTGCGGGCCGCTTTAGAAAAACTCCACGCGATCAAGGCGGAAGAAGTGGAATGGGGGCAACTGGGTGGCCTGCTGGAGAAGGTTTCCCGTGCGACAACGCTGGTGTCTCCCGCTGCTCAGGCGTGGGTGCAGTTCAGGGCGGGAGCCATGTCAAAAGCAGCGGTGCTCTGGGAGAAATGCAAGGACACGACGGGCAGGGACTACAAGACAGCCAAAGCCTACTCGACGCCGTTTCCAGATAAACTGGCTCCGATGGTTGAACTGGAGAAATTTGCCGAGGCGGTACGTGAATGCGCAGAAAATCCGACGGTCCAGATTCCGGCCGGTTTGGCTCCTTTCGCCGTGCGTGCCCACGTGCAGCTGGGATTGCTCAAGGAAGCCCTACATTACTCGCGGCATGGCAAATCGATCGAACTCGTCTGGCAGGTGATTGGGGCCACGAACGAGAAAAGCGAAGTCAGAGAGCGGGCGTTTGGCGTACTATTCGCCATTGCGGCTGAACATTCAGATTCAAACTTGTTCAGCAGCTACGCCGAACGCACGCACTTCGGCGCCTTCCGGCCAAACGCGAATCTCCAAAAGTGGATAGAAGGGCAGCGCCCGTTTCTCGACGAAGCCTGGATGCGAGGGGTTGCAAGGAACCGTGCGATTGCCGAACTCACGTGGGACGACAGGAAGGGCAAGATCAATCAGCGGCCGATGGCCGAGTTCCTGAAGAAAACGTTTTTCCCATCGGGTCGACCCACTCTGTCGGCCAATCGACTCGAAGAGTTGGGCGCCGCTACCGAGTTGTTGGGAAATCGATCGGAAGCGCTGTTCTTTTACGAGTGGGCTCGATCCCAAGAATCGGGTGAGCCTCTCACCCCCCGACGGGCCGCGGAACGCTGGATTGCCTGCAAGGAACGACGGGCGCGCTGGGAAGAAGGACGGGGTGACGACCGCCAAGCTCGCCTCCATCGAGCTGAGGCCAACGAAGCACGAATCGCGCTCGGCGGTGAGGCGATAACCGCGGCATTTCCCGAGTATCCGGATTGCGGGTCGATAGATGCGTTGATCGACGAATACCTCAGCGGACCAATCACGTCGCGGTCGCCGTTTACGAGCCAAAGCACACCAGCACCTGTCGTGCCTGCTTCCTCAGAACCTGCCCGTCAGACGCCTGCGCCGCTGGCCCCGGCCGTTCAGCCGCCACCGGCAACCCCGCGGATTCCTGCCAAGACCGAGTTCGTTCTCGACGGGTTGAAAGTTGAGTACTTTCGAGGGCCTGCAAAGCTGGTGCTTCGCAGCGAGACGGACGGAGCAACCGCGAGCTTTCGAGTTGGAGTGAAGTCGGCACAGGGCATCGATGTTGAAGTCGTGGAACGTCCGGTTGGGAGCGGGCACTGGGTGGTCGACGCTTGGTCCGCTGAGATCGACCTCACTGGGGCCCGCGGCCCCTCCGTCAGATTTCGGAATTCTGCGATGAACGTCCAGTTTGAAGCAGAATCCCATGCTGGGGATTTGACTGCACCAAGCTCATGACTTCTCCCGAATCCCGCGCCAAACTCCTCGAAGCCCTCCAGCTCGATCTGGTGGGACCGTGGCCGGGTCATGCCTTCGATCGTGAACTGCTGCCCGAGAACCCGACGCGATGGTATCTGACCGGCTATCTCGTGCCCGAGGCGGCGCCCGTCGAGCATCGTACAGATGCCGAGGCGAAGGAAGAGGTGGATGCGGCGGGCGAAGGCGGCGGGACCGATGATTCCTCCGTTCCCGACAAGGAAGCTGCTCCGCCGAGTCTGCTACCCAGCTCGATGGGCCTGAGCGTGCTGATCCCGACCGGAACCAAAGTGATGAAGGTCGATGTCACGTGGGGGACCTACCTTTGGGAAGATCCGACCAAGGAAGAGCCCGAACCCGAGGACCAAGGGCTGGGCGTGAAGCTGGTCGAACCATCGGCACTGTACCCGACCACAGACGACAAGTCCGCGGCGGTCGCGGAAGACGGTGAGGCCAATCCCCAAGGCGCGAAGGCCGTTCCGCAAAAGGGGTTTCGTCGCTCGCCGCACGCCGAAGTCTTCACGCTGCCGCTCCCGGCACCGAATGGCCGCCCGGAGTCGCGGGCCGTGCCAAACAGCGACGGGCTGCGCGTCGTGGCGACCTTGCGCCCCGTCGCCCCCGATGCGCACGGACGAATCCCGGCCGGGACGCGGGCGCTGTGCGTATTCCTCGTTAATGGACGCCCGGCCGGCGAGAAGGCGTATCAGGGCAATGCCTTTCAGGCCCGGCTGCGGCTGGGCTGTGCCGAAGGGTTTGTTCCCCGGCCGGATTTGCGCGGCAGCGACAGCCTGGCCTCGATGGATATCAAGGTCGCCGACCTGCAATACCGACGGGCCTTTGACTTTGTGGCGGGCATCGGGTGCTCTGCGGAGCCGGTCGATTCCGTCGAGGGGCAGCCGTGCCACCAGGTTCAAACCTGCTGGATGCCGGGCGCGGCGGTGGAGTTTATCGGCCACTTGGAGGCCGCAGCGCTGCCGGGGGTGGAACTGCAAATGGAAAAACTCGCCGGCATCAAGGACCTCGCGGATGCCCAAGTGAAACTACAGCCGCTGGTGGCCCATTATCGGGCTTGGATTACCGCGCAGGCCGCTATCATTCCGGCCGAACTCGCGGGCGATGCGGAGCGGGCCAAAACCGCGAAGGAGTTGATCCGCCGCGCACGTCTGGCGGCAGACCGCATGGAGGCGGGTATTCAGCTCCTCGGTACCGCGGATGTTCACGAAGCGTTTTGCACCGCAAACCGCGCCATGGCACGGCAAGCCCGCCAGCGCGAAATGCAGCGCACCGGGAAGCCGGCGGCGCAGGCCGAAGCCCCGGCGTGGCGGGCGTTTCAGCTCGGGTTCATTCTGCTCAACCTGCGCGGTCTGTCGGATCCGGCGAGCGCCGACCGGGAATTGGTCGACCTGCTCTTCTTCCCCACTGGCGGCGGCAAGACGGAGGCGTACCTCGCGCTCGCTGCGTTCTCCATCGTGCTGCGACGGCTGCGCCATCCGGGACGCCGGGGCGCCGGGGTGGACGTGCTCATGCGGTACACGCTGCGGCTGCTCACGCTCGACCAGCTCGGCCGCGCCACCGCACTGATTTGCGCCTTGGAACTGGAGCGACAGCAACGCGCCAAGGCCGGCGACAAATCGCTCGGCGACTGGCCGTTTGAGATCGGCCTGTGGGTGGGCTTGGCCGCGACGCCCAACCGCATGGGTGGCCCCGGTGACAAAGGCCCGGGCGCAGAAAATACGGCGTACCGTCGGTTGCGTGTAGAACGCCAGTTCATCTTCGACAGCGGCGCCAACTAGAACCCGACACGTAAGTATCTGGTTTTACGTGGGCGCCGGCCTGCGTGAGCGGTAGTGCTTGGGGCCTTTACGCAGACCCCATGATCACCCCGGCTCA
>SXSC01000285.1 GCA_005792355.1 Opitutaceae bacterium
CGCCATCGCCCTCGCCCGCGCACTGCGGAGTGAGCGGCCCTCGCCCGGCAGTGTCACCCACTAGGTGACACGACGCCAGGGTGAAGGGTGGCCGCCGGGAGGGGCTCGTCTCCCCAAGAAATGCGCGTTGAGGGGCAAGATGTGGCGAGCCATTGCCGGCCGGCGCCGCCTATGCTGACGGCCGTCCTCCCTTCTCTCCGCGGGCGGTACTTCACGCCGACTCCCTTCCCCTCCTACCATGCGCCTCATTTCAACATTTTTCATCCTCGCGCTGCTCGCGGTGTTGGGCGCCCGGGGCGCGGAGTCGCTGCCGCGGGTTTTGCTCTACACCCGCAACGGCCTGACCCTCGAGGGCAAGAAGGGTTTCGTGCACGACAACATTCCGAACAGCATTGTCGCCATCCGGGAACTGGGCGCGGCGAACGGCTTCGCCGTCGATGTGTCGGAGGAGCCGCGGGATTTCACGACGGCGAATCTCCGGAAATACCGCGCCTTGGTATTCTCGAACACGAACAACCAGATTTTTGACCACGAGGAGCAACGGGCGGCGCTGCAGGCGTACTTGCGTGGCGGCGGGGGCGTCGCGGGCATTCACTCCGCCTGTGGCTCGATGCGGGATTGGCCGTGGTTCTGGGCCCTGATCGGGGGCTCCTTCGTGCGGCACCCGAAGCTGCAGGAATTCACGGTGCACGTGATCGATCGCCAGCATCCCTCGACGCGGTTTCTCGGCGAGACGTGGCAGGTCACGGATGAGTTCTATTTTCTCCGGGACATGCCGGCGGGCCTGCGGGTGTTGCTGGCGGGGGATTTGAAGAATCTCGTCGATCCCAAGAAACCCGCGGGCGTGGCCACCAGTCCGCTTGCGTGGTATCACGACTACGAGGGCGGCCGCTGCTGGTACACGGCGCTCGGCCATCGCAAGGAGGTCTACAACGACCCGATATTTCGTCAGCACCTCCTCGGCGGCATCCTCTGGGCGATGGGCACACCTTCCCAATGAAAATCAAACGACCACCTCTGACCCGGCGTGAATTTGTTCAGACCTCGTTGCTCGGCGCCGGAGCGCTGGCGCTGCCCAGTCTCATCCCGGCGCGAGTGTTCGGCGCGGATGCGCCCAGCAACAAGATCAACATCCTCCAGATTGGTTGTGGCCGCATTGCGCGCAGCATGGACCTGCCGGGCATTCTGGCCCAGGACCGCGCGCGGGTCGTGGCGGTGTGCGACCTCGACTCGATTCGCGTCGCGGATGCGCAGCGCTACGTCGAAGGGTTTTACGGCAGGAAAGGACAGCCGATCAAGGTCTCGACCTACGGGGATTACCGCGAGGCGTTGCAACGGGCCGACATCGACGCGGTGGCCATCAGCACGCCGGACCACTGGCACGCCCAGCCGATCATCGAAGCGGCCTTGGCCGGGAAGGATGTCTATGTGCAAAAGCCGCTGACGATGACCGTGCGCGAAGGCCGCGCCGTGAGCGACCTTATCCGGGCGAAGCAGCGCGCCTTCCAAATCGGCAGCCAGCAGCGCTCCGCGGCAAACTTCCGGCTGGCGTGCGAACTGGTGCGCAACGGGCGACTCGGCCGGTTGCACACGGTGAAAATCGGTCTGCCGACCGATCCGGCCGGCCCGGTCGAGCCGGAAATGCCGGTGCCCGCCAACCTGGACTATGCGCGCTGGCTCGGCCCGACCCAGCTGATGCCTTACACTGAAAATCGCGTGCACCCGCAGAATCCGGATCCCAAAAAACGCTACGGCGATCGACCGGGCTGGTTGCGGATTGAGTCGTACTGCCTCGGGATGATCACGGGTTGGGGCTCGCATCATGTCGACATTGCACATTGGGGCATGGACACGGAACAGACCGGGCCGGTGGCAATCGAGGGGAGGGCGGAGTTTCCCCAAAGCGGGCTCTGGAATGTCCACGGGGCCTATCACATCGAGTCCCGCTACGCCAACGGCGCCACGATGATCATCGACAACACGTTTCCCAACGGGGTGCGTTTCGAGGGGAGCGACGGCTGGTTGTTTGTCACGCGGGGGACGGCGGATCCAACGAACGGGAATTCGAAGGCGCTCAACGCCAGCGATCCCGACATCCTCAAAACCCCGCTCGGCACCAAGGAAATCCGGCTCCACGCGAGTGAGAACAACGATCACCATCGCGACTGGATCAACAGCATCGTCACGCGCGGTGCGGCCGTCACGAGCCCCGAAGTCGCCCATCGTTCGACGAGCGCGTGCAATCTCGGTTGGATCGCGATGAAGCTCGGGCGCAAGCTCACGTGGGATCCGGGCAGGGAGAGTTTTGTCCGCGACCCGGTCGCTGAGGCGATGCTGACCCGGGCTGAACGCGCGCCCTACGGCGGGCTGGCGGCGGAGCAGGCGGCGCGGCGCGCGTGAGATTCCAATCGGCAGGGAAAGGCGGGCGGTGGCCGCGGGCGTCCGTTTTTGAGTTTGTGAATTTCCCGGTGCCCGACTCCGCTGAGTCACCCGCCGGCCCCAGTGCCGGCCAATCCCTTCAAACGACCATGAAACGCCTCCTCCTCCTCCTCCTCGCGGCTGTCGTCGCGTCATCCCTGGCGCTCGCCGCCGCCGACAAGAAAATCGTCCTCATCGCGGGCAAGCCCAGCCACCCGCCGGGCATGCACGAATTCCGCGCCGGCATGCTGCTCCTGCAACAATGCCTGGCCAACACGCCGGGAGTGAAAGTTGCGGTGCATGCCAACGGCTGGCCGGATGTCGCGAGCGCGTTCGACGGCGCGGACGCCGTGGTGATCTATTGCGACGGCGGCGGGAAGCACCCGGCGCTGCTGGAGAACCGCAAGGAGGTCCTGGGTGCGCTGGCGAAAAAAGGCGTGGGCCTCGGCTTCATGCATTACGGCGTGGAGATTCCGGCGGACAACGGCGGTCCGGAATTCCTCAAATGGATCGGCGGATATTACGAGACGAACTATTCGTGCAATCCGTTTTGGTCTCCCGCGTACCAGGACTTTCCCGATCATCCGGTCGCCCGCGGAGTGAAGCCATTCAGCAACCGGGATGAATGGTACTTCAACATCCGCTGGCCGGAAAACATGCAGGGCGTGACGCCCATCCTGACGGCGAAGCCCTCCGATCAGGTGCGCGGCGGCCCGTACGTGCATCCGAAGGGTCCGTATCCGCACATTCTGAAGGCGGCGGGTCGGGTGGAGACGATGATGTGGGTGATCAATCGGCCCGACGGCGGTCGGGGCTTCGGTTTCACCGGCGGTCACACGCACGCGAATTGGGGCGACGACAACCAGCGCAAGGTCGTGCTCAATGCGATCCTCTGGAGTGCGCAGGCGGAGGTGCCGAAAAACGGCGTCGCGTCGAAGATCACGACCGGGCAGCTCGCCGCGAATCTCGACCCGAAGCCGGCGCCGAAAAAGCCGTAGTCGTCTGGCGACACGGTTGCACATGAAAACACTCGGCATCGATATTGGCGGGTCGGCGATCAAGGGCGCGCCGGTGGACACGACGACCGGCAAACTCCTCGCCGAGCGGCATCGGATTGAGGTGCGCAAGCACCTGACGCCCGCGGCGGCGGCCAAGGTCGTGGCGGAAATCGCCGCGCACTTCCGGTGGCGCGGCCGCATCGGGGTCGGATTTCCGGGCGTGATCGAAAAGTCGACGATTCGGACTTCGGCGAATTTGCATCCGCGATTCGTGCGGTGCGACGGCGCGAAATTGTTTGGCCAGGCCACGGGCTGCCGGGTGGCGATGATCAACGATGCCGCGGCGGCGGGCATCGCCGAGATGCGCTTTGGGGCGGGCCGCCGTTTCATGGGCAAGGCGCTGCTGCTGACCCTGGGCACCGGAGTGGGCACCTGCCTGGCCTATCAAGGGGTGGTGGCGCCGCTCGAATTCGGCCATTTTCCCTGGAAGGGCGGGAGAGATGCGGAAAAATTCGTGTCGAGTGCGGCGCGGGAAAATGAAGACCTGTCATGGGAGGAGTGGGGTGGGCGCCTGCATGAATTCATCGCCGAGCTCGAGCGCCTGTTCTGGCCGGAACTCATCATTTTGGGCGGCGGGGCGAGTGCGAAACACGAGAGATTTTTCCCCTGCATTCGGACGCGGGCCAGACTCGTGCCGGCGAAGTTTTTCAATCAGGCCGGGATTGTCGGCGCCGCGCTGTGGGCCGTGGAGGCGAAGTGATTCCCGCCGGGGCGGAATGGTGCTGAGATGCCGGCCGACATCCTGATCGCCGGGCAGGGGCTGGCGGGCACGCTGCTGGCGTGGGAACTCGAGCGCGCGGGTATTTCGTTTCTGATCGCGGACCGCGGGCACGGGACCGCGGCCACGCTGGCGGCCGCCGGTATCATCAATCCCATCACGGGACGCCGCCTGGTGAAGAGCTGGCGCTACGTCGCGCTGCGGCCGGCCGCAGCCGCGGTTTACCGCGAACTCGAGGCGGCGCTCGGGGTGCCAGTGTGGCGGGAGATGCGAGTCCGGCGGGAGTTTGCCGACGACCGCGAACGCGCGGTGTTTGCGGAGAAGCAAGCGAGGGGGGAATTGGCGCCGTTGGTCGAGGCGGCGGATGACACGGGCTTTTGGATTCGCGACGCGGCACGAGTGGCCCTCGGGCCGTTGCTCGGAGCGGCCCGGGCGCGCTGGGCTGCGATGGGCCGATTGCGGGAGGAGGGAGCCAACCTGGCCGCCGCGTCCAGGCACTTTGCCCTTGTCATCGACTGCACCGGGATGAGCGCGGCGACCGGAGCGGATGAGTTTCAGTTTGTGCCGTGGGAATATTCCAAGGGCGAGGTTTTGGAAATCGCCGTCGCGGATCTCGCGCCAGATGTGGTCCTGAATTGCCGCCATTGGGTTGTGCCGGTGGGCGACCGTGTGGCGTGGGTGGGGGCGACGCACGAGCCGCGCGTGCGGGACGCCCGGCCGTCCGCGGCCGCCCGCGCCGCCCTGGAGCACAGCGCGCGCGGGCTGCTCGGTGCACGAGCCTTCGCCGTCACCGGGCACCACGCGGGAGTGAGGGTGAATCTGCCCGACAAGCGGCCGGTGGCCGGTCGGCATCCCACGCGGGCGCGAGTCGGAATTTGCAACGGGCTCGGGGGAAAAGGCGCGCTCTGGGCCCCGCTGCTCGCGCGGCAGTGGAGGAACCATCTGACCACGGGCGCACCGTTTGACGCGGAAATCGATGTGCGACGTTTTGCGCGACGCTGAGCGTGACCGGAAAAGTTTGTCACGTATTACGTGACAAGAGCGCTTTGGGCGGGGCCCGCGGGCTGCGATCGAAGTGGGGGGCGGGCGCGAAACGTCGCCCAAGGCACGGTATTCATCGCAGGCTTGGTCGCAGCCGGTTGCCACTCGTCGCGGGTTGGCGGCGGTTCGTCGCAGGCATGGCGTTATCCGCTTGAGTCGCTCCGTGGAGGGGTGGATGAACGCCTGCGTCATGCAGAACCCATGGATTCGATATGCCGTCCTCGTGGCCGGCTGGCTGTTCCTGGGATTCGTGCTTTCGATCGAGGTATATTTCAACAACCGGGCCGGGATGCCGATGGGCGTCGTCGATTTTGTCGAGGTGGCGCTGCCGCAATTCGGGCGGGCCGTGATGTGGGCGTTGATGGCGCCGCTCATCCTGAGCCTGCGGGAAAAAATGCCGCTGAGCCGCGGGCGTTGGTGGGGCGGAGTAGGCTTTCATCTCGCGATGAGCTTTGTCGTGATGGCGACGTTTTACCTCGGACGCATGGCGGCTTACATGCTTTTTTGGGAGGAGATTTCGGGTGACTTTTGGTCGACCGCGTTCAAGGGCTTTTATGGTCGGAACATCATCGACATGGCCTTCTACTGGGCGGTGCTGGCGTTTGGTTACGGCTTGGAAATCCAACGACGTTTTAAAGATGAGGAACTACGGGCGGTGCAGCTCGAAGCCCGGCTGGTGGAGACGGAACTCAAGGCGCTGCGGGAACAGCTCCGCCCGCATTTTCTTTTCAACACGCTCAACACGATCTCCGTGCTGGTGCGCGAAAAGAAGAACGACGGGGCGGTGACCCTGATTGCGCAGTTGAGCACGCTGCTGCGCATGTCGCTCGATCACACGCGATTCCATGAGGTCACGGTGCGCCAGGAAATGGACTTCCTCGACCGCTACGTCGAAATTCAAAAAGCGCGGTTTTCCGATCGGTTGGGCGTGAAGATTTCCATCGACGAGGCGGCGATGGCGGCGCGCATTCCGAATCTCCTGCTCCAACCGCTGGTGGAGAATGCCATTTTGCATGGCATTGCGCCGAAATCGGGGCCGGGACTCGTCGAGATTCTGGGTCGGGTCGAGTCCGGCCAATTGCTCCTGGAGGTGCGGGACGATGGTCCAGGCCTCGACCACGGCAGCCAGCGCGCGAAAGAGGGGATTGGCCTGACCAACACCCGCGAGCGCATCGCAAAAATTTACGGCGCCCATGGCCAGGTCTTGCTGCGCAGCGAGCCGGGCCGCGGCGTCTCCGTCCAAATCATCCTGCCCTTCCGCCCATGAAAGCCACCGCCCCTCTGCCGGTCCCCCTAAAAGCCAACCCGGTCCGTATTCGTACCATCATCGTCGACGATGAGCCGGCCGCGCGGCGCGGCGTGCGTCTGTTGCTCGAGCGCGACAGCGCGGTTGAGATTGTAGGGGAGGCGGCCACCGGGGCGGAGGCTGCCGCGCTCATCCAGCGGGAAAAACCCGACCTGGCGTTTCTCGATGTGCAGATGCCGGGTTCCGACGGCTTCGAGGCGCTGGGCAAGATTGATCCCCTCGCGGCACCGGCGGTGGTTTTTGTGACCGCCTACGACGAGCACGCGCTCCGGGCCTTCGAGGTCAACGCCGTCGATTACCTGCTGAAACCGTACGATGACGCGCGCTTCGGTGCGGCGTTGCAGCGGGCCAAGTTGGAGGTGCGCCGCCGCCAGACCGACACGACGAACACGCGGCTGACCCAGCTCCTCGATTACCTCCAGAAAAATCACGAAGCCGCGGCGGGGGCGGACGGCCCGAGCGATCGCATTTTGCTAAAATCCTCCGGCGAGATTTTTTTTCTGAAGGCCGCGGAGATCGACTGGATTGAGGCGGAGGGCGACTACATGAAATTTCACGTCGCCGGGCGCGCGCACCTGATGCGCGAGACGATGGCGCGGCTCGAGGCGCGGCTCGATCCCAAACGTTTCATCCGCATTCATCGGTCGACGATCGTGAACATCGATCGGCTGCGGAAACTGAGTCCGTCCTTTGCCGGTGAATATGCCGTGATTCTGCAGGACGGCACGAAGCTCAAGCTCAGCCGGGGCTACCACGAGCGGATCGCCACGTTGCTGCAGCGGTCGCGGTAGAAAGCCGCTCCGCGGTTTTCGGTGCCGTTATTGGGACGCGCGTGTCCGACTGCGCGACACATTTTGGCGGGTGAGATTGGGGCGTTTGCGGTTCGGGCGTGCGGGCGGCGTTCTTCGTCGCAGAGTTTCCTCCGTTGGTCGCTTTCCCGCGACTCTGGCGCGCGAGCGGCGTTAGGGAGGGCGTGAATCCACGCATCCTGTTCCTGGTTTCCTTGCTGCTGACCGCGATCTGCTCCGGGGCGGACGCCTCGCTCGTCAATGCCCGCCGCGCGCAGGCCTTGTTGGGATCCGAGGTTTGGTCGCAGATTCTGCGGATCGAAAACACCGGGCGCGCAAGCGGCTACCCGCGCGCGCTGCATGCGCTGGTGTTTGAAATTGCGGGTATCCTCTGGTTTTATTCCGACACCGACGGGACGCAGAGTTTTTCCCTGCACCGCGGCCGGTTGGCGGAGGAGAAAGCCAATTTTGGACCGCTCCTGCGGGACATCGATCCCGGCTTTACGCGCTGGACCGCTGTCCAGGCGGATCTGGCGGTGACTGGCGCGGTGGCACCGGAAGCGCCGCTGCGGAACGGCTGCTTCATCGAAAGCTATGCCGCGCTGCGGGTGCGGCTCGCGCGTGGGGAGTCGATTTCCGAACCCCGGTTGCTGTCGTACTACCGTGGCGGTACAAACACGAACAGACCACAGGGCCACACGGTGCTGGCGTATGTAGTCGCGGGTCAGGTGAAGGTCGTCGATCCGGCGCAGCCGGACCGGGAGCGCGAGTTCTCGCCGGCGTTGGCCGCGGATCCCCTGCTGCTCGCTCGAGCGGTTGACGGGCGCGGGATCGACCAGGCGAGGGTGATTCCAATCAAACCGCGAGAGACGGTGCCGGGCCGCAACCTCTTGGTTTCAAATCGCGCCGGCGAGGTTGAACTGCCGCACTGAGAGCCCGCGCTGATCGCGTCAGTTCGGCAACCTGTCGCACTGGACTTACGATCGATCGCGGGCGCTGGGAGAAATTGGTCGCGCCATGCAGGTGTTCGGACGCGCCGCGGCGGTCACCGTTCGCTCCGCGCCCAGCTCACCTCCAAGGTGCCGGCGGGCGTGTTCGCGAGGGCACGTCTGATTTTGACGCCGGTTCGCGTGCACCCGCAGCCTGCGGCGTATTCCGCGGCCCAGTTCATCCATCCTGCCGGCCGTTCTGTGGAAGAACCGTGTAACTTTCCCGCCCGTGCCGTGTTTTCGTGCCATGTCCACCGATTCGTTTGCCCGCCTTTCGACCGCCGGCGCCGCCCCGTTCATCGCGAACCAGCGGCACTCGGTCGCAAAGGTGTTCTCTTTCGGGCCGGCGGACATTTCCTCCTGTCTCGTTCGTAGTTTGTCAGTTGTGTTTGTGGCCGGCTCGTTGTGGGGCCGGCCACAATTTTTTGATCCGAAGAACGGGAAACCGGCCGCTTGCCATGTCTCCGCAGATGTTTTCCCATGAATTCCTCTCTCTCAATCCAACTGAGCTCAATTAATCCCGTTTCCGCTGTGCCCAAGTCTGGCTCCACCGCTCCTGCCGCCCGGCAGAAGAAGTCTCCCGTTAAATGGTATCTCCTGGGTGGCATCCTCCTCTTGGGCGGGCTGAGCGGAGCCGCGTATTACAAGACCAAGAGTGCCGGCCCGGTCACGGCAGTCACTTTCGAGAAGGCGGTGATCAAGACACTCACGCAGGTGGTGACCGCCACCGGCAAGGTGCAGCCGGAGGTCGAGGTGAAGATCTCCACCGAGGCCGCCGGCGAAATCACTGAAATGCCGCTCAAGGAGGGCGCGAAGGTGAAGAAGGGCGACCTGCTGGTCAGAATCAAGCCGGACAACTACCAGTCCCAAGTCGATCAGCAGGAGGCCAACCTCACGGCTGCCCGGGCCACCTCCGTCCAGTCGAAGGCCCAGTTGTTCAAGGCCCAGGACGAATTCAAGCGAGCCGAGGATCTTCACTCGAAAAAGCTCATTTCCGACGCCGAGATCCTCAACGCCAAGACCTCGCTCGAGGTCGGGCAGGCGAACTACGAGAATTCCCTCGCGCAAATCCGGCGGACCGAGGGTTCGCTCAGCCAGGCGCGCGATCAGCTCAGCAAGACGATCATTTTCTCACCGATGGATGGCACCATCAGTGCGCAAAACAGCGAAGTGGGTGAGCGCGTGGTCGGAACGGGGTCGTTTGCCGGCACCGAGATCATGCGCGTGGCCGATCTCGACCACATGGAGCTGCGGGTGCGGGTCAACGAGAACGACATTGTGAACGTCAAGCTCGGCGATCGCGCCGTGATCAGCATCGACGCCTATCCCGCCCGCAAGTTCAGCGGTGCGGTTTCCGAGATCAGTTCCTCGGCCCAGGGCAGCAGCGCCAGCTCGCAGCTGGCCGCGATGTCGGACGATGTGACCAACTTCCTCGTCAAGATCCGCATCACCGACCGCGACGTGCAGCTGCGCCCGGGCATGAGCGCCACCACGGACATCGAAACAAAGACGGTCGAGAACGTCGTCGTGGTTCCGATCCAGAGCGTGACCGTCCGGGCCGTGGGTGGCCTGAACACGGAGGAACTCCAGAAGAAATTGGCGAAGGAAGCCGAGAAGAAATCGGGCAGCTCGCTGGATGCCGCGGCGGAGAAGCAGGAGGCGCGACGCAATCGCGAAAACCTTTCGAAGGTCGTCTTCGTCAAGAACGGCGACAAGGTCAGGATGCAAAACGTGGAAGTCGGCATTGCCGACAACACCCATCTCGAGGTGAAATCCGGGATCAAGGACGGCGATGTGGTCGTCTCCGGCAGTTACGCCGCCATCAGCCGCACCTTGAAGGACGAGATGAGAGTCAAACTGGAGATCGTGAAGAAGGACGACGAAAAGAAATAGGCCCGGGGCCGTGCGGCCCGGTCACAATTCGTTCATCCAGCGTCGACCTCTTCCTCATGATTCCTCCCGCCGTTTCAATCGCCCCGGCCCCCCGTCCGATTCGCACCCCGGGCGACCTCGTCATAGAAATTGAGCGCGTCACGAAGCTCTACAAGATGGGGTCGGAAATCGTCCATGCCCTGCGGGGGGTCGATATCCAGATTCGCCGCAACGAGTATCTCGCGATCATGGGGCCTTCGGGCTCGGGCAAGTCGACGCTCATGAACATGCTCGGCTGTCTCGATACGCCGACCGCCGGCCGCTACGAATTCAGCGGCAAGAATGTCGCGACCATGGTCGACGACGAGCTGGCGGAGATCCGCAACCGTGAGATCGGCTTCGTCTTTCAGACGTTCAACCTGCTGCCGCGCTCCGATGCGCTGCACAATGTGGAGTTGCCGCTGATTTACGCCGGGATGCCATCGCAGGCCCGCCGGCTGCGGGCGCTCGAGGCCCTGCAAAACGTGGGGCTCGGCGATCGCGTGCACCACAAGCCGAACGAACTCTCCGGCGGCCAGCGCCA
>SXSC01000286.1 GCA_005792355.1 Opitutaceae bacterium
AAGTCACCGTGGCCATCTCGGTCGACGCCAAGGGAGCCGTGACGAAGGCCAATGTCGTCAACAGCAGCAATTTTGAGTTCAACGAGGCGACCCTCGCCGCGATCAAAAAGTGGACCTTCACGCCGGCGCTGAAGGACGGCCAGCCGGTGGCGGCCCAGTTGAAGCAGACTTTCTACTTCAGCGTGCGGGACCAAGCCGAGGTCACCACCAAGACGATGTTGGCGGGCAGCCCGAGCTCGCGCTGAGACGGAAAGATGCAAGTGAAGGTGGAGCCCGTTGTCCCCAACGGGCTTTTCCTCGAGCGGGCAAGCTTGGTCCCTGGAGCAAAAGAAGAAACGCCCGTCGCTTCGATCTTCCGGCGCGTAAGTCCAAGAACAACACGGCGCCGGTCCAGGCAGAGGCAAAAATATGGCGGGTAAAAGATGGAAACCGCGGCAACGCGGTTTCCATCTTTTACCCGCCATTTTTTTGCCGACGGCTTGTCTGGGTAGATTTCTGTGACCGGATACGAGCGTTTGTATCCCGCCGAAGACTCGAAAAACGGTCGCAGCCTTGCCTTCGTCGCCCATCACCGAACAGTACCCCCACCCCGCCATTGGTCCTTGGTCATTGGTCATTTTCCCATTCCCCCTTCCGCTCCCGCCCATGAGTTCCGACGAAACCGTTTTTGCCGAGGCGCGGGCCCTGCCGGCCACCGAACGCGGCGCCTTCCTCGGGAAAATGTGCGCAGCGGATCCGGCCCAGCGCGTGCGGGTGGAGGAACTGCTGGCCGGCTTCGCGGAGGCGGAACGCGCCCTGCCCAAGGCTTTCGTTCCGCGCGAGGTCGCGTCGCCCGAGGAAAAACCCAGCGACAAGATCGGCCGCTACAAGCTCCTCGAAAAACTCGGCGAGGGCGGCTGCGGCGTCGTGTGGATGGCGCAACAGGAGGAGCCCGTCCGTCGCCGCGTCGCGCTTAAGGTGATCAAGCTCGGCATGGACACCAAGGAGGTCGTCGCCCGCTTCGAGGCCGAGCGGCAGGCGCTCGCGCTGATGGATCACCCGAACATCGCGAAGGTTTTCGACGCCGGCACCACCGACACCGGCCGGCCGTATTTCGTGATGGAGCTCGTGCGCGGCGTGCCGATCACGAAGTTCTGCGATACCTCAAACCTCACCATCGAGCAGCGGCTGGCGCTCTTCATCCAGGTGTGCGACGCCATCCAGCACGCGCATCAGAAGGGCATCGTCCACCGCGACATCAAGCCGTCGAACATCCTCGTCACCCAGCACGACGTGACCGCCGCGCCCAAGGTGATCGACTTCGGCATCGCGAAGGCCACGCAGGGCCGGCTCACGGATGCGACGCTGTTCACCGCGTTTCAGCAGTTCATCGGCACCCCGGCCTACATGAGCCCGGAGCAGGCCGAGTTCAACGCGGTCGAGGTGGACAACCGCAGCGACGTTTACTCGCTCGGCGTCCTCCTCTACGAACTGCTCAGCGGCCGCCCGCCCTTCGATCCGAAAAGCCTGCTCGCCGCCGGCCTCGACGAAATCCGCCGCATCATCCGCGAAGTGGAGCCGCCTCGGCCGTCCACGCGGTTGAGCACGCTCTCCATCGAGGAGAGCACGCAGCTCGCCAAGTTGCGCGGCAGTGCCGTCGCGCAAATCTCCCGCCAGCTCTCCGGCGATCTCGACTGGGTGATCATGCGCTGCCTCGAAAAGGATCGCGCGCGGCGCTACGGCTCCGCCAGCGACCTCGCGCTCGATCTCCAGCGACACCTGCGGCACGAGCCGGTCGTCGCGCGGCCGCCGAGTTTTTCCTACCGGCTCGGCAAATTCGTCCGCCGCCGGCGCGTCGGCGTGGCCGTGGCCGCCGTGGTCTCCCTCGCCCTCGCGCTCGGCGCCACGAGCCTCTGGCAGGCGCGCCGCGCCGCGCGCGCGGAGAAGGTCGCGGCCAAGTTCGCCGTCAACGTCGCCCCCATCCACCCGAAGTCGATCGCGGTGCTGCCCTTTGAAAACAAGAGCGACGATCCGGCTGCGACCGCGTTCTTCGCCGACGGCCTGCACGAAGCCGTCATCGGGAGCCTGCTCAGCATTCCGGAGGTGCGGACGATTTCGCAGAAGACGGCACTCGCCTATCGCGACTCGAAGAAACCAAATCGCGAAATCGCCGCGGAGCTCGAGGTGGCCTACCTGCTGACCGCCAGCGTGCGCCGCGTGGCGAACGATGTCCGCCTCGTCGCCACGCTGATCAACGCGCGCACCGATGCACCCTTGTGGGCGAAGTCGTTCGACAATGAGATGAGCCGCGTCTTCGCCATTCAGTCCGAACTCGCCCAGGCGATCGCCGCGGAGCTGAAGGCCGTGCTGTCGCCGGAGGCGAAGCGCAACCTCGCGCGCGCGCCCACCGAGAATTCCGGTGCTTACGACATTTACCTCAAGGCGCGCGAGATCCGGCGCAGAGGCTACTCGGGGGTGGTCGGCGAGCCCGGCAACCCATCCAGCGAGTATTTCCAGCCGCAGGAATCGCTGCTGCAAAGCGCAGTCACACTCGATCCGAAATTCGCGCTGGCGTGGGCCGACCTCGCGATGCTGCACGGTAACCTGTATTACGGCCTCGAGACCAGTTACGTCGATCGGTCGAACGCGCGACGGGACAAGGCGAAGAAGGCCATCGACACTGCCGCCCAACTGGCACCCGATGCGCCGGAGATCACAGTGAGCCGTGGTTATTATTATTGGTTGTGCGAGGGAGACTTCACCCGTGCCGCCGCGGAATTTGAAACGGTGATCCGCCTCCAACCCAATAATCCTTTGGGCTATTGGGCACTCGCGGAGGTTCAGCTGCGTCAGGGCCGGTGGCTTGAGGCGCTGGTCAACAGTCGCAAAGCCACCACCCTGGACGACGACCCCAGCAATCAGCTGACGCGGATTTTCGGCTCGGGCCGGAGATATGCCGAGCTCCGCGCTGAGCGGTGGCGGCTGGCTGAGAAGCAACCCGACCGATTCAGGGACTCCGATCCGCGATCGTTGTTTTTTGAGACTGGCTCGACGCAAGAAATGGACGAACGCCTCGCGAAGGAGGGTCGGCCAGTCGCGAACCGCCGCTGGATGCACGCGCACGAAAAATACGTCAAAGGGGTGGATCTCAACGCGGCCGGCGGGCGGATGGACTCCACGGCGACCGGCAGTTGGCAATGGCAGCTCCATTGGGCGGTGCTTCAAGCCGCCAGTGGCGACGTAGCCGGAGCGCGCGAGCGGCTGCAGCACGCGCCAGCCAATCTCCGGGCGCGTCTCGCAGTTGAGCCGGACAACCACATCCTCTTGTGTGACCTGGCCTGCATCGAGGCCGTGCTGGGCCACGCCGAGGACGCGGTGGCGGTGGCGCGCAAGGCCGTGGAATTGGTCCCGATTGAAAAGGACCACTGGAATGGCCCACAGGTGTTTGAGAACCTCGCCTTCGTCTACGCGTGGACCGGCGACAAGACCCGAGCGATCGAAGCCTACGCGCGGCTGCTCCAGTCCCCGTATCTGAGCCCACGGATGGCGGCCAACAGCGTCCACGTGATGCGCCATGCCCTCTGGTTCGCCCCGCTCCGCGGCGATCCGCGCTGGGACGCGCTGCTCACTGATCCGAAGAACAACGCGCCGCTGTTCTGAAAGTTTTCCGCGCGGCGCGGAAAACTAAGGCCAAGGTATGAGTCACAGAGCCAGAGGGCACAGAGCACGACCGCGTGATTGCCTCCGTGTACTCTGGACCCGACCTTTGTGCGCTCGGTGACAAAAAGTCTTGCACCGAAAGTGTGAATTGGTTTTGGCCTCCCGCAGATTCAGAGAGACCGCAGATGGTCGGCCTTCTGATTTGGCATCTGTGGCCTTTCTGAATCTGTGGGAGGTCCTTCATTTCGTTTGGTGAGATCCGCTTCGAATCCGTGGGACTCGCAGGTTCCCTCGTTTTCGTGGCACCGGAGCCGATCGCATTTGTCGACGGCAGCAGGAAGCTATTGGTGCAACAAGGGCACCGGGATGCTAAGTTGCGAGGCCTGTTCGAGTGGGAGCTGTCGACCGGAGTGACGACGCGCTCCTGGCTGCGGTCCAATCCTACCGGGAAATATGCGGTTTTGCCCGACCGCCCGGCTGTGCCTGGTGCTTTCGTGCGGTGAGGGAAAAACCCGCTTCCGGTTTCGTGATCGATCGCATCTCCGGCGCGGTTCGGGAAATCGATTCCGGCGTCCGGAGGGAAATGATCGCACCCAGTCCGCCCGAGGCGTCCGCCTGGGGCTCGCTCCACCTCTGGCGCGCGCCCTCCTGGGCGGAGCTCGCGGCTGCGGAGGTTTTGGCGGCGCCAAAACCTTGGTGCCAACGCGTGCTTGAACTGGCGCAGGGGGCTTCTATGCTGCGTCCAACGGAAGCCGCCTGTGTACTCCCGATGGCCGTCGCCGACTACCTCGCGTTCGAGGAATCGAGCGCGGTGCGGCACGAGTTCGTCGCCGGGGAAATCCACGCGATGGGCGGGGCGAGCCGGGCGCACAACAAGATCTCCGGCAACATTTTCGCCCACCTCCACGCGGGACTGCGCGGCGGCCCGTGCGAGTTTTTCATAAACGACTTCAAGGTCCGCCTCGAAGTTGCCCGCGAGGAATTTTTTTATTATCCCGACGTGGTTGTTTCGTGTCATCCGCGGGACATCGGCCAATATTTTCTGGGTTCGCCGACGCTGGTCGTCGAAGTGCTTTCCCCCACCACCGAGACGATCGACCGACGCGAGAAGCACACGCACTACCGCCAGGCGCCGATGCTCGAAGAATACGTCCTCGTCGCGCAGGACCGTCGCGAAGTCACGGTTTTCCGCCGCGCTTCGGGCTGGCAGGGTGAAGTGTTCACCACGGCGGAGGCGCAGGTGGAGTTTCGCTCGGTCAAACACGCGATGACGATCGCGGAGATTTACGAAGGCGTGTTCTGAGCAAAGCCGGATCGTAACTCCGTAGACTCGCCGCGGCGAAGATGGCGCGGGTAAAGGCCGACGGCTGCGGGTCAAGCGCGACCAGGTTGAAATACTGCGGGCCCAGGCGAGCCTGGCCGTCGATGTCACCCTGCGGGCGTAGGGATTGGCGCGCGAATGGCACGCGCCCGAACACCGGCCCGCGTTATCGCAACACCCGCTCCGCGTGCTCCGCCGTGCGCGCCGCGACGGCGAGCAGTTGCGGCGTGTAGCGGCGCAAGTCCCCGTGCAAATCCGCGAGCCCGTCGGACAGGTATTCGTGCACGATTTCGTTGCGCAGCTCCTTCATTTCACGCAGCACGCGCGCTGAATCTATCAGGCCGCGCTTTTCCGCTCGATTGAGCACATCGAGCAAGGTCCCCTCTGGCTCGAGCTCGTAACGGTCAAGCGCCCGCAGCACCTTGTTCACCAAAAAATCCGTGGTCCGGGAGAAACGGCTGGCGAGAACCTCAATGGCATCGAGGTCCGCGGGCGAAAACGCCGGCCCGCCACCGATGGTCGCGCAGAGATCCGAGGCCCGCTGCAACGACACCATGGCCTGCCGCAAACCCCGCACATTCTCCTTCAGGATCGATGCGCTCGCCGGCGTCTTCACAGGGCAACCGCCTTCTCGGCCACGGCGCGGGCGAAGGTCGACGGCTGCCGTCCGAGCACGACCAGATCGATGTGTTGCGGGCCCAGGCTATCTTGGAGGTCGATCCGGATCTGACGCAGATCCGCTCGGTCCAGCGTTTGGGAGGCGATCAGCAGATCGATGTCTCCCCCGCGTGCATCGGGATTGGTGCGCGAACCGAATAGGAACACACGGGCGTGCGCGTCGCGTCGCGCCACCACGGCCTTGATGGCTTCACGTTCTTCCGGTTCGAGTCTCACACGACCAACCATGACAGGCCTTTCGATGGCCGTAAAGCCGGGGTTTCGGCGCGAGCCGGATGGGGCCGCCGGTGCCGGCCCGGATATTTCCCTGAACATATTCATCCTGACTGACTATCCGAACGTAGAGACCAACATGTTTGTCTCAACCGCCGCCCTGCTGGACATCTCCCCGCGCACCGCCGACCGCGATCTCGCCTACGCCCGAGCGTGGCTGGGCAAGGAAATCCTCCGCTTGAGAGCGTAACCCGCGATTTTTCGCACCGCGCGAAAAAAATCAATTTAGGTTTTTTCGCAGAAAAAACCCCGGCGATGGCGCTTTTGGGCGCGGCATTTCGCGTTGGGGGCTGTGAGACCGCTCAATTCCGGGCGGACCCCACAAAAAATTCCAACCCACCGCTCCCATGAAAAACGCCTCCTCCACCCGCCTCCTCACCCTCACCCTGCTGTTGCTCGGCGCCACGTCGGGCTTCGCCCAGAATACCGCCCCCGCGGCCAGCCAGCCCGCGCTGCCCCTCGCCACCGTCACC
>SXSC01000287.1 GCA_005792355.1 Opitutaceae bacterium
AGGTGCGATGCCTTCCTCCTTGGCGAGCGTCACACGGTTGAGACCGCGTTCGGAATCGAGACGGCGCTGCCAGGCGCGGGCACGGTGGATCGGGTGCAGCACGGGCTCTTGTGACGGTTTTGCGGCCGGTTGGCGCCGTGTGACGCCCAGGTCGCAGCGGAACGGCGCCAGCAGGGTCACGGGTTTTGCCGAGGAGCAGAAGGGCGCCAGCGCCACCTTTAGGTTCATCGTCAGCGGACGGGACGTTGCCGCAGGGGCGGCGCCGCGCTCCTCAATGACGAGTTTTTCCGCCATTCCCTCAATCAAACGTTCGACGCGAAACTTGAGTCGCAGTTCGAGGAGGCGGAAGCCCGGCGCCAATCCGGGCTGCGAGGCCGACGGGCGGACTTCGACGCGCTGCAGGAACAACATGATTAATTCCCGCTGTTCGGTCGGAGAAATCGTGGCGAGCATGTCGCCGAGCTTCACGAGCGAATCTCGCACCCGCTCCGCATTGAGGTCGCCCTGGTCGCAGAGCGACAACTCGTGTTGAATCTGTTCCCGCTCGACCAGCAGCGGCTGTTTTTCAGCATGGCGGATATCGGCTTCCTCCCGGAGCGCATCCGTGAGCGAGGGAATGCGTCCGAGGGCAATTGCCTTCGCGCAATTGCGCAACTGGGTCTCAATGGCTTCAACGCGCCGGTCGAGTTCGGTCAGCCGAGCGCGCAGGGGAGTGCGATCGGTTTGGCGGCGTTCGCGTGCTTCCGCGACGGTGGCGGCGACAATGTCCTGATGTTGACTGCAGGCACCCAGGAAGCCGACGACGGCGGTTTCCAACGCCGAGGCCGACACGTGACGCACCGGGCAGTTGGCGTCCGAGCGCTCCTTGTGCGCGTAACCGCAGGTGTAGTAGCGGTACGGTTTGCCGTCCGGATCGAGTTTGCCGGAGGTGTTGGGAATCATTGCCCTCCCGCAGTTGCCGCAATGCGCGATGCCCTTGAGCAGGTGAAAGTGTTTGTCGCGATCCTGAAAACGCCTGGGCGCGGGGCGGGTGCGGCGAATCGCCGCGTTGGCGCGTTCCCAAAGCGCGTCGGTGACTAAGGCCACATGCCGTCCGGTGAACTCCTTGCCGTTCATTCGCACCCGGCCGGCGTACAGCGGTCGCAGGATCAGCCGACGGATGATGTCGGACCGAAAGCGCTTGCCGCCGATGTTCGTCCGTGCGCCATCGCGCTTCTTGTAGATGCGGGCGCGGGTGCGCAGGCCCTCATCGTTGAGCGTGTTCGCGATTTCAGTCAGCGAGGTGAGTTTTGCGGCCAGCTCGAAGACCCGGCGCAAGGTGGCCGCCTCCGTCGGATGCGGGCTGAGACCCTGTTGCTCTTCATCGTAGACATAGCCGAAGGGCACCTGGCCGCCGGTCCAGAATCCACGCTTGGCCTGCTCGTTGAGTTTGATGCGGATCTTCTCGGCGGTGTTGAGTCGCTCGTATTCCGCCACGCTCATCAGCAGGTTGTTCTTCAGACGCCCCGAGGGAGTTTCGTCAGAGAGATCCTCGGTCGGACTTACGAGGCGGCAGCCGTGCTTTTGAAGGAACGCCCGGAAAGGTCCCCATTCGTCGGTACTGCGGAGCACGCGCTCGAGCTTGAAGATGAGGACGATCTTCACCTCACCGGCCTCGATCTGGCGCATGAGCGCCCGGATGCCCGGGCGGTTCATTGAGCTGCCGGAGTAAGCGGGGTCGGAGAAGCAGGCGACTTCGAACCAGCCGTCGTTGGCGTATTTCGCGATATGATCGCGACAGACGGCGGCTTGGCTCTCGCAGGAGTCGAAGCGCCCCCCGACCTGATTGGCGGTGGAGACGCGGCTGTAGATGGCAACGGGCACCGTGCAGGCACGGTTCCGCAAAGAATCCGATTGGATCGCAGGCATGAAAAAACCTCGGTTGATAGTTACCGGGGGAGTCCTGCAATTGGCCTCTACCCCGAGGGAAATCTGACTGCCGAGGAGTATCGCAGATTCCGCGAAAACCTCACGCCCGAAATTTTAACGATCACCTGAAACCGGGCGTGAATTCCGTTGCACGACCGCTTCCGCGGAAGGGCAAAACAAGAACTTATTTCCCCAACGAAAAAATCGCACTTTTGTTCGCGGCCCTGCCGCAGCAACTTGTGCGATTTTAACGATCCGAATTTCAGTTCGGACCAAGAGTAAACTGGCGGAGAGGGGGGGATTCGAACCCCCGGTACGGTTTTACCCGTACAACGCTTTAGCAAAGCGCCGCTATCGACCACTCAGCCACCTCTCCAAACCAGACCGCCGAGGCAAACGGTGCCGCCGCAAAGTGCAAGGCGGATTTCCTCAACTTTCTTCGTCCACGGGGCGGTCGAGTTCTTCGCGGCAATCCGCGATCACCCGCAGCCAGATTTCCCTCAGGTCGAAGAACCGCGGCAGCGCATCCTCGCGCCACGCCAGCACGTGGCGGTGCTGGCTCACGGCGTCGTCATTAACCAGCGCGAGGGAGCCATTGAGCGCGTTCAGGGCGCGTTTGAAGAGGCTCACCGCCATCGCGTAGTCGCCAAAGTCGAGCGCATGGATCGCCTGCACCGCCTCGCCCTCGCCGCGATGCAGCGAGGCGAGCAGCGCCATCGCCAGCGGCTGCGACACGTGGGCCGGATCGCCCGCCAGTTTCTGCCAGGAACCGAACAGACTCAAATAAATCGCCTTGGTCGCGATGTAGATCGGGTTCTTGTGGAGCGTGTAAATCTCATCGGTGTCGTCGCCGGAGTCGACCGCGGCACTCTCCACTTCACCGTCGTCGCTCCAATCCTCTTCGCCCCAGTTCATCTTCTCGGCCACGAAATCGATGCGGTCCGGTTGCTGCTTCGCCCCCTCATAATGCTTCAGATAGCGGCTGATCGCCTCTTCCTGTTCGCGCAGGTAACGTTCCCAGTCGAACTCGTTCCACGCCAGTTCACCGCGATCCTCCCATTGGTTTTCCGCACCGCCGTCGGAGTCAAAGTTGCTCATGGGTTGCGTGAAAACTGAGCGCGCGAATTCGGCAAATGCAAATAGAATTCCGCTGCGTTTGCAGGTTGAACGGCGGCCGGGTGCCGCCTAACGTCCGCGTCCCCATGGCGGAAATTCACCACGAAATTGTTCATTTCTCGGGTCACGTGCAGGGCGTCGGATTTCGCTACACGGTGCTGCAGGTGGCGAAGGGCTTCGAGGTCGCCGGCCACGTGAGCAACCAGGCCGACGGTCGCGTGACACTCGAGGCGGAGGGCGCGCCCGCTGAAGTGGCGGCGTTTGTCGACGCCGTGCGGGAGAAAATGCACGGTTACATTCGCAAGGTCGAGCGCAGCGGCGGCGCGCGGGTGGCGCAATGCCGGGGATTCGCGATCAAGTAGACGATGGCCGATTCCGCCGCAGCGCACGACCTCCCGACCACCGCCGCGCTCGAGTTGCACGGGTTGGTGAAGGACTTTTCGGTGGGCTTGCGCGGAGTCAAACTGCGGGCCGTGGATCACTTGAACCTGCGCGTCGCGGCCGGCCAGGTCTACGGCTTGCTTGGGCCCACCGGCTCCGGCAAGAGCACGACCATCAAGCTGCTGCTGGGGCTGCTTGAACCGACGGCTGGCGGCTGCACGGTGTTGGGCGTGCCGAGCGACCGCGTCGAGGCGCGGCGCGACGTAGGGTATCTGCCCGAGTCCCCTTATTTCTACCGGCACCTCACCGGGCGGGAACTGGTCCGGTTTTATGGACGCATGTGCGGAATGGTCCGCGCGACGATGGCGACCCGGGTGGCCGACGTCATCGAAATGGTGGGCCTGAGTGCGGCGGCGGACCGCCGGGTCGGCACCTATTCCAAAGGGATGCTGCAACGCATCGGCCTCGCGCAGGCGCTCGTGCATGACCCGCGGCTGTTGATTCTCGACGAGCCCACCGCCGGCGTGGATCCGGTGGGATCGGCCGCGATGGCGGATTTGATTTTGAAGCTCAAAGGGCAGGGTAAGACCGTCCTGATCACGTCGCACCTGCTGGCGCAGATCGAGGACATCTGTGACCGCGTGGCGATTCTGGATCACGGTCACCTGATGCTGGAGGGGGCGGTTTCGGACCTGGTGGGACAGGCGGGCCGGCAGTCCCTCGTGCTGGAGGCGTTGCCGCCGGGAGAACTAGCGGAACTGCGCGCCTGGCTCGCGGCACGGGGACGAACGCTGGAGGCGGTGCAGCCGGCGCAGCGGCGGTTGGATCAGGTTTTTCTGGAACAGATGGACCGCAGGGGCGATGACCGGGCCAAGTCATGAGGGCCGTGCCATTTTCGCTATCGCGCACCGTCTGGATCGCGCACAACACACTGCTCGAGGCGGCGCGCCAGCGGTTGTTCAATTTTATCCTGTTGCTCGCTTTCGCGCTGGTGATCGGGGCGCGTTGGCTCCGGGATTTTAGCTTCGGAGCCCCGGAGTTGAAATTTCTCGCCGACTGCGGCTTTGGAGCCCTGACGTTTTTTGGGGCGGCGCTCACGGTCACGGCGACCGCGCAACTATTCTTCAGCGAACTCGAAAACCGCACCGCCCTGACGCTGCTTGCGAAGCCTGTCTGGCGCGCCGAATTCGTGCTCGGAAAATATCTCGGAATCATCGTGCTCGTGGGGATTTTCTGCGCCTTGCTGACCGGCTTGCTGGCGGCCGTGTTGTGGTGGCGCGAGAGCGAGTTGATGCGGGAGTTCCCGGACGGTTTTTCGCAAGGTCGGGTGGTGAGCTACGGGCTGGTGGCCGTGGCCGGTGGGTTGCAGTGGCTGAAACTCGCCGTGCTGGCCGCGTTTACGCTGCTGGTGGCGAGCTTTGCGCAGACGCAGTTGTTCACGGTCGTCACGGGTTTCTTGATCCTCGTGATTTGCCACCTCCAATCCCTCGCGCAGGACGTCTACGCGCGCGGGGGCTCCCTCGCGGGGCGCATGGCGAGCGGAGTGATATCCTCGATCTTTCCAAACTTTCAGATTTTCGCGCTGGCTGATTCGCTCTCGGCGGTGGAGGCCCCGGCCGGGGGCCAGGTCGTGCGTGTGGCGGTGTATGCGCTCGGCTATGTCGCGGTGATCGGCGCGCTGGCCGTCTTCAGCTTTCGTCAACGTGAAATCTAGGTGGATGGTTCCGATCGTGGTCGGGGCGTCGCTGACCGTGGCGGGCGTGGTGCTGGACCGCGCGGTGGCACCGGTATGGTCCGAGGTCCGGGCCCGGCAACCGGCATTGCGCCTGGATTCGGCCGGGATGGCGGCGGGGCAGGGAGTGACGCTGGCGCTCCTGGGTGGATTTCGGGCGCTGGTGGCCGACGGGGCGTGGATTCAAATGTACGCCCAATGGGAAAAACGGGATCTGCCCGGGGCGGAAACGCTGATTCGCTCGGTTGGCGCGATCGATCCACGGCCGGTTTATTTCTGGCTGAACGGGGCGAGGATCATCGCCTATGATTTTCCCGCGTGGCGGATCGAAGCGGCGGGCGGTTACGATGCCGTGGCGCCGGCCGTGCAGCGGCGGGTCAGCCACGAGCAGGCGCGAGCGGCGCTGCGGCAGATTGCGACGGCCATGGTGTTTCATCCGGAAAGCCCGGAGCTGTGGACTGAGCGCGCCAATATCGAGCTGAACCGGCTCGGGGATCTGGCGGCGGCGGCCGAGAGTTATCGGCGGGCCTGGGAAATGCCGGGGGGGCCGTATTACGCCGCCCGGCTTCATGCCGAGGTACTGCGGCGGGCCGGGCGCAAGGCGGACGCGCTGGCGTGGCTCACCAAACTGCATCCGACGCTGCCGGGAGGCGATCCCGCCGCCGGGGCCGGGGTTGTGCTCGAACGTATCCGGGATTTGGAGCGCGAACTGGCTGTCCCGGCCGGTCTCGCCTACCAGGCGGCGCCGATGAAATGATTGCGCCCGTGGCGGCGGGCGATCTTGCTTCCGTTCCGCCGTTCCGCCTTCACTTCCGAATCGTCGCATGATCGTTGATCTTCCGCTCCTTCTTCTCGGTATCGCCCTGCTCTGGTTTCCCCGCCACTGGATGCGCCGGGGTGTCGCGTTGCTGAAGCGCCGCAAACGGAGCGCCTCCAGCGATCGGATCACGGAGCCGTGGAAGGATCGCGAGCCAGGCGATCCCAAGGTGAACCTCCGGGTCGAGTTCGCCAAATTCCGAAACTATCTGGATCTCCTTCGTGGGCTCGCGGGCAGCGTGGTAATCTGGGGCGGCAGGGAGATTGCACCCGCCATCGCCGCCGAATTGGGCGCGCCAAAGAGCGTGATCTATCAGGTGCTCGGGTTGCGTTGCGCGATTTTGCTGATTGGCCTGCTGATCCAAGCCGTGCGCATCGAGAAACAGAGGGTGTCGTTTTATCCGCCGATTTTTTTCCTGTCGGGGTTGTCGATCGGACTGTGCGGCTATAAGGCGGCGGCCTTTGCTTTCGTGCTGATCTGGTCAATCAATGCCGCCGTGTCCAACGCGCAGGCGTTTCTTACGCTGTATGCCGTCTTGCAGGTCGCGTTCGCGTATTTTTTGTCAAAGAATGGAATAGTGCAGATGGGCCTGGCCGGGTTGCTCACGTTCCTGCCGGTCCTGCTCAGTCTGATGGCCAGCCGCCCGTTGATGATTTTCACCCGCCGGGGCAGCCGGTCGCCCAAACCGGCGTGAGCGCCAGCCCGGATAATTCACGCGCCCCTCGCCAGCGAAGCTGCCCGCGGTGCGAACATTTAGCCCGCCGGAACCGCACCGCACCGCAAACCCGCCGACCAAGAATCAAAGAGCGCCGGCTGACAATCATCGGAGTGTGAAAAATGCGGGCTAGTGGCATGGCGATCTGGTTTGAGGCGGCGCGACCGCGGACACTGCCGGCGGCGATCGCGCCGGTCCTGGTCGGTTCGGCGTTGGCCGTCCACGAGGGGGTGTTCAGCACCGGGGCCGCCGGCCTCTGTCTGGCGTTCGCGCTGTTGGTGCAGATCGGCACAAACCTGGCGAACGATTATTACGACTTTGTCCGGGGGGCGGATACGGCCGCGCGGGTCGGTCCGCGACGGGCGGTGGCGGCCGGGTTGGTCGCTCCGGCGATGATGAAGCGCGTGATGCTGGCCGTATTTGCGACGGCGTTTTTCTCCGGGCTGGGGTTGATGGCCTGGGGCGGGCCGTGGATGCTGGCCGTTGGCGTGGCGAGCATCCTGGCTGGCGTGGCCTACACCGGCGGACCGTGGCCGCTCGCGTATCATGGATTGGGTGACGTTTTTGTTTTCTTGTTTTTCGGCCTGGTCGCGGTGGGCGGAACGTTTTTCGTGCAGGCGCAGCGCCTGACAATGGAAGCCCTGTTGGCGGGGGTGCCCGTGGGCCTGCTGGCGGCGAATATTCTGGTCGTGAACAATTATCGCGATGCGGAGACCGACGCCGCCGCCGGCAAGCGGACCCTCGTCGTGCGGTTCGGTCGCGGCGCGGCGCGCGCGCAATTTTCGGGCTCACTCGCCGTGGCGCTGGTCATCCCCCTGGTGTTTTTTTCCCGTGGCCACAGCGCGTGGTGCTGCTTGCCGTGCCTGGTCGCGCCCGCGGCGATCGCCCATGTACGGCGGTTGCGCCAAAGCAAAACGCCCGGCGAATTAATCGCGCTATTGGGGGCGACCGGCCGGCTGCTGGCGCTTTACGCGCTGCTCTTCAGTGCCGGCTTGATTGCCTAGCCGTGGCCAGGCAGTCGAGGTGCGTTTGACCTCTGAAATCGAAACCACTGCAAGGTGGAACGCGATGTCCTCATCGGGTTTTGAGCCGTCCGCTCTCAAATCAACCCGTTGGGGACAACGGGCTCCACTGTCCAGCGCCAACTAGAATCCGTCATCAGCGCCAACTAGAATCCGTCTTGTTGATTTGGTAGGAATGCGGAGGAACTGAGGGCGCTCTCGACGGAGAGGTGGAGGCTCCTTGGTGGGAGGCCCTCCCATTGGGCAG
>SXSC01000288.1 GCA_005792355.1 Opitutaceae bacterium
ATCGCGGTGGGCTGGGGCGCCGGCGGCGAGGCGCGGCGCCCGCTCGGGCTCGCGATCGTCGGCGGGCTCTTCTTCTCGCAGTTCCTGACGCTCTATCTCACCCCGGTGTTCTACCTCTACATGGAGCGCTTCACCAAATACGTTTCGCCCAAGCCGGTCGCGGAAATCGAGCGCGAGGCGGAAGCCGCGGCGGGCGCCGGCCTGGCGAAGTAGGATGGGACGGTGGAAGTGGCCTTACGACCCGATTGGTCGATCGAATGCGTCGAGTCGGGGGGTTAAGCCGCTCGTATTGCTCTTTGGAGAGAGCGACACTGACGGTCCCACCTTTGACTTTGCGGGTCCACTGGTAGCAGCCAAAAGGGCTCCCGAACCCGCGAACTCGCGTTGGTGACCACGCTGCTCGATCCGCTACTCCCTCATCGCGGCCACCGGAAATCAACACGCTCCAACCACGCGCCGTTCAGGTCTGAGGCTATTCCACCACGACCGTCGCATCCTCGACGATCAGGCCGTATTTGTAGCCGCCGCCAAAATCGCGATCGGTGGCGAGCCGGCCGGTGACCAGCACCAGATCCCCGACCTTGGCCGCAGTCAACGTGGTCACAGTGAGGTCATTCGTGCCTTCCGCCCCGGAGCCATCGCGAACATGCAGCCAGTTCTTGCCGAGGATCATCGAGTTGAATTTCACCACCCGGCCGCGCACCGCGACGGGCTTCCCGGCAAACTTCGCCCTGCCGGCGTGGATCTCCGCGACCGTCTGACCCGCCGTGGCCCGCTTGATGCCGGAAAGATCCGGCGCGGCGGGACCGGCCGCACGGGCGGTCGACGGATGGTCCTTGGGCAACTCCGCCGCCGCTCCACTCGACTCCGGGCGTGTGCCGTTCACCTTCACGTTTCCGCTGAAATAGACGACATCGAAGGTGCGGTTGAGTGACTTGCTGTGGTAATTGGCCATCGGCAACGCCTCACCCAGGATAACCGCGTCGCCCACCTTGGCCGCAAATTGTGGCGCGGCCCCCCACAGTTTCTTCGCGCCAGTGTCGACGAGCACATAGGTGTAGGTCGCGGCATTCATGGTCTCGACCACCTTGCCGGCCAGGCCGTCCGCCGCAGCCGGCGACTTCGCTGCCGCCGCTCCGACCGGACTGGCCGCGAGGCCAGGCAGGCAGGCCAGCGCCAAAATCAGACTGCACGTCGAAAGGAGTTTTTTCATACGGGAGAAACCAGCACGAAGTTCCGGCCAACTTCAAGATTCTCCGCGCGGCGGCAGGTTCGGGTTAGAATTTCAGCCCAACCGAGCCAATCACGGTGCGCGGCTCGCCGTATTGAAACGTGCCGTTGAGGTAGTGCTTGTCGGCCAGATTGCGAACGTTCACGCGCACGTCGATCGGCAGACCGCGTACTTTCGCCGCGTAGCCGACCACCACGTCGTAAATCACCACCGGATCGCTCTTGATCGGGACCGTCCAGCTCGGGTGCTCATAGGTCTCGCCCAGCGCGTTGCCGCCGCCGCCGACGTAAAGCCCGCGCAGCGCGCCGGCCGTGAAGGTGTATTTGTTCCAGAAGTTGACCGTGTAGCGCGGCACCGACTCAAGGTGCGAGCCAACCTCGCGGGCGTCGGATGGATTCGAGATTTCGTTCTTCGTGAAAAAGTAGCTCGCGCTCAAGATCGCCTGATAGCTGGGCCGCGGGGTCCACACCCACTCGCTCTCGATTCCCTTCGTGCGGGTCCGTCCGGCGGCGGTGCGCACCGTGGCGCCCGGGAGCTGGTAGAGCACCTGATTGGTCGTATCGATGTCGAGGCGTGACGCCTCTTCGTTGGAAAAGTAGCTCAAAGTGCCCAGCAGAACGCCCTCGCGGATGTCGAGCTTCGCGCCGCCCTCCCAACCCCGTCCGAGCAAATCGGCCGCCAAAAACCGCACCGGAATCACCGCTGGTGGCCGATAGGTCGGCAGCGCCGGATCGCCCTGCGTCGCCCGGATCGCGGCCAGGTCGGCCGTCTGCTGGCGCTGCGGTACAAACGTCTTGCTGAAACTGCCGTAAAGACTGAGCCCCGGCGTCACGCGCACGAGCGCCCCAAATTGCGGCAGCAGCTTGCGCGTTTTGAAATCCTCGTCGATGCCATCGCGATTGTCATCCGTCGGGCGGTGGTTCGCGATCTCGCGGCCACCGATGAGCGTGCGAAGGCGATCCTTGAAAAACGACGACTGCACGACGCCGTAAAATGCATTCGAGTGCCCGCCGCCTTTGCGCACCACCCCGGGTTCCCGGTAGGTCGGGCCGTACTGGTCGCGCAGGAGCTGCAGGAGACTCGGCAACGGACCGGTGCGCGGATCATAGGTGAGGACCCGTGACGTGGCAACGGTCACCGCGCTGATCACATCCTTGCCGCCGTCATGCTGGAGGCCGACGAGGAAGTCGTGCTTGCCGGCCTGGCGCAGGTCGAGTTCGTAAACCGCCTCGAGACGCGCGGAGAACGTCACGCCGCCGGGTTTGAAGTCGGAGATTGAGCTGCGGAGCCGCTGCCCGGCCACCGGGCGCAGGCCGTTGAATTCGCGCCGCATGCGGTTGCTGTCGACTTGTTGAATGATGCCACGGACCGCGAAGGTGGGCGAGGCGACCCACTCCCCCTCGAGCGTCGTCGTCTGGTTGCGATAATTGTCGCGCCCGTCCGCCCCGTTGTAGTTGAAAGAATCGCTGGGAAAAAAGTCGCGCGAGTAGATTCCGGGATACGGCGCGACATTCGGCCCGAGAGTGCGGGAGATAAACGCATCGACGCCTTCAGGCGTCGGCCGCCCGGTGACAATCGGCTGGCCGGCGGCATCGCGCACCGCCCCGTTTTCCAGCTGCGGGTAGGTCGCAGGTCGCGGCAGCCCGAGCCGGTCGAAGAGCTGCATCGCCTCGCGGTCGCGCTGTTGGTACAAGGGGTGACTCACGACGGTGTGCGGTCGCCGTCCCGCCTCGCGATCGAGCTTGCCGTAGCGCGCGGTGAAGGCCAGCTGCGGCGTCGGTTTCCACGTGAGGCCGCCGCTATAAAAGCTCTCCCGCGTAAACATGTAATCGATGTTGCTCTCCTCGTCGGTGCGCCCGTACACGAGGCTGTAGGCAATCCGATCCTTGAGCAATGGCGCCATCGATCGGACCACCACCCGCTGGTGATCAAATGTGCCGAAGCTCGTATCCAGGGAGTGCCGCGGCGTGAAGCTCGGCTTGACCTTGATCAGATTCACCGTGCCACCCGGATTCGAGATGCCCGAAAAAACCGCATTGGGCCCCTTCACGACCTCGATCCGATCGACATCGTAGAGCGTCAACCCCGCGCCGGCTGGCAGGCCGTTGACAAATTGCGGCCCCGTGTAGCCGCGAATGAGGATCATGCTCTCGTCCTTCACCTGCAGCGCGACCGAGCTGGCCGACCGGAGCACGTCCACGAGTTGGTTTCCGGCCTGATCCCGGACCAATTCCTGCGCGACGATGCTGATGTTTAGCGGCGTATCCTTGACCAGGCCGGCTGTGCCCGTGCCCGTGACGGCCGCGCCCACCCGGTAGCCGTAGTCCACCGGACTCCGCACCTCGAAGGGACTCATCCGCACCGTCTTCGGGGCCGCGGCGGCAGACGCAGAGGGCGACTGGGGAGCCGTCTGCCCCGCGAGCGGGATCGCGCCCACCATCAGCAGTGCGAGCGCACGCCCTGGGGAAAAAAGCAAAGAGGGACGAGTAGGCATTCAGAAAATGAATATCATCATGGAACGGTCGGCGAGACTAACCGGATGCATCACCGTCGGTCGGTCGGCAAATGATGGTGGCGGGGCCACCCGAAACGCTACTCGCCGCGACCAGGCTCGGCTGCTCCCGGCGCGACGCAATAGACCACGCTGCGCGAACGGGCGAACAATTGCCCGGCGATCGGCACCAGACTCGCGCGAAAGATCTCGTCGCTGGTCGCGCCGATGGAATTGCGCGCCACGATCTCCAGCGTCTTTCCCGGTTTAACCACCACGACTTCACCGTTTTCCATCTGGAAATAAACGAGGCCGTTGGCGACCAAAGGCGGAGCGGCCACCTCCGAGCCAAGCCGTTCCGTGAAGTGGATCCGGCCCGTCTTCGCGTCGTAGGCGGTCAGGATGCCCGACATGCTTGAGATGAGGAGAAATTCTCCCACGACGACCGGGTTCGGCAGATCCCGACCGCCCACCCGCTTGGCATCCCAGACCCGGTGGGTGGCGGTCACGTCTCCGCTGCCGCCGGGCCTCACCGCATACGTGTTCCCCGGGAGACCACTGACGACATGGAGCAGGCCGTCGGCATAGACCGGCACGGACTCGCCGCGGCCGGAGAAGCTCTTGCAAAACCAGAGGTCCCGGCCCGTCGCCGGATCGTAGGCGTTGACGCCGAATTCCCCGCTCAACACCAACTCCCGGCGGCCCGCCGCTTCGATGACGACTGGCGTGGACCAACCGCCTTTTGGCGCGTCGCGGCGTTTCGTCGACCAGACCGGCTCACCCGTCACTTTGTTGAAGGCCACTACCGCGCACGGCCCTTCGGCGTCGCAATTCTGGATGACGAGATCGCCGTCAATAATGGGCGACGCGCTGACCCCAAAAGGTCCGGGAAACGCGCCCAGCTCGCGGGTCCATTTGGGGTTGCCCGCCAAGTCAAAACAGCGGAGCCCACCGGATCCAAAAAAAACGATGACCCGTTCGCCGTCCGTCACGCAGGTCGGGGTGGCCCAGGTGTTCAGCTTGTGCGGCGTTTCGGGCGCCGCGACCGCAATCTCCCGCTCCCACTGCAATTTCCCGGTCTGGCGATCAAGACAATGCACCCAGCGTTTGCCGCCGCCGGGCGCGGCGCTGGTGAGGAAGAGCCGATTGCCCCAATTCACGACCGACGACTGGCCGGCGCCTTTCAGCGTCGTCTTCCAACGCACGGACCCGACATCCCATTTCACGGGCAGCGAAGTCTCCGCCGAGCGACCGACCCCGTCCGGACCACCGAATCGCGCCCAGTTTGTCTCCGCCATGAGAACAGACGCTCCGTCCGTGGCGGAGAGAAGAGCGATCACGAGCGAGATGGAAGTTTTCATTCGAGGTTTGGGAAGATGAGGGAGAATGTGGCGTCCTCAGGCTATCCTGAATTATGATCACTTTGAAAGGCCAGATGGAGGAGCGGTCCGGCCAAAAACCGCGATCTGTTGGGCAAAAATTGCGTGGAAATGGCAGTCGCGCACCGTCTGCGAGCGCGAAAAATAGATGCCATGTCCCTCGTTCGACACTTCCTCACCGCGGCACTCGCCGCCTGCATGATCGCGACAACCGCACTCGGCGCCGAGTCCAACACCCCGGCCGTCCCTTCCACCGAAACCCCGGCACAACACAACGCGCGGATGCAATGGTGGCGCGAGGCGCGCTTCGGGATGTTCATCCACTGGGGCATCTATTCCGTCCCCGCCGGCACGTGGCAGGGCAAGCCGGTCCCTGGCATCGGCGAGTGGATCATGAACCGCGGCAAGATTCCCGTCGCCGACTACGCGAAGTTTGCCGCGGAGTTTAATCCGGTGAAATTCGACGCCGACTCCTGGGTGCGCCTCGCGAAGGAGGCCGGCATGAAGTACATTGTCATCACCTCGAAGCACCACGACGGCTTCGCGATGTTCAAGTCCACCGCGAGCCCGTACAACATCTACGACGCCACCCCGTTCAAGCGCGACCCGCTCAAGGAACTCGCCGCCGCGTGCCAGCAGCACGGCCTGAAACTCGGTTTCTACTATTCGCAGGCGCAGGACTGGCACCACCGCGGCGGCGCGGCCAGCGGCGGGCCGTGGGACAAGGCCGCGCAGGAGGGCGACATGGATGCCTACATCCGCGACATCGCCGTGCCCCAGGTGAAGGAGATTCTCACGAACTACGGCCCCATCGCCGTGCTCTGGTGGGACACGCCAACCAACATGACCCGGGAACGCGCCGACCTGCTCGCCCCGCTCGCGAAACTCCAGCCCGGCATCATCACCAACAATCGCCTCGGCGGCGGCTATCTTGGCGACACCGAGACCCCGGAGAACAAAGTCCCCGCCACCGGCTATCCCCGCGACTGGGAAGCCTGCATGACGATGAACGACACCTGGGGCTTCAAGTCCTACGATCACAATTGGAAGTCCGGCGAAAAACTCATCCGCACGCTGATCGATATCGCGAGCAAGGGCGGCAATTACCTGCTCAACGTCGGCCCGACCTCCGCGGGTGAAATCCCCGCGCCCAGCGTCGAACGCCTCCGGCAAGTCGGCGCGTGGATGCGGAAAAACCGCGAGTCCGTGTATGCGACAACCGCGAGTCCGTTCAAACGCCTCGACTGGGGCCGCGCCACGCAGCAGCCCGGAAAACTTTATCTCCACGTCTTCAATTGGCCGAAGGATGGAACACTCGTCGTGCCCCTGCGCGGCACCGCGAAGCGAGCGTACCTCCTCGGTGCACCCCGTCAGGCGCTCGTGCTCACGCCTTCGTCGACCGGCCTGCACGTCCGGGTGCCCGCCACCGCGCCCGACCCGATTGCATCGGTCGTCGTGCTCGAGGGCGTGGGCCCGGTCGAACCGCTCCCGCCACCCCCGATTTCACCGGAGCCCGACGGCACGCTCGCCCTCGGTTGCGACGATGCGGATCTGGTCGGTCCGAATCTCCGCGTCGAAGGCAACACCCAGCTCAACCTCACCGGCTGGAACAGCGCCAGCGCCTACCCGCAGTGGGATGTGCGTATCGGCTCACCAGGTACGTACAAAATCACCGCGCTCTACGCGGTCGCGGCCGGTCAGGCCGGCAGCGATTTCACGGTCGCGGTCGGCGCGGCCCAGCTCTCCGCCAAAACCGCATCGACGAACGGGGCTTTCCAGACGCTCCCGCTCGGGACCATCCGCGTGGAGCAGACTGGCCCGCTGCGTATCACCGTGAAGCCGGGGAAGATCGCCGGCCCGGAACTCATGCGCCTCCGCGCGCTCACCCTGAAGCCGGTCGTGGCACCGTGATTTCAAGATCCCCTGATTCTTTCGATTGAGGTCTCGAAACTCGGGGCAAGCTGTCCCGGCTGGTCTTTTTTCTCGCCCTGTTGCTCTCCCCCGCCCCGCTCCCCGCCGCCGACCAGCCGCAGTGGGGCCACCGTTGGACCCGCAGCCTGGTCTCGGACGAGCGCGGTTTGCCCGACTCCTTCGATCCCGCGACCGGCCGGAACATCCGTTGGACGGCCAAGCGCGGCGCCGACGCTCCCCCGCAAACGCTCGCCCCCGGCCCGCTCTCCGGCCACAAAAAAACCGCCGACTTTTATGCGGCGGATTTCAGATGGTGGACCTTACTGGACTCGAACCAGTGACCTCTTCCATGTCAAGGAAACGCTCTAACCAACTGAGCTAAAGGTCCGAAATCTGAGGGCGGCGAGTAACGCCACCCCACCTGCCCAGCGCAAGGAAAAATCTTGCCGTGCCGCGTCTGAATGGGCGTCGAAAATGGTTTGAGCCACGCAAATTTTCGGAGGGCTGCGCTTCGTCGCAGCCGTTTTTTCATTCGCGGCGCCGACGGAGCGGCGCCCTCCGAATGTCCTTTTTCGACACCCGTCAGCTAGGTGTTGAAGAACTTCTCCGCCGCCAGCCGATCGAGGGAAATCTGCGCCCGCAACTCGGCGACGCCCGCAAATTTCAATTCCGGCCGGAGAAACGCGAGCCACTCCACCTTCACTTCGTCGCCCTCGCCAAACGGGCAGTCGCCCAACAAGTGCGCTTCGACGCGCGGCACCTCCGCCTGCTCCACCGTCGGGCGCAAACCGAAATTCGCCACCGCCGGGAGCGCATTGGCCGATGCTCCGCCCGACACCCGGACCGCGTACACGCCCAGCCGCGGACGGTGCTCGGGCGACCACGCGACATTGAGCGTGGGGAATCCCAGCGTGCGGCCCAGTCGCTTGCCCGGGGCCACCACGCCCTCGGAAAAATAGTGGTAACCGAGTCGCGCGTTGGCGGACGCGATCTCCCCGGCTTCAAGCAGTTCCCGAATCCGCGTGCTGCTGATCGGCTCGCCATCGAGGTTGACCCGCGGGGCGCTGTAGACCCGCACGCCGTGCTGCCGCCCGGCAGCGACCAGCATCGCCGTGTCTCCCCGGCGCCCCTGGCCGAAGCGGAAATTCTCGCCGACATAGAGCGCGGCCAGCCGCGGCAGCCGGACCAGCAGCCACGGCAGAAATTCCTCCGCCTTCACTTCCGCCAGCGCGGGATTAAACGACTGCGTGATGACGACGTCAACCCCCAGGCTCGTCAGCATCCGCGATTTTATCCCGGCACTCTGGATCAGCAGCGTCCGGCTGGCCGGCCGGAACAGCGTGCTCGGATGCGGCCAAAACGTCAGCACCGCCCCCAGCCCGTCATCCGCCCGCGACGATTGCACCGCCGACTCGATCACGGCGCGGTGCCCGAGGTGGACGCCGTCAAACATCCCGATCGCGAGGTGCAGCGACCGCCCCGGCAGCCGGGCGTTCTCCAGACCGTCGATTTGCGCAGGAAGCTTCATCGGGCGGCGACTCGTGGTTGCCTCGCGGGCCAGCGTCCGTTCACCGCGCGAGGCTCGGCACGGCATCGCGGGGCGCGATCAGCCGTTTTTCGATTTCCGGCAGCGACAGCGCATTAATCTGATCCAGCGTCAGCGCTTGCGACACGTGAAATTTCTCCGTCGCGGTCCGGCGCAGGGCGGCGATGTGGCCGCCGCAGCCAAGTTTCTGTCCCAGATCGTGGGCCAGGGTGCGCACATAGGTTCCCTTGGTGCAGCGCAGTCGAAAATCGAATCGCGGCAATTCCAGCCGCGTCAGCTCCCAGTTCATCACGCGAATGAAGCGCGCCTCCCGCTCGACCTCCACGCCCTTCCGCGCGCTCCGGTAGAGCGGCACGCCGCCGATCTTCACCGCCGAATACATCGGCGGCTTCTGGTATTGATCGCCGAGGAATCCCGCCATCGCCGCCGTGATTTCCGCCGCGGTGAACGGCGGCACCGGCCGCGTCTCCATCATCTCACCTTCGGCATCCTGCGTATCGGTGACCTTGCCCAACTCGACCGTGCCCTCGTATTCCTTGTCGAGGCCGATGAGGTACTGCGACACCCGCGTGGCCTTGCCGACCAGGATGATCAGCAGGCCGGTCGCCATCGGATCCAGCGTACCTGCGTGGCCGATACGCCGCAGCTGCAGCTTGCCCCTCAACCGCGCCACGACATCGTGCGAAGTGTGGTCGCCGGGTTTGTCGACCAGGAGGATGCCCTCCATTTCCTTGGGCGGCATCAGCATGGTCAGCCCGCCGGTTTCACCGGCACCCCGGCGCCCGGCCGGCGGGCGGCGTCGACCAGCGCGAGGCGCCCGGCAAAAGCCGTCACCAGTTGCGCATAAAAATCCTCCGGACCGTCCTTCAAGTTCAGCCCGGCGGCGCAGGCATGCCCGCCGCCGTTGAACTGCGCCGCGACCAGATCGACCCGATACGAGGAATCCTTTGCCCGCAGGCTCGCTTTCACCGTGCCATCGGCGCGGCGTTCGATCAAGGCGCCGATCTCCACCCCTTCGATGCTCCGCGCGTAGTCCACGAGCCCTTCCGTGTCTTCGGGACTGGACCCCGTGTCTTCAAAGATCCCCGGCGGCAGGGTGCCCACACAGACCCGTCCGCCGCATTCAATCTTCAGCGAGGCCAGAAAATGCTGCAGCAGTCGCAGCTTGCCCACCGTCTCGCGCTCGTACAGTTCGAAGCCGGCCTGCGCCGGCCGGGCCCCGCGGACAACCAGCTCACCGGCCAGCACGAAGCAACGCCGCGAGGTCGAGTTGAAACGAAATTGCCCCGTGTCGGTCAGAATGCCCGCGTACAGCGCCTGGGCCGACTGCGCGTCAACCGGCAGGTCGAGATCGAAGAAGACGCCGGCCAGAATCTCACAGGTGGCCGCCGAGGCGCTGTCCAGCAGATTCGTCGTGGCGAAGCCGGTGTTGGAGAGATGATGATCGATGACCGCGGCCGGCGATGGATATCGCGCCTTCAGTCGTTCACCGACCCGCGCCTGGTCCGCGCAATCGACGAAGATCGCCGCCCGTTCCTCGGGATCGCGCAGGACATCGTCCGTCCGCAGGAAAACCATGTCCTCCGTCAGAAATTGCAACCGCCGCGGCACCGGATCGGCGTTCACGCAAATCACATCGCAGCCGCGGGCCCGGAGAACCCGCGCCAGCGCCACCTGCGATCCAATGCAGTCACCGTCGGGCCGCGCGTGGCCGACAACCGCGATCTTGCGCCCTGCCAGCGCGGTGAGCAGTCGCGCAAAGTCCGCGGAGAGTTCGGGGAAGAATTGGGCCACGGGTTGGGCTGGGTTAGACGGCCCCGCCCTTGGCGGGCGGACGGTCGACGGCATCGAGCATTTGCAAAAGGTGGGCGCCGCGAATGGCGGAGGTGTCGTGCACGTACTCCAGCTTGGGCATGTGCTTGAGCACGATCCGTTGGCCCAGTTCCCGGCGGATCTCAAAGGCCTTGGCGCGGAGCCAGCGCAGCTTGGATTCGGTCACCTGCTCATCTCCCACAATCGCCACAAACACGCGCCCTTCCCGCAAATCCGGCGAGACCCGCACTTCCGCGATCGTCACCGCCACCGTCTCGCTCTGATAGCGCTTGTGGAGGTAGTCGCTGATCTCGCGCTGGATGAGTTCGTTGACGCGGACCGGGCGGTTGCTCATCGGGAGGTTGGGTTGCGGAATCTGGCGAAAAGGATCCGGGACACCATGCGACGACGCTGGTCCGCGGCTCCGCGCTACAGCGCGGCGCGGACTTTCTGGATCTCGAAACACTCGATGACGTCGCCGGCCGCGTAGCCGTTGAAATCGCCGAGTTTGATGCCGCACTCCAGGCCGGCGCGGACTTCGTTGGCATCGTCCTTGAAGCGTTTGAGCGTGCCAATCTTGCCCTCGTGCACGATCTCCTTGCCCCGGCGCAGACGAGCGTTGGCATTGCGATTGATCTTTCCTTCGGTGATCAGGCAGCCCGCGACAAATCCTTTCGCCAGCGGAAACACCTGGCGGACTTCCGCGGCACCGGTCTTGAGTTCCTTGATGTCGGGATCGAGCAGGTCGGCCATCATCTCGCGGGCCTTGTCGCCCATCTCGTAGATGATGTCGTAGGTCTCGATCCGGACCCCGTGATGTTTCGCAAGCGGCACGACCCCATTCTCGAGCTTCGTATGAAAACCGATCACGACCGCACCGGTCGAGGCGGCCATCGCAATGTCGTTCTTGGTGACCAAACCGACTTCGACCGAGACGATCTCCAGCGAGACCTTCGCGCTCTTGATCCCTTCGAGGATATTGCGCACGGCTTCGGAGGAGCCGAACACGTCCGTCTTGATGATGAGCTTGAGCACCTTGGCCTGCGTGGCCGCGATATTGGCGAAGAGTTGCTCGACGGAGACTTCCTTCGGCACCGCGGCGGCGCTGGTCACAGCCTTCTTGAGGCGCAACTGCTCCTCCTCGGCCAGCTTCTCGGCTTCCCGCGCGTTCTTGACGACCGTGAACGTGGCCCCGCTCTCGGGCGTTCCGGTCCAGCCGATGACGCGCACCGGTGTGCCCGGAGTCGCTTCCTTCACGTTGACGCCCTGATCGTCAAACATCGCTCGAACCTTGGCAAAATTTGGACCGCTCACGATCGCGTCACCCACCCGCAGCGTGCCGCGTTGCACAATGGCGGTCGCCAGCGGACCGCGGCCAAAATCGATCTGCGACTCGATGATCACTCCGCAGGCGTCCGCCTTCGCGTTCGCCTTCAGCTCGAGCACGTCGGTCTGCAACAGGATCATCTCGAGCAGCTCATTGATGCCCTGATTTTTGGTGGCTGCGACGGGAACGGTGATCGTGTCGCCACCCCAGTCTTCCGGGGGGATCCCGCGCTGCTGCATCTGCTTCTTTACCTGATCCAGGTTGGCACCCTTCACGTCCATCTTGTTGATCGCGACAATGAGCGCGAAGCGCTCCGGGTGAATTTCCCGTTCGGCCAGCGCGATCTTCAGCGCCTCGTCCGACTGCGGCATGAAGCCGTCGTCGGCGGCGACGACCAGAATCGCGACATCGGTGACACTCGCGCCGCGGGCGCGCATCTTGGTGAAGGCCGCATGGCCGGGAGTGTCGAGAAAGGTGATCTTCCGGCCGTTGAACTCGATTTGGTAGGCCCCGATGTGCTGGGTGATGACG
>SXSC01000289.1 GCA_005792355.1 Opitutaceae bacterium
GAACAATAAAGTCCGAGTGGTGACCAGACGCTCATATGGTTTCCGAACCTATAGGGCAATGGAGGTGGCCCTATATCATAACCTTGGCCATTTGCCCGAACCGGAATGCGCCCATGAATTCTGCTGACCAAGCGAAAAATCAAGGGCAACGACGTACCTGTGCGTGCGTCTATAGACGCTCGGGAGACCTCACGTGCGGCTACTTGTCCTTCTTGTGCCTTTTCGTGGCAATTGGTATGTTGGCTTGGTTTGGTTGCGGCCCCAAGCCGCGGTGGGAAACACCCGGGCTACCGCGACCGCCCCGCCACCCATCGCCGGAAACCAACCGCCCCGTCCGCCGCCTCTGGCGCGGCTAGGAACCCACCGAGGTCCTTGCGGGTAAAATTGCGCGGCAACGCCACGCGCTCGACCTCCGTCCCGTGCACGTGATAGAGCTGTGGCGGGGAGACGTTGACGTCGATCCGTTTCGTCCGCGTGACGGGCAGCCACATGATGCCGGTGTTGGGCGGTCCAAAAACGACGCGATCGCCCCCGCGGTAGTTGCCCTCCAGTTCCCGCACCGGGCCTTCGATGACCACGAAACCCAGTCGCGTCTCGTCCAGTCGCCGGCCTGGCTGCAATGTCGTGCCCGTGGTCAGACCGAATTTACCGCGCGGCGTGACAAACTCGCTCGCACTGATGGCGACGTTCGGCCCAAACGTCCAATGCGGAAGACCGTCACGAGCGCACCAGGCGAGTTCCAACGCAACCACGGTGCCGACCGCCAGCCACCCCAGATTCGCGGCGCGTCGGGTCATTTTGTTTTTCGGTCCATGACCAGCGGAACCGGCTTCACCCGCGGGTAGTTTATTCTCAGGAACTCAAACGGTCCGTAGTCCCTCGCGGTCGGGCGGACTTCCCCGACGTAGTCGATGAAGCCCATCAATCCACCCATGGTGCTAAGTTGGGCCGCTTCCGTCCGATCCAGATGGTCGGCGAGTTCCCGGACTCTTTCCGTCGGGACCCGTTTTTCATTATCAAGGACATTATAGAGTGAGTTGTACGGGGCCACGAGGCACTGCGACCATTCGGGCTGGTTCATCCCGGGCGGCGGAAACGCGCGCGCCACCCTGATCCATTCGCCCACCCGCTCGAGCTGAGCGAAGTGCCGCTGCCGCGGCCCCATCTTAACTTCGAACAGCACGAGCAGCGCCCCGACGATGGACACCAGGACGGCCGAAAGCCAAAGGAAGAACTTCTCCCACGAGCCCACTGGTCGACTCACAATGGACGAATGGATTTCGATCGGTGGCAGGGGTTCGGCGGACATGATACCGCCGCAAGAGAACCCGCCAACGCACTCCCGTCAACGCGCCTTTGCCTCTCGCCGGCCCCCTTCCCCATCGGCTCCCTTCGCCACCCAGAACGACGGATAGTATTTTGGACACACGCAGTGTCGGTCGTCCCGCGGCGGCTCAACCAACTTGTCGGCAAGTGGGTCAAGCAACGACTCGATCCGCTGCGCCATCTCGACCGCGGTCGAGGTAACTTCGTAGGGTTTCTCCGGATCGGAAATCGAAAGCTCCAGTTGATCCCACTTCCGATCGACAAACACGCGTGCGCCATTGAGCATCAAACTGCCGGATGCGGGGGACTCGACGAGACGAGCCGCGGACTTCTCCGACGATTTTTCGGCGGAGTCGACACCGCGCATTCCGCTCTCGGACGGATCCCGGGGCGATGAACAAGTGCCGACCCCAAGCGTCGTGAAAATCCCCTCGACCTCCTGGCGGGAACTGGCGCGCAGCACCACCATCAGGCAATCACCCTGTTCGTCCCTTCCGCCGCCCGATCCGCGGACAAAACGAAAATGGCGCAGCGATTGCGCCCACGCACGAAGTCGCGCCTTTGGATGGTCCCTGAACAGAATCTCGCACCAGGCTGGATCTTTCAGCGGATCCACTTCCGGCAGGCTGCAATAGCCCACGAACATGCTGAGCAGCGCTGCGGCCCCGCCGAGCAGAGTCTGCACCGCGATGAGAATCCAATACAGAATTCCCGGCATCGGCGGCGTGGCGGACAAGGTCGAAGCTGTGGGATCGCGCGTCGAGTGTCGCACCGCGACGGCCAGATCCTTGGGGTCGATGGCCCAGCCGTCCTGATTGTAGCGACGCACCGCGCGCCACCGCACCCCTTCGGCCAGGCCCAGGACCGATACCACCTGGGCCTTGGCCTCGTTCGCGCTCATCGTTGACGGCAGGTAGTCCAAGGTGAAACGGGTGCCGGCATAGGTCCTGCCGGCGAAAACAAACGTGTATTCACACACGACATGGTAACTCCGGAGCAGACTGATCGACGTCCGCTCGAGTTCCAGCGACTGCAGAGTTCCGGGCGAGCGCACCCAATGTTCGAAGTCACCATAGCGATCATGTTCGACAAAACTTGCGTGTGCCCAGAGGCCGAACATCGCAGCCAGGCCGGCCATGGCCAATGCGACCACCGCCAAGACTACTCTCGCAATCATGCTTACTGCTTTGCGCGGGCTTCCGCGGCCCGGAGGACGCGCAGCGTGTTGCCGCCCCAGATTTTTTCAACGTCAGCCTCCGACAACCCGCGTCGCAGCAGGGCCAGCGTGATCTTCGGATAGTGGCTTACATCCTCCAAGCCCACCACGCCGCCGCCGCCGTCCATGTCGGCACCGATGCCGACGTGGTCGGCGCCCGCGACCTCAATCGCATGGAAGAGATGCTTCAGAAAATCGTCTAACGTTGCCCGGCCGGTGTTCATTTCCGCCCGCAACCGGTACCGGCCCACGGCCGCTTCCGCAGCTTCGGCATCCGTCTGATTCGCGCCCGCCGAACGCGCCAGCCGGCGGACCTCCGCCCGGGCAAGTTCGGGATTGGGCGGAGTCGTCACGAGGAACTGCGAGACCGTGTTCATTTGAATCACACCCCCGCGCGCCGCCAGTTCGCGCATCAGGTTGTCGTCGACGTTTCGCTTGTGGTCACAAATCGCTTTGCAGCCGGAGTGGGTCAGGATGATCGGCGTCTGCGAAGCCGCGACTAGCTGCCGCACCGTCTCGTCCGCCGCGTGGGAACCGTCGATCACGAGTCCCAGGCGGTTGCATTCCTTCACGGCTTCGCGGCCGAGTGGGCTGAGCCCGTTCCACTCGGGGCCGGTTTCCGGTTGCGACGAATCGCCGAGATCGTTGTTGCCGTTGTGCACGAACCCGAAGAACCGCGCCCCGAGCTCGTGGTAGGTTTTGAGCAGCGTGAGGTCTTTCCCGATCGCGTAGCCGTTCTCGATGCTGAGATAAATTGCGCGCTTCCCCGCCGCCATCAGGCGCGGCCCGTCGTCGGCCGTGAGCGCCAGACCGCACTGATCCGGGAAACGCTCCGCCACGGCGTGCACGCGCAGGAAGGAGCGCAGCGCATTGTCGCGAATCGCCGCAAACGCCGCCGGCGTGCGCGCCCCCTGATCGACATACACGACAAAGACCCCCGCCTTGAGCCCGCCGTCGCGCATGCGCGGAAAATCGCACTGCGAAAAATCCACGGCCTGCACGTGCCGCTGCGAAATATCCCAACCCGTCCGCCGCAGGCTCAGGGTCGGTGTGTCGAGGTGCGTGTCGATTGTGAAGATCCGGGCGTGCAACGCCGCGGCGCGAACCGCCAGTTCGGCCCCGGTCTCGGCGCGCAGCAACACGCCAAACGCGCACGCCAGACAAAGGAGGCTAAACCGGGACAAGGTCATAGGGTGATTGAAACATCATGAGCCTGCCTTGCGGAATGTCTCTGGCAAGCCACACGAAGCTCATTTTCAACCCAGCTGATTTTGGAACGTTAATCTCCGCTAATCGACGAACCATCTCCGTGCCCCCGCGCTTCGCCGATTAGGCGACGCCTGCACCGCCACGCCCCGCCCTCGATTCCGAACATGAGCGAAGATTAGCGTTCCCCCAATCCTTCGTTCTCGAATTCCATCTCCGCAGTTGCGCTCGGTGCGCCCTTTAACTCACTTCAGGGCACACGCCACCATGTCCACTCCCTCCGTCGAAAACGTCGTCATCATCGGCACCGGTTGCGCCGGCCTCACCGCCGCGATTTACACCGCCCGATCCAGTCTCAACCCGCTCGTGCTCGAAGGTCCCCTGCCCGGCGGCCAGCTCACGACGACCAGCGAAGTGGAGAATTTCCCTGGTTTCCCCCATGGCGTGGATGGTTTTCAGCTCACGCAAAACATGCGCGAGCAGGCCACGCGTTTCGGCACCCGCTTCGAGCAGGTGATGGTCGACCGGGTCGATTTCACGTCGACACCGCGCAAACTTTTCTGCGGCGACCGCCTCATCCTCGCCAAGACCGTCATCATCGCCACCGGCGCCTCGCCGCGGCTCACCGGCATCCCCGGGGAGAAGGAACTCTACGGCGGCAAGGGCGTGACGACCTGCGCCACCTGCGACGGCGCGTTCTATCGCAAGATGGAAGTGGCCGTGCTCGGTGGCGGTGACAGCGCCGCGGAGGAGGCGCTCTTTCTCACGCGTTTCGCGAGCAAGGTTCATCTCGTCCACCGTCGCGATGCGCTGCGCGCCTCGAAAATCATGGCCGACCGGGCGACCTCGCACGAAAAAATCCAGATGGTCTGGAACACCGTGCCCGTCGAAGTGCTCGGTGTGCCGGAAGGCGCGGTCAGCGGCCTGAAAGTTAAAAACGTGAAAACGGGCGCCGAATCCGTGCTCCCGGTAAAGGGCATCTTCGTCGCCATCGGCCACGTGCCCAACACCGGCCCGTTCGCCCCGCCGCTCGACGTTGACGAGGGCGGCTACTTCAAACCGCAGCTTGGTTCGCAAGTTCTGACCAACGTCCCCGGAGTATACGTCGCGGGCGATTGCTCGGACCACGTTTACCGCCAGGCCATCACGGCCGCCGGCATGGGCTGCGCCGCCGCGATCGAGGCGGAGCGCTGGCTGGCGGAGAACGGGGGGTGACCGCGCGCAGGGCCGCGCGGGGCGACGCTCAACGCTCAACGCTCAAGTCTTCGGATCGCAAGGTAATGGTACATTTTGGTGTTGGTCGGAGATGTGGGAGCGGGTTTACCCCGCGACATGTCGGGGCGTAAAGCCCCTCCCACAATCAAGACGTACCTCCACCGATCGCAGCGGCCGGCGCGCCTTGGTCACTTGAACGTTGAGCGTTATCTCGGGCCGCTCATTTCTCCAAGCCGACTTTCTTGAGCAGCGCCTGGAAGCGGGGTTCGTTCCGCATACTGTCGACGAGCGGATCGACTTTCAGAAACCAGCACTGTGGATCCCGGTCCGCGTAGCATTTCTCCAACCACTCCAGCGCTTTTTCTTTTTCGCCCAGTCCCAGATAGATCGTCATGCTCGCCGCAGGTGTAACATAACGCTGCTTTGCCAGGATCTCCAAGTCGCGCAATGTCTGTTCGGCTTTCGTGCGATCGCCGGAAACGGCCAGGGCGTGGCCAAGAGCGCCGATATCCCATGGATTCGGATCCAACGATTGCCCCTTTTGCAGCGCCGCCACGGCAGCCACCGCGTCCCCTTTCCAATGCAGGCTCCAGCCCAGCAGGTGGTGGCCATTCGCATAATTCGGGTCCAAAATGAGCGTCTTTCGAGCTTGCGCGATCGCTTCGTCGAATCGGCGCGCGTTATAAAACCGCCACCCGAGATCGCCATTCATCAACGGCGAGAGCGGATCAAGCTCCACGGCCCTCCTGGATTGCGCGACGGACTCATCGAATCGGCCGAGCACATTGAGCATCCACCCATATTGAACGTGGGCCAGGGCCAGGTTGGGATTCAACTCTAGGGCGCGATTCAGTTCGCGGTCCACGCCCGGCCAGTCGTAATCGCCGGCGAGAGCGAGTCCCAGTGAGAGGTGCGCCTCGGCGAGTTCGGGATCGAGGGCGAGGGCCTTTTGCGCCGCCTCCTTTTGTTTGGCCCACGCCTCCTTGCCCAGCATGAGACTTCCACCCCGAAGGCCGTAGTTGTCCGCCAATCCGCAATACGCCAGCGCATAGCCCGGATCCAATTGAATGGCCTGAGTGAAAGCCTGAATGGCATCGGCCCAACCCGCTTGCGTCGTCTTGGTGAAATGGAACCGGCCCAAAAGATACAGCCGGTGCGCTTCCGTGTTCACGGTCGCTTTTTTCGCCAGCGCACGCGCGTCCTCGACTCCGAGCTGAATCTTCAGCGCCTGCACGACTTGTTGCGCCACGTCGCTTTGGATGGCGAGGATGTCGGTCATCTCTTTATCGTAGGTCTGCGACCAAAGATTATAGCCGTCGGCCACGTTGATGAGCTGCGCCGTGATGCGCAGCGTTTTGCCGGCTTTGCGCACGCTGCCTTCCAAGACCGTGCTGACGTGCAATTGCTCGCCGACCTTGCGGAAGATGCCCTCCTCGGTGCGGCCCTTGAATGCGAAGGATGAACTCCGACCCGGCACGCGCAGGCCTTTCACCTGGGCCAGCACGTTGAGCAGCTCCTCGGTCATGCCATCGCTGAGATACTCGTCGGCCTTGTCCGCGCCCAGGTTGACGAACGGCAGCACGGCGATGGATTTCGCGGCGGATTTGGCGGCCAAATCCGTAGGCGGCTTCGCCGCGGCGGAGGGTGATTTGCGCGTGGCGAAAAATGTGGCGGTCAGGCCGATGGCGATGACGGCCACTGCGGCCAGCAACCGCAGCGGCACGGCGCGTTTGGGAGTGGCACGGGTCTCCCGACCCGTGTTTTCCGAGCCCACGGGTCGGGAGACCCGTGCCACTTCGCTCGCAGGTGCAAGCAGCCGTTTTACCTGCTCGATGAATTGCGGCGAAGGCAGCGCGCCGGGCAGGCGCGTCCATTGCACGCGCATGAATTCCGCCGGCACGGCCGCGCCGGACTCCGTGGTGCCGTCGATGACGATGGGCGCGAGAAACGGGACGCCTTCCAGCATCAGATGCGTTTGCTCGACCGCCAGTTTCCACTCGAGCCGGAAGTAGCCTTTGCTACGCGCCTGGGTGTGCGCGGAAATGATCGGCAGGAAGAGCGTGCAGTCGTTGATCTGCCGGCGGATTTTTTGATCCCACGTGTCCCCCCCGCGGAGTTCATTCTGGTCGAACCACACCTCGACGCCATGGCTGCGCAGCGCCTCCGCGATGCGTTGCGCCGCGGCGGTGTCTTCCCGGGCGTAGCTGATGAAAACCGCGTGGGTGGATTCGCTCATGGCGGATTGCCTGCTCGCATCAGATTCGTCGCAGGCGGGTAAAGTGGTTGGTATCGGCGTACGGTTTCATTCGCCGCGGAGCGCCCGATCCACCAGTTTCACCTGCTGCGCGGTCAGCGCGCGGGGAAACAACTTCCGACGCCGGGCGGCGAAGTCCGGCAGCGAGGTGATGCATCGTTTCGGCTCGGCGTCGGGAAGCAATCGGTAGCTGCGCCCGTCGCGCCGGCGAATCCGCGCCTCGCCGTCGCGATCGCAGGTGTCGAGCACCACCGATGGATTGCGATCCAGTTCCCGGACCGTGAAAATCTTCATGTCCGACATCGTGTCGGCGTTGGAGAATGGCGCAAGTTATGGTTCGCGGCCGACGCCGTTATCGGTGTTGCAAAGTCCGCGCAGCGGACACTACGGCGAGGCGGTTCCCGCGCTGACGCGTCGAGCGATTCCCGATTTTCGATTACCACGCCTCGTGGCAGGACTGAGGGAAGCCTCGCTGCCTCACCCCACTTCAAACCGTCGCACCTGGATCGCGTTGCGGCCGGTCTTCAGCATGGGCCGCGGCTCCGGCTGGGCGTAGCCATTCAAATCCACGGCGCGGGCGCGCACTTCATACTTGCCGGGTGCCAGGCCCGACAGCGATGCCGACCACGAAATCATGCTATAACGCAGCGGCCAGGTCGCAGGCTGCCCGGTCTTGGGATCGAAACCCAAAACTTCCCGCGGAGACACACCATCCGGGAAGACGTGACCCCAATCGGCGGGCGCATCGTCGAGGCGGCACTCCGCCCAACGCGCACTCTGCCAGGCCGGATCATCTTCAGAAAGTTCGCCGGGTTTGTCGCTGCCAGCGCGTACCCAATATTCAACCCGCTTCAGCCCTGACCAGCCGGAAATCACGAGGCCGCTGACGAGCACGGTCCGGCCCACCGGAATTTTCCCGCCCACCTCGTCGAGGTAGGCGGCCGTCTTCAGGTGCGATTCGGGATCGTTGTTGGCGATCGCGTAGGTGTCGTTCGCTTTGAAATCGTTGGTCAGGACGATCTGCTGAAGCCACTTGATGGATTTGAATCCATGCGACCAGGGAATGACCATGCGCACCGGTCCGCCGCGCTCCAGCGGAATGGGCGCACCGTTGAGCCGATAGGCCAGGAAGGCGGGCAACTCACCCGGCGGGGTCTCCATCGCCGCGGTGTAACTCAACGACGACTGGAATCTCTGCTTCGGGTCGTTGTTGTGAAATCCCCAGTAGTAGATGCGGCGCACATTGCTCATCCGGCCGCACAGCCGCAGGACTTCGCGCAAGGGCACGCCCTCCCACAAACCTTGTCCCAGCGGCGTGGCAATATTCAGGCACTGCATCGCCTTGATGAACTTCACTCCGTGCTTTTTCCCCAGTTCCATCAAGGCGGCCAGGTCCAACGCAGTTCCGTCCGCGAGCGTGAGCGGCCGGGTGATGCTGGCCGGCAGTTTGACGATCTCGTCCACCGTCGGATCGGCGGTGATTTGCAGCCGCCACGTCTCCGGCGTGAGCCGGGCCTGCACCAGCGCATCACCGGTGAGCGTATGGGGCTTGGGATTGCCCCGGGAGACATCCTCGAACTTGTCCGCGGGAGTGAGAAGGGGATGCGGGTAGGCGGTCTTGGGCAGTCGCGGCGGCGCCTGCTTCGGTGCGGGTGCAGCTGGAGTCCGAGCGTCCGCGGCTTGCGCGGTGGAGAGAAGCCCCGCGCTCAACGGGGCGGTGGCGAGGACGGAGGTTGCGCGCACGAAGTCACGACGGGTGATGGGGGTTGGGTTCATGAAGACGGAGGGGCTTATTGCCCCGAGTGAAACTGGCAGAACGCTCAACGCTCAAGTTCGGAATCGGCGCTGGAATCGGCGTGGACCCGGGCACGAACAAAGCAAATAATTCCTCCGCGCACTCCGCGCCTCCGTGTGAGAAAATTCATCGGACGTCTGGCGCAGTAAAACGACTTCGAGCACATCGCTCATTTGGCGAAGCCGGCTTTCTTGAGCATCGCCTGAAACCGCGGGTCCGGGCGGAGACGAGGAAAAAGGCGAGGGAGGTGAATTTGCCAGTTGACGGTAGTGGTCGGATGGAAGCGCGCCTTCCGCCTTGGCACGCCGGGAGACATCAGACGCAGATAAGTCTGTTTTCTGACTCAGAATCTGTGGCCTTTCTGAATCTGTGGGAGGTCCTTCATAACCTCGACACCAGGCATCGTTGCTTTGCACCTTAAGACAATGCCCTCCGCTGGCCATGCTTCCACTCACCGCGCCCTCGGCATCTCCGCCGACTACGCGCGGGCGCGCAAATTGAAGCCACACCGCGAAGCCACCCGCGTCGTCGTCATCGGCCGCGCGGCCGACGATGGCAAACGCATCCGGCTCACCCCGCCAGCCGCAGCCGCCTGGCATCGGATGCGCGACGCGGCGGCGCGCGACGGCATCGTATTGCTGCCTCTTTCCGGTTTTCGCAGTGTCGCGCGACAAACCAAAATCATCCGCCGCAAGCTCGCCGCCGGCCAGGCGATCGCCGACATCCTTCGCCTCGTCGCCGCGCCCGGCTACAGCGAACACCACACCGGCCGCGCGATCGATATCGGCTCGCCCGGTCACCTCGATCTTGACGAACACTTCGCCCGCACCGTCGCCTTCCGTTGGCTGCGGCGCCGCGCGGGCGAATTCGGCTTCCATCTCTCCTACCCGCGCAACAATCCCCACGGCATCGGCTACGAACCGTGGCATTGGTGCTGGAGGGAAAAGGGCTGAAAGACCGCAGTTGGTCTGCTTTCTGACTCAGCCAAACGATACAGTCGAAAACAGGGCCTTCGCTTGCCGACGTGCCGTGGTTTGAGTGAAACACACGGCGTGGCGACAAGCGCCAGCCCTGCACCCATTGGTTTCCGTCTGTGCATTCGTGAAACGCACCTGGACCAAATAGATCCGGCTCAGCATCTGTATTCTGCGGCTTGAAAAATATTCCTGCCAACAAAATCTTCCTACCCTCAATCCGAGGGATTCTTTGGTCGGAAAATGGACGGCCGGGCGAAACGAGGCGAGGTGATGGAGCGTGGGAAAGACTACGACCCCAAGCCGCGGAATTTTTTGGGTAGAAAGATTTTGTTGGTAGGAAGATTTTTCGGACGCTGACCTTCCCTCTCGCAGTGTGACCAGACAACCCCTTCATGTCGCGCGTCACGATATTCTCGGGAGATTGTTTCATGATAAATGAGAGGAGCGCACGGCATCGTCCCGGGATCCACCGCGAGTCGCACCGACCGAAATGCAGGACCTCCCACCGGTTCCTCCTCTTTTTTGCCAACTCTTTTTGCCCTGCCGCGTTGGTGAATCCGCCTGCCTTGGCTTGGTTGGGCAAATCTTCCTGCCCAAAAAATCCCCGGCGCCCGCGGCGCCGCCGATGATGGATAAACAAACTCAGGGAATCTGGCGGAGAAATCAGTGCGGCAGGACGTCACTCCTCCACTCAGAGCCGTCTCACCGACAGACCATTACGTCAGCTTTCACTGCATGCACCGTTGGCTAATGAGTTAGAATAGTTCTAATCTGCGCTTGCACATTGGAATCATTCCAATTGTTTGCGGCTCTCTCAATGCCCACGCTCGCCGCCACCAACTCTGAAGCGCCCACCTCGCGACTCGCCGACAGCGGCCTCCGCGCCACCCCGCAGCGTGAAGTGATTTACGACGTACTGCTCAAGAAACGCGATCACCCCACGGCCGACGAGGTGTACGCGCGGGTGAAGTCCGAACTCCCCACCATTTCCCTCGCCACCGTTTACAACTGTCTGGAAACACTCGTACAGCACCATCTCGTCCGGGCCGTGAATTTTGAGCGCGGCCCGACGCGTTATTGCCCGAACCTGCATCCGCACGCGCACTTTCACGACGAGCAGACCGGCAAGACGCACGATATCGACCTCCCGGCGAACCTGATCGAACACGTGAATTCAATCCTGCCGCAGGGCTACAATCCGTCCTCCGTCGAAATCATCTTTCGCGGTTCGGCGAAACCAGAGCCCCGCTGAGCACCCGGTCCTGCGTGCCGTTTTCGTTTTTCCATCGTTCCACCCTGCTACTGCCGACATGAGCCAACTCGAAATCAGAAACCTCCACATCGCCATCGGCGAAAAGGAAATCGTCAAGGGACTCTCGCTCACGATCAAGAGTGGCGAAGTTCATGCCGTCATGGGGCCCAACGGCACCGGCAAATCCACCCTCTCGAAGGCGATCGCCGGCCATCCCGACTACACCATCACCGGCGGTGACGTGCTGCTCGACGGCGTCTCGATTCTGGAAAAAGAAGCCGACGAGCGCGCGCGCGCCGGCCTGTTTCTCGCCTTCCAATACCCGAGCGAGATCCCCGGGGTCTCCATAGCCAATTTCCTTCGCGCCGCGCAGCAGGCCCGCATGGCCGAGGGCGAGGAAATCGACGCCTCCGCCTACTACAAACGGCTCTATTCGAAAATGGACCTCCTCAAAATCGATCGGAAATTCACCTCCCGCTCGGTCAACGAGGGCTTTTCCGGCGGCGAGAAAAAGCGCTGCGAAATTCTCCAGATGGCGATGCTCGAACCCCAGTTCGCGCTGATGGATGAGACCGACTCCGGCCGCGACATCGATGCGCTCCGGATCGTCGCTGACGGCGTCAACGCCATGCGCGGACCCAACCTCGGCGTGCTCCTCATCACGCATTACCAGCGCCTGCTCGATTACATCGTCCCCGACCACGTCCACGTCATGTGGGACGGCCGCCTCGTGAAAAGCGGCGACAAATCCCTCGCCCTCGAACTCGAGGCCAAGGGCTATGACTGGGTCAAAAAGGAATTCGCCTTCGCGAATTCCTAATTAGGATTGGCCGCGGCCCGCAACCACTTCGCATCATGCAACCACTCGCCGACACCGATACACTTTCCGCTCCCGAAATCGACGAGGCCGCGGCCAATCCTGCGGTCAATCCCGTCTCCGGCATCGACCAGACCTCCGGCAACTTCAGCTACAAGGTCGACTACGCCTTCGACGCCGGCACCGGCCTCAGCGAAGAAACCGTCCGCTACATCAGCTCGGTGAAGAAAGAGGCGCCGTGGATTCTCGAATTCCGCCTCAAGGCACTGAAGACCTTTCTCGCGAAGCCCATGCCCACGCACTGGGCGACCAAGGATCTCGAGGCGATCGATTTCTCCAAGATCCGCTACTACCTCTCGCAGGGCCAGAAACCGAAGCGCACGTGGGACGAGGTGCCCGACGACATCAAGAGGACTTTCGAGCGTCTCGGTATTCCGGAGCAGGAGCGCAAATTTCTCGCCGGCGTCGAGGCGCAGTTCGACTCGGAGGCGGCCTACTCCAACATCAAGGAAATCGTCGCGAAGCAGGGTGTCATCTTTGTGAATTCCACCGAGGGATTGCGCGAGCACCCGGAGCTCTTCCGAAAATTTTTCGGCAAGGTCATTCCCACCAGCGACAACAAGTTCTCGGCGCTCAACAGCGCCGTGTTCTCCGGCGGCTCGTTCATCTATGTGCCGAAGGGCGTCAAGGTCGCCCAGCCGCTGCAGGCCTACTTCCGGATCAACGCCGAGAATTTCGGCCAGTTCGAGCGCACGCTCATCATCGCCGACGAGGGCGCCGAGGTGGTTTACATGGAGGGCTGCACCGCGCCGAAGTTCAGCACCGCGACGCTCCATAGCGCGGTCGTCGAACTCGTCGCGCTCAAGGGCGCCAAAATCCAGTACATCACCGTCCAAAATTGGGCGAACAACGTCTTCAATCTCGTCACCAAGCGCGGCGTCGCCCACGAGGAGGCCGAGATCAAGTGGATCGACTGCAACATCGGCAGCCGGCTCACGATGAAATATCCGGGCGTCGTCCTCAAGGGCCGCAAGGCCCGCGGCGAAGTCATCTCCATCGCGCTCGCCAACGACGGCCAGCACCAGGACACCGGCGCCAAGATGATCCATGCCGCGGACGAGACCACCTCCAACA
>SXSC01000290.1 GCA_005792355.1 Opitutaceae bacterium
ATGAAGAATCCACCGAACGCCACCCGTGCCGTGTTCCTCGCCGCAAGACTCCGATGCGCGCAAATCGCACCACCGTCGATTCTGCGGCGCGGAGCGGAGCTCCTGCTCGTCAGTCCAACGGGGATACAAGACACCGATGCCCGCCGCCCGAGGGGGTCAGCCTGTTGCATGTTGCATTGGCCCTACGGCCACTTCGGCAAAAATCCTCGTGCACTTCTGATCACCCATGAATTGGGGTAACGGGGGGCTGGTCGTTCCGGCGCGACGACCTCCTGCTGCCAGCATGGCCCGTCGACTTCGTGTCCAGTTTCCCCACGCGATTTATCACGTCATCAATCGCGGCAACTATCGCCGGGATATTTTCGCCACCCCAGGCGCAGCCAGGTCGTTCGAACGGACGCTGGGAGAAGCCTGCCAACGGTTCGATTGGGTGGTCCACGCCTTCGCGGCCATGCGCAACCACTTCCACCTGGCCCTCACCACCCCGCTCCCGAACCTCAGCGAGGGGATGCACTGGCTGCAGACCGCCTTCGAGCAGGCCCTCGATCATCACCGGATCAAAGTCACGGAGATCGTCGCTTCCCGACGGGCCCCACGTTGGAAGGTAGAAGTCGCCGGCCTGGTTCGCCGGACATCTGGAGCTCCCTGGCGCTGGATTGCCGAACAACTTCGCCTGCCGCATCCAGCCTCATTACGCGCCGCCGTCTGCTGGCTCGGTCGCCGATAACCGCCCAGTTGGCCCAGCTTCTGGACCAATCCGCCAATGCAACATGCAACAGGCTGACCCTTTTGGATTGGCCTTCGGGGTAGCCCATTGGGTCGACCCAAGTCACGCCGTCGCGATGCCCGCTCGTCTCCGAATTGAAGGGGTTCAAGGACACGACAATTGCGTCCGCACCCGCGGGATCCACGCTGCCTTCATCGGCCCATTGTCCGTTTAACCCGCACGCTGTTACACCATGACCACGCCATTCGCTCCATCGCTGATTCGCACGACTCCCGCTCGTTGGTCGGCCACCTGTCTTTTCCTCGTCAGCGCCGCGGAACTTTCGGCGCAGACCAGCACGCCCTCCACGCCCGCTGCTGAGGGACGAAACTCAGCACCGTGCTCAGTGTGAATGTCACCAATCTCTTCGAGGAAATGAAACTCACGGCCGCTGCGTTTACGCCACCCGGCCGGGAAATCCGCTTCACCACCAGTCTGAAATATTAATCGGCCCGTTGCACCTTGCGTCGGCCAATCATGCACCCTCTGCCCACTTCTGCCCTCAAATCCTCCCTCGGTTCCGGCAGCACCGGCTGGGCGCCCAACGCCGCCCGCATGATTGTGGCGGATCGGGTCACCGGCCCGTATCAGGACCTCGGCAATCCCGTGCGCGGCGTAAATCCGCACAACAATCTTGGCCCCGAACAAACCTTCGGCGGCCAAAGCACGTTTGTCTATCCCGTCGCCGGCCGCCGCGACGCGTGGATTGCCATGTTCGACATCAAGCTGCCGCAGAATCCGATCACGTCCGGTTTCATCTGGCTCCCGATCGAGTTCGAAGGCGACCGCCCGATCACTCGCTGGCGCAACCAATGGGACCTCTCCGTTTTCTCGTGGAAATGACCACACTGCCCATTCCGGGACTTCAGGCCTGCCAGCCCTCCGCACGGCTCGCCGGTGAACGGCATCACCAACCGCCGTATTGTCCCGCGCGATCGACCGATTGAGCCTCATCGCTCCACTCCGTTTTTCGCTTTCAACCCGACCCAAGCCCCGTGCCCCGCATCCCGCATCTCCGCTGGTGGATCGTCTCGCTGATCTTTTTCGCCTCCGTCCTCAACTACGTCGATCGGCAGGCACTTTCGATCCTCGCGCCCACCATTCAGAAGGATCTCGCTCTCTCCAACGAAGACTACGCTTCCGTCCTCAACTGGTTTCTCATCGCCTACACGATCGCGCTCATCCTCTCGGGCAAGATCGTCGACCGCTTCGGCGTCCGCTGGAGTCTGGCGCTCTTCGTCGGTTGGTGGTCGATCTCCAATATTCTCACTGGCTTCGCCCGCTCCGCGACGTCCCTCGGCGTGTGCCGGTTTTTCCTCGGTCTCGTCCCGCGCGGTTCACTCGCCTTCGCCTTTGGCGTGATCGCCGCCGGCAGCTCACTCGGCGGCCTGATGATGAACAAGGCGGTCGGCTCCCTTGTGACCAACCTGTCCTACGATCCCGCCTTCGGTTTCCTGCTCCTCCTGCACCCGCTCGCGTGGCTCCTCGCCTGGCAACTCCGCCGCCGCGCCGCCTGAGCGCGCTCTCCGCTCCCATGCCTGTTACCGTCACCCGTAAACGTGTCACGCTGCCCACCTACCTGCCGGCCGCGCCCGACCGCAACCCGATGTTTCTCGAGTCGCGCGTCTACCAGGGCTCCAGCGGCCGCGTTTATCCGCTGCCGTTCTACGACCGCATTGCCGAAAAATACGTCCCGCACGATTGGGACGCCGTCTTTCTCGAAAACGAATTTCTCCACGTGATGCTGCTCCCGCAGCTCGGCGGCCGCATCCACCGTCTGCTCGATAAGACCAACGGCTACGACGCGATCTACTACCAGCCCGTCATCAAGCCCGCCCTCGTCGGCCTCGCCGGCCCGTGGGCCAGCGGCGGCATCGAGTTCAACTGGCCCCAGCACCACCGGCCATCGACGTTTATGCCCGCCGACGTCCACGTCGAGTCACACGCCGAAGGTGCTGTCACGGTCTGGCTCGGCGAACACGAACCGATGGCGCGCCTCAAAGGCATGCACGGCGTCTGCCTCCACCCCGGCCGCGCCGTCCTCGAGTTGAAGGCCCGCGTCTATAATCGCACCGACGACGCCCAAACTTTTCTTTGGTGGGCGAACGTTGCCACGCGCGTCCACGAGCACTACCAAAGTTTTTTCCCGCCCGACGCGACCGTCGTCGCCGACCACGCCAAGCGCGCCATGAGCACCTTCCCGCTCTGCTCGGGCCGTTACTACGGCGTGGACTACGCGGCCCGCGCCCGCGCCGGAGTCCCAATGTCTGAACGCCCGCGTCAATATCCGCCGACCGGCGGCTACGCGGCAAACGATCTCAGTTGGTATGCCAACATTCCCGTGCCCACTTCCTACATGGTGATGGGTTCGCGCGAAGATTTTCACGGCGGCTACGATCATCGCGCCGAGGCCGGTCTCGTCCACGTCGCCGATCACCACATTTCGCCGGGCAAGAAGCAATGGACTTGGGGCAACCACGAGTTCGGCTACGCTTGGGACCGCAACCTCACCGATGCTGACCCGCAGGGCGAACACGCTCCCTACATTGAGCTCATGGCTGGCGTCTTCACTGACAACCAGCCCGACTTCTCCCACCTCCAGCCTGGCGAAACCAAAACCTGGAGCCAGCACTGGTATCCCATTCGAAACATCGGACCCGCCCAACACGCCAATCTTGTGGCCGCCGTCAGCCTCGTTGTCACCGCCCGCACCGCCCGCCTCGGCGTCGCCGTCACGGCGCCGCAGCCCGCCACCACCGTCGTCCTCCGTCGCGGCGAAAAAATCCTCGCCACCTTCCGCCGCGATCTCTCGCCCGCCGCTCCGCTCCTCGAAAACGTCGCCCTCCCTCGCGGCTCGCTCGCCTCCTCGCTGACGCTCGCCGCCTTCGCCGCCGACGGCACCGAACTCATCCGTTACTCGCCCCGGCCAGCGACCCCGCCCACCGCCGCCGCCTTGGCCGCGCAAGCCGCAACCGAACCGCCCGCCCCCGCCGCCGTCGCCGGAGCCGATGAACTCTATCTCATCGGCCTGCATCTCGAACAATACCGTCACGCCACGCGCGCCCCCGAGCTCTACTGGCGCGAAGCGCTCCGCCGCGATCCCGGTGATTCGCGCTGCCACCTCGCCCTCGGCCGCTGGCACCTCCGTCGTGGCGAATTCTCCGCCGCCGAATCGCATCTCCGCGCCAGTCTCGCCCGCCTCACCTCTCGAAATCCCAACCCCGCTGACGGCGAGGCCTCCTACCAACTTGGCCGCTGTCTCTCGCTCCAGACCCTCGGGGAATCGGAAACCGAGACGGCAAAAACGAAAGTCGCCGAAGCCTACGCTGCCTTCTACAAAGCGACGTGGAACCATGCTTGGCAGGCCGCCGGGTTTCACGCGCTTGCCGAGATCGACTGCGCCCGCCGCGACTGGCCCCGCGCCCTCGACCACCTTGACCGCGCCCTGCGCGTCAACACCGGGAACCTTCGCGCCCGCGCTCTCCGCGCCCTCGTCCTCCGCCGTCTGGGCCGCGAAGCCGAAGCCACCGCGCAACTCCGCGCCAACCTCGCCCTCGACCCGCTCGACCACTGGGCCCGCCACCTTCTCGGCGAGCCCTTCGCCGCCGATACGCAGGTCCGCCTCGACCTCGCGCTCGACTGCGCCCGCGCCCGTTTTTTCGCCGAAGCCCTCGACCTCCTCGCCGCCACCACCCCCGAACCGCTTTCCGGCACCGCTCCCCTCGTGGGCTACTACCGCGCCTGGATTTGCCACAAGATGGGCGATCGGCCCGCCGTGATCCGAGCGCACCTCCGCGCTGCCGCGCGCGCGCCCGGCGACTACTGTTTCCCCGCGCGCCTCGAGGAATACAGCGTTCTCCGGCACGCCCTCGCCGTTAATTCGCGCGACGCTCTCGCTCACACCGCACTCGGGCACTGGCTCTACGACCGCCGCCGCCACCGCGAAGCGATCACGCACTGGGAACACGCCGCCCGCCTCGCCCCCCGCGACGCCGTGGTATGGCGCTGCCTCGGTCTCGGGTATTTCAACATTCTCAAAAAACCTGCCGCCGCCCGCCGCGCCTACGCCGCCGCCCGCCGCGCCGCTCCGCGCGACGCCCGCCTCCTTTACGAATCCGACCAGCTCGCCAAACGCCTCGGCATTTCCCCCTCGCGTCGTCTCCGCACGCTCGCCCGCCACCCCGCGCTCGTCGCCGCGCGCGACGATCTTTCGCTCGAACTCTGCGCCCTCCACAACCAGCTCGGCCGGCCCGAGTGTGCCCTGCCTGTCGTCGGCACCCGCCGCTTCCAACCGTGGGAAGGCGGCGAGGGCTCCGCGCTCGGCCAACACGTCCGCACTCATCTTCTCCTCGGTCGCGCCGCGCTCTTCGCCGGCGACGCCGCCGCCGCGCACGCCGAATTTTCCCGCGCGCTTGCCGCCCCGGAAAATCTTGGCGAAGCCCGGCACCTCCTCGCCAACGCGAGCCACCTGCACTTTTACCTCGGCGAAGCTTGCGCCGCCACCGGAGACCGCGCCGCCGCGCGCCGCCACTGGCAAACCGCCGCCGACTTCCGGGGCGACTTCCAGGCCATGAGGGTGCGCGCATTTTCCGAGCTGACCTACTACACCGTCCTCGCGCAGCGCCGCATCGGTCAGGCCGCGCGGGCCGCCAAACTCCTCCGCGCGCTCCTCGCCCACGCCCGCCAGCTCGCCGTCATGCCCGCGACGATCGACTATTTCGCCACGTCGCTGCCGACGATGCTGCTCTTTGCCGACGATCTCTCCGCCCGTCAGCGCACGACCGCCCTCTTCCTCGAAGCCCAAGCCCTTCTCGGCCTCGGTCAGCGGGCCGCCGCGCGCCGCATGCTCCGCCGAGTGCTCGCCCGCGATCCCGCCCACGCCTGCGCCGCCGATCTCCTCTCCGTCGCATAACTTCCACCTCCCTTTCATGCACCTTCACCCTCCCGTCGCCTTTCGCGCGCTCACCCAGAAAAATCTTACCGCCGATCTCGTGGTCGTCGGCGGCGGTCTCGCCGGCACGTGCTGCGCCATCACCGCCGCCCGCGCCGGCCTCGAGGTCGTCCTCGTGCAGGACCGTCCCGTCCTCGGCGGCAACGCCTCCAGCGAGGTCCGACTCTGGGTCCTCGGCGCGACTTCCCATCTCGGCAACAACAGCTGCTAGGAAACTGGATTTTCAGGGGGATCGGATCCGACTGACTCTCAAGAAACAGCTGCAGCTTGGTTCGTGGCTGCATGTGGGCTGGTCGGTCTCCGAAAAATTTTCCTACCAGCAAAATCTTCCTACCCAAAATTCCGGTGCTTGGGCCGAAGTCTTCCCCGCGATCAGTCATTTCCGACCGCTGG
>SXSC01000291.1 GCA_005792355.1 Opitutaceae bacterium
AAAGCACGCCGGCCGCCCCCGAGCGAGCGAGGACGTGGGTGCGATAGTTGCCCAACCCGCCCCTTTCCCAGCTGCCTTGAATTCTCTCACGCTTTCGACTTATACACTCGTTTCACCCACGAATTGTGCCCTGGAGCCGATTTTTCGTGCCTTTTCGTGGCCATCAAAATCGTCGCAGGCATGCGCGATTCGAATGGATGGCAGCCCAACGCGGCAAGCGCCCCTCCTCCGCTCCGCACTCCGACTCGCCACGTCCACTCGGAGACGTACCCGTTCGTCCGGGGGGGACGACAATACGCTCGCCACGGCGCGCGGACGCCGGTGGGCTGGCGGTCCCCAACCCTGACGTTTCTTACCATGAAATTGTTTCGCCACCTCTGCTCGTTTTTCGCCGCGGGTGCGTTTGCGGCCGCAGCCTTCGCCGCCGACGCCGCCGGCACTTGGAAATGGAAAATCGAAACGCCCAACGGCGAAGTCGAAACCACGCTCACGCTCGCGCTGAAGGACGGCAAGCTCGCCGGCAACTACAGCAATTCGTATGGAGCGACCGCCGTCGCCACCGTGTCGTTCAAAGACGACCAGCTCGCGTTTGCGGTCGAGCGCGAAGTTGGCGGCAACAAGTTTACGCTCAAGTTCAGCGGGAAAGTCGAGGGCGACGCCATCAAGGGCGAGATCGAGGTGCCGGGCACCGACGGCGGTGCCGCCCGCAAGATCGAGTGGAACGCGAAGCGCGTGAAACCATAGTCCAGACCCTCCTGGAAACAGCGCGGTCGTGGTCCGGTCCGCCGGTGCGACCACGCGGGCTGCGGTGGACTGTGCGGACCATGAGACGATCCTGTTCGCGCGGACCGCGCTTGCGCTTCGCGCGATGCGCGGCGAGCGTCAGACCTTCCCTTGCACCCGAGTCCCACCTCGACCGCTTCCAACGTGCGCGATCCCGTCTGGGATCCGGCCCGCTGGCTGCCCACCACGCGCGACGAACTCGAGGCGCGCGGGTGGGAGTACGTCGACGTCATCATCATTTCCGGCGACGCCTACGTCGATCATCCGGCCTTCGGCACGGCGGTGATCGGGCGCATGATCGAACGCGAAGGGCTGCGCGTGGCCATCGTGTCGCAGCCGAACTGGCGGGACGACCTGCGCGATTTCAAGAAACTCGGCGCCCCGCGGCTCTTCTTCGGCGTGACGTCCGGGTGTATGGATTCGATGGTGAATCGCTATACGGCGGCGAAGCGGCTGCGGCAGGAGGACGCGTACACGCCGGGCGGCGAACACGGGTTCCGGCCGGATTACGCGGTGACGGTGTACACCCGGATCCTCAAGCAGCTGTTTCCGGAAGTGCCGGTGCTGATTGGCGGGATTGAGGCGAGCCTGCGGCGCGTCACGCACTACGACTATTGGTCCGATACGCTCAAGCCGGGCATTCTGGAGGAGAGCGGGGCGGACCTGCTCGTGTACGGCATGGGCGAGCTGCCGTTACTCGAGATCATGCGGTTGTTGAAACGCGGGGTGCCCTTCGCCTCGCTGAAGACGATTGCGCAAACGGCGGTGCTGTTGCCGGCCGGAGCGCCGTTGCCGAAGAACCAGAACTGGGACGACTTCACGCTGCATTCGCACGAGGAGTGCCTGACGAACCGCACGCTCTACGCGAAAAACTTCAAGAACATCGAGACCGAGTCGAACCGCGTGAAGGCGGGCCGGCTGCTCCAGCCGTCGGGCGGGCGGATGCTCGTGGTCAACCCGCCGTTTCCGACGATGGGCGAGGGGCAGATCGATTCGAGCTTCGATCTGCCGTACACGCGGCTGCCGCATCCGCGCTATCGGAAACGCGGGCCGATCCCGGCGTACGAGATGATCAAGCACTCGATCAACATGCACCGCGGCTGTTTTGGCGGGTGCAGTTTTTGCACGATCTCGGCGCATCAGGGAAAATTTGTGGCGAGCCGGAGCAAGGCGAGCATCCTGAAGGAGGTCGAATCGATCAAGCAGATGCCCGACTTCCGTGGCACCATCACCGACCTCGGCGGGCCGTCGGCGAACATGTACAAGATGAAGGGCCTCGAGCAGTGGATCTGCGATGAGTGTGTGCGCCCGAGCTGCATCTGGCCGGGTGTCTGCCGCAACCTCGACACCGACCACACGCCGCTCCTTGAAATTTACAAGGCGGTGCGCGAGACCGAGGGCGTGAAGCACGCGTTTGTCACGAGCGGCCTGCGTTACGATTTGTTCCTGCACGACCATGCCACGCCGGCGGCGCAGCAGAGTCACGCACGCTATGTCGACGAACTGGTCCAGCATCACGTGTCGGGCCGGCTGAAGGTCGCGCCCGAGCACACCTCGGACGACGTGTTGCGGGTGATGCGCAAGCCGTCGTTCAGTTATTTCCACCGGTTCAAGGCGAAGTTCGACGCGGCCAAGAAGAAGTTCGACAAGGTTCACCTGCAGATCATCCCGTATTTCATCAGCTCGCATCCGGGCTCCACGGCGAAGGACATGGCGGACCTCGCGGTCGAAACGAAGGCGCTCGGGTTCAAGCTCGAGCAGGTGCAGGACTTCACGCCGACGCCGATGACGGTGGCCACGGAGATCTACGCGACCGGCGTGCATCCGTACGACCAGCAGCCGGTCTGCGTGGCCCGCACGCCCGAGGAAAAGCAAGCGCAACGGAGCTTCTTTTTCTGGCACAAGCCCGAGATGCGGAGCGCGCTCCGCACCACCATGCGCAAGCTCGGGCTCGACGCCGCGGCCGTGAAACTGCTCGGTGGCCAGTCGGCAAAAGACGAAATGCTGGCCGAGCAGGAGATGAGCTGCGGCGGATTGCCGCCGATGCCGAAAGCGGCGCAGCCCTGGTTCCGCAAACCCCGCCGCCGATGAACGAACCCACCGACCTGACGGCCCGCGCGCTGCACGATCGTTTCTTCACCATCGACACCCACATCGATACGCCCACCGCGAGCTTCCTGAGGCCGGGCTGGGATTTTGGCGCGCGACACGATTACGCCGTTGACGGCACGCAATGCGACCTCCCGCGGATGCGGGAAGGCGGGATTGATGCGCTGGTGCTGGCGGTGTACGTCGGGCAGGCGGCGCGGTCACCGGAGGGGCTGGCCGTCGCCCATGAGATCGCGTTGAAATGTTTCGCGCGGACGCACGAGGTCTTGCGGGAAAACGAGACGACCTGTGGCCTGGCCATGACGGCGGCGGCGGCGCTCCAGTTGAAAGCAGCGGGGAAACGGGCCTTTTTTCTCAGCATTGAAAACGCCTACTCGCTCGGCCGAGAGGTGGCGCACGTGGAGAAATTTCACCGGCTCGGGGTGCGCATGATTGGTCTCACGCACATGCTCAACAACGACGTGGCCGACGCGTCGACGGATCCGCGCGGGCCGGAGTGGGGCGGCCTGAGCCCGTTCGGTCGCGAAGTGGTCGCGGATTGCAACCGCCACGGCATCGTGCTCGACGCCTCGCACGCGAGCGACGAGGCGCTGCGGGATTTGTTGGACGTGTCGCGGGCGCCGGTGGTGCTCTCGCACAGCGGTCCCCGGGCGATGTGCGATCATCCGCGCAATGTCGGCGACGAACTGCTCCGGGCGCTGGCGGCCCAGGGCGGCGTGCTGCAGATCAACGCGTTGCCGGTCGCTCTGCGGGATGACCCGGACAATGGCCGGACCGCCGCGATCGCGCAGGTGTTGATGCGTTACAAGGACGCCGTGCCGACGGAGGAAATGCGGGCGGCGGAGAACCGCGATTACGACGTCGTGTGCGCGCGGCATCCGAATCCGCCGGCGAACCTGGAGGATTTCATCCGCCACATCGAACATGCGGTGGCGGTGATGAGCGTCGACCACGTGGGCATCGGCTGCGACTTCGACGGTGGTGGCGGCGCCTTCGAGGGGCTGCGCGATGTGAGCGATTACCCGAACATCACGCGGGCGCTCGTGGCTCGTGGCTGGAGCGAGGCGGACCTGGCAAAGCTGTGGGGCGGGAACACGCTGCGGGTGCTGCGGGCCGCGAAGGACACGGCGGAAGCAAGGGAGGCTTGATTCACGTTGGGCCCTTCAGGCAGAAGCTTGCCTCGGCTTGGTGGGGTTTCGGAGCGGCTTTACGCCGCGATGCATTCGCAACGACAAGCCATCGCGGGGCAAACCCGGATGGCGCATAAGTTTTTCCGTCCGCATCGTGCATTTCTGCGACGATTTTGATCGTTTCTCAGGGAGCGGCGGTTTCCCAACCGCCGAGGAACCGCCGGCCGATCGCATTGGGGCGGTTGGGCAAGCGCTCCTCGTGCGTTATCACATGGATGAAATCAGAGCGTGAACGTCGTATCCCGATGTTGGTATGGGCAGCCGAAGCAAAAGGCAGCTGCGTCGCCGTGAGGCGGGGTGGGGAGCAACCTGCTGCAAACCTGTGGGCCGGAACGAAAGTGAACTCGATTCGGCATCAACACTCAGGCGTCCGATCGTCCGCACTCGGCGACGACGAAGCGTCGCCCTCCGAAACGAATCCTTTGCTTCGGAGGGCTGCGCTCCCCGACGAGGTCCGATTGAGCATGACTTTAGCTCAGAAACGGTACCGCACGTCGGCTCCGAACATCCGCGGTTCGCCGTGTTTTACGAACTGGTTGGCGAAGAGATCCCGGTTGCGTGAGACCATGTAGTCCTGGTCGGCGAGATTGCGGGCCCACAGACCTACCGTCCATTGCGTGCCAGTCGGCGTGTAGCCCGCGTGCGCGTTGATGGCCGAGCGGCCGTCGATCTGCCGGATCGGGGCGTCGAGACCGACTTCGGCCTTGCTGCGAAAACTGCACTCTCCGTAGAGGTCCAGCCGGCCGCCAAGCGAGGGCAGGGTCCGACTGTAGCTCGCGGTCACCGCGCCGCTTAGTTTGGGCGCGTCCTCCAAAGACAGACCCGCTGCCTCCAGCGGTACATCGGCGGGTGACCTTATGCCACCGGGGAAGCTTTTGTACTTGGCATCGAGCACGCCGATGCTCGCTCCGAGCGTCAGGTGTCCGATCACCCGGGCGCGTACGCTGGCCTCCATTCCACTTGTTTCGACTTTTGCGGCGTTGCGCAGGTTGAAGAACGCCGCGCCGCCTCCGAGCACGATGAACTGTGACACTTGGTAGTTCCGGAATTTGCTCTGGAACACCGCCACGTCATACTGCACGCGCTGCCCGAGTGCGGTGCCCTTCAGTCCCGCTTCGAGGCTGCCCACGGTTTCCGGTTTGAAGCGGATGCCGCTGTCGATCACGTCCTGGCCGATGAAATCCATGTTCCAACCGCCGCTCTTGAAGCCGGTCGCGTATTTCACATAGGCCGTGTGATTCTTGCTTAGGGCCAGCGTTAGCCCGACCGTCGGCGTGAATTTATTATCGGACCGGCTGTCCCGAAGATTTCTGACGTTGGCGAGGCTGAGAAAGGGACCGGTATTGGTGGGGTCCAGGTTGTAGAAGAGATCCTTGGTTTCGTTGGTCTGACGCGCGCCGAGGTTGAGAGTGACCGCTGGCGTCAGGTCGTAATCGATCGATCCGAAAAGCGCATAGGCCTTGGTTTTGACCGTGCCCCAGTTCCGGCCGATCTGACCGGGGTTCAAGCCAAACCCGGTGCCCAACGGAGCCGGCACCTGCGGAAAGAAAGGGGCGGGAGGAAACCGGACGAGCGTTATGGCCATATCAGGGCCACCACGGCCCCAACGATCCGTGTCGGAGTTTTCACTCAGGACATAAAGTCCGGCGGTGTAGCGCAGCGCCCCCTTGGTGGAGGAGGCGAAGCGCACTTCCTGAGAGAGCTGCTTAAAATTGTCGTGGAAGATCGTGTTGAAGATGTCCGCTTTGGTGCCGTCGTTATCGTTCAGCTGATACCACTTGGTGCCCCGGTAGCCGGTGATCGCGGTCAGGTTGCCCAGGCCGGCTACATTGTAGTCGAATTGGAGGCTGGCCCCCTTGAGGGTGTGGTCGTCAACGGGCAGGATGTTCATGCTGACGGTCCGCTCCGGGAGCTGGTCGGCCGGACGCAGCGGAAAGCCGAAAAAGTCAGCAGTGGGCTGACCGATCGGCGACAGGTTCTTGAGCTTGGCGTAGTCGCCCGAGAGGCGGATCTTGAGCTCACGCGTGGCCTGAAATACGAGCTGCCCGCGCACCCCGGTATTATCCACGCTGTCGACGTCGGTCCCGGCGAGGTTCTTCGTATAGCCGTCGCGCTTCTCGTGTTTGATTGAAATCTTGCCGCGCACGTCCTGGCCGAGCGATCCGGAGAAACTGCCCTCGGCGAGGAAACTACCGTAGTTGCCCATGCCGAAACGCACGTGACCCTCCGGAGTGGCCGAGGGTTCGCGCGTGGTGAGGTTGACGGCGCCGGCCACGGTATTGCGGCCAAACAGATGGCCCTGGGGTCCGCGCAACACTTCCACCTGCTCGATATCGGTCAGCGGCATCGCCAACGCCTGGGATTGTCCGACGTAGGAACCGTCGAGATAGACGCCCACGCGGGTGTCGAGGGCGATCTGGCGCCCGCCGCCACCGACGCCGCGCATTGTGAGGGTGTCGACGCGATTGCCCTCCACGAAGGAGAAATTGGGGATGAGCTGCGCCACGTCCTTCAGCGTGATCGCGTGGGTGCTCTCCGCGGTGTCGCCATTGACCCGGATCACCGCCATGGAGATGGGCACATCCTGGAGTCGTTCGGAACGGTGCTGCGCGGTGACCACCACGGGTTCGAGCATGGTCACGTCGGCTTTCGCCGCGGGGCTGGTGGGAGCCGACTGGGCGGCGGCGTGGCTGACCAGACCGGCCAACGCCAGCGCGGTGAGGAAAGTCCCGGCGGACGTGGCTCGTTGCAACGATGGGTGGGCTGTCTGGCGGAGGATTGGACGGGTATCATTCATGGATTTGGTGGGTGAAGCGTGAACGAATGGTTAACGTAGGGCGCTACACCTGCGCGCCGGGCCCATTCTTACAAAAAAGATGAAAAATCTTTTCTCCAGGGTCGCTTTCCTTGAAAGATCTGGCCGTCCCCCGCCGTGTAACCCGGCATGACCACCATGTCCGACGACCCCGGCTCGACCCTCCGCACCCGCCCCACGCTGCTGTTTCGCGTCCGCGAATGGCAGGATGGCGAGAGCTGGGAGGAGTTCCACCGGCTGTACCGTCGGCTCGTCTACGGTCGCGCGCGGCGTGCGGGGCTCGGCCACGAGGATGCGGAAGATGTGGCGCAGGACGTCTTCAAGCGGGTGGCGGAGACGATCAAGGACTTCGATGCCAGCCCGGAGCTGGGTTCGTTTCGCGGCTGGCTGATGAAGCTCACCCACTGGCGGATCGCGGACAAATTTGAAAGTCGCGGCAAAACGCCGGCGCACTCGCCATCGCCGGTCCAACACGATGACCCCGCGGGCGGCACGGGCACGCTGGAGCGGGTGCCGTCACCGGGGGAAGACGAGGACGCGTGGGATCGCGAGTGGCAGCAGCATGTGCTGGCGATGGCGCTGGAGCGGCTCGCGCGACAGGTGAAACCACTCCATTTCCAGGTATTCGAACTCTACGTGCGGCAGGGGTGGCCGATGCTCAAGGTGTCGTCGGAACTCGGAGTCAATCCGGCGTCGGTTTATGTGATCGGCCACCGGCTGACGAAGCTGCTCAAGGCCGAGGTGGAGAAACTGAAGACGCAGGTGGGGTGAAGGGTGGGGGCGCACTTCGATCGTGACTGCGACGATTTCGGAAATCCTCTTCCGAGCGAAGCGACATCAGCCACTCGAGAATCAGTCATCTGGAGTCTGGGATTTCCATCCAAGTGCGGCTGGTTAATTCGCGGCGGGTCCGATACCCGAAGCTTGCTTCGGCTTGGCTGGCGTAGCTGCAAGCGCCAGCGAGCGGACGGCCGACCACTCGCTGGCGCTCGCAGCTACCTGAACGGGGCGTCCGCTTTCGACTGACTCGTTTTCCGCTGGCGTGCCCTGCGGTGGGCTGGCTCCATGTCCGGCGATGTCGAGCGCGTCAGGCAGTCCCCCACCGTCTGCGGTTTTCCTGAGCTATGCCCGGGAAGACAGCGTCGCAACTGTTCGTCTCGCGGAGAGCTTGCGGGCGGCGGGGATGGAAGTGTGGTTCGATCAAAACGAGTTGCGCGGGGGTGATGAGTGGGATCGGGCGATTCGGCGGCAGATTCGCGAATGCGCGCTGTTCGTGCCGGTGATCTCAGCGAACACCCAGCAGCGCACCGAGGGCTATTTCCGCCTGGAGTGGCATCTCGCGGAGCAACGTTCGCTGCTAAAGGCCAAGGGGCTGCCGTTCATCGTGCCCGTGTGCATCGACGACACGCCCGAGCGCGTCGCCCTCGTGCCGGAGGCGTTCCTGGCCGTGCAGTGGACGCGGCTGTCCCTGCAATCGATTCAACCGGCGCAGGACGGGCGGGCTCCGGGCGGGTCCGGCGATGAGTCCAAGCTCGGGCCCTTCCTCGCGCACGTGCGCGGGCTGCTGGGCAACTTGCAGGGGTTGCCGGTTTCCCGGCCCCCGACCGGGGAAGGCCCGGGTCGGGAGCCGCGGGTCAACACTCCCTCGAGCCCGGTGATTCCCGATTACGAGCTGCTGCGCAAGATCGGCAGCGGCAGCTACGGCGACGTGTGGCTGGCGCGTGGGCTGACGGGAATTTGGCGGGCGATCAAGATCGTGTGGCGCGCGCGCTTCACGGATGCGGCGCCGTACGAGCGGGAGTGGCGCGGGCTGAAGGAGTTTGCGGAAGTCTCTCTCGGCGAATCGATCCAGATGGCGCTCCTGCACGTGGGGCGGAACGACGCGGCGGAGTATTTCTATTACGTGATGGAGCTGGCCGACGACGTCGAACGCGGGCGGGAGATCGTCGCGGCGAGCTACACGCCGCTGACGCTGTCCGCGCTGCGCACGCGCCGCGGGCGGCTGCCGGCGGAGGAGAGCGTGAAATATGGCGTGGAACTGGCGCGCGTCCTCGCGTCGCTGCACCGTCGCGGATTGGTGCACCGCGACATCAAGCCGTCGAACGTGATCCTCGTGGGCGGCGTGCCGAAGCTGGCGGACATCGGCCTGGTGTCACCCGAGGGCGAGGCGAAGACCTTTATCGGCACGGAGGGCTTTGTGCCGCCGGAGGGGCCGGGTTCGCCTGCGGCGGATGTCTATGCGCTCGGCAAGGTGATCTACGAACTCGCGACGGGCCTCGACCAGCAGGAGTTTCCGCAGTTGCCCGCGGAACTGAGCCGGCTGCCGGACCAGCGCGCGCTGCTCCGCCTGAACGACGTGATCCTGCGCGCGTGCGAACCGGCGGGGGCCAGGCGTTATCGCGACGCCGCGGCGTTGCTGGTGGATCTGACCGCGCTCCAAGCGGGGCGGTCCGTGCGGCGCACGGCGGGCTGGCAGATGGCGGCGGCCGCGGCCGCGTTGGCGGTGGCGATCACCGCCGGCCTCTGGTGGTGGCCGCGGGTGGCGGGCCAGCCGGGAGCCGCGGATTCGCGCCAGACCCCGCCGCGGGAAACCGCGGCGGCCGTTTCCGATAAATCCGTTGTCGTCCTGCCGTTCGAGAATCTCAGCCCGGATCCCGACAATGCGTTTTTCAGCGAAGGCCTCCACGCCGACATCGTCGCCGCCGTCTCGCGGCTCTCCGACCTGAAGGTGATCTCGCGCAACGCGGCGCTGCACTACAAGGACAGCAAGGCCACCCTGCTCGAGATCGCGCGCACGCTCCGGGTGGCCCACGTCATCACCGGCAGCGTCCGTCGCGTGGGAGCCCGGGCGCGCATCCAACTTGAGCTGCGCCGTGCGAGTGACGAGTCGCTGCTCTGGTCACCGACCTACGATCGCGACGCGAACGACGTGCTCGGCATTCAACGGGAAGTCGCGGACCAGGTCGCGCGCGTGTTGCAGGCGCGGCAGCTGACCGGCAGGGCGGCGGGCGCCCAGCTTTATACGTCGAATCCGCAGGCCTATGAATTGTTCCTGAAGGCGCTCAAGATATTGTGGAGTCCGGAAGCCCAAAACGTGGCGGGCATGACTCGGAGCTGTGAAAAGTTTTCAGAGGTCGTGGCCTTGGACCCGAAGTTCGCGTGGGCGATTTTCTTCCTCTCCACGGCCCACGCACAGGTGTGGGAGTTTGAGCGGGATCCTGTCCGGCGTGCGCCCCACAAGGCCGAGGCCAGGCGCTGGGCGGAGGTCGCGACGCAGCTCGATGTCGCAAGCGGCGACGCGGCGATGTCCTATTACCTGACCCGGATTGAAGGTGAGCCGGCCCGGGGCCTTGAATTCGCCCAGCGGTCGGCGCGTCTCCTGCCCAATGATACGCTGGTCCATCTCTTGCTCGGCCTGGCGCTCGAACGGCTCAATCGCTACCCGGAGGCGCTGAAAGCCTATGAGCGGGTGAACGAAATCGATCCCTTCGAACTCAAGGCGCTTTACAATCGGCTGTGGGGGCTGACGGCCCTGCGCCGGGAGCGCGAGTTTGGTCTGATGCTCGACCGGTTTTTTGCCACGGGTGGTGGTGAAGTGTTGGCCGCCGATGTGGCGGGGGTTCGCTATCCCTTGCGCGCGGAGATCCCCACCAACCTGAAGCTGTTCCCCCCGCTGGTGCAGACCGATTGGCTGCTGAAGGCGCGGCGTTGGGAGGAGGTGCGACAGTTGGCGGCGACAGCCCTCGCCGATCCCACGCAAAGTGAAATGACGCGCTGCGATTTGGGGCGCGCCCACTCCGACGCGCTGCGCCACCTCGGCCGGAGCCCGGAGGCCAGGGCGGCGTCGGCCGCGGCGCTGGCGCTGGCCGAAAAATTGCGCGAAAAAAATCCCGAGGGGCAGGCGCTCCGCACGGTGTTGTCGCTCAGTGTCGCCGGCCGCGCCGAGGAGGCGATCGGGGCCGCCCGCCGGTATGTGTCCGACGATCCCGGAAGAAATTATCCGACGGCCCGCTGGCGGCGCGAGCAGACGCTCGCGCGCGTCCTGGCCCGCGCCGGCCGCACCCGCGAAAGTGTCGCGCTCATCAAGCAACTCCTCGCCCTGCCCAGTTTTCTGACCGTGCCGATGCTCCGCGCCGAGTACGAATGGGACAGCCTCCGCGACGATCCCGAGTTTATAGCCCTGCTCGCCGACCCGAAAAATTCCGCGCCGTTTTGAGGAGCCGTCCCGATGTGCCGGCTTGCGGCGTTCCGTTTGATCCGTCTGCCTTGGCTGCGGTGCCGGCTTCGGCCGGCCAATCGCCTTTCACCTCTCCCCGCGCATGCTCCTCGATTTCTCCCAACTTCGCCCCCGCGACGCTTACGGCTGGATGATCTCCACGATCATGCCTCGTCCGATTGCCTGGGTCTCCACCATCGCCCCCGACGGCAAAACGAATCTCGCGCCGTTCTCTTTCTTTCAGGGTGTGACCGCGAATCCGCCGACGCTGATGTTCGTGCCCGTGAACACGCGCGACGGTACCAAGAAGGACACCGTGCGAAATATCGAGGCCGTGGGGGAGTTCGTCGTGAATCTCGTGTCCTTCGCCCTGGCCGAGCAGATGAACGCGAGCGCCGCGCTGCTGCCGTACGGCGAAAGTGAATTCGAGAAATTCGGCATCATCGCGGCGCCGAGCGCCCGCATCCGTCCGCCGCGGGTGGCGGCCGCGCCCGTGGCCTTCGAGTGCACCCTGGAGCGAATCGTACACATTGGCGAAGGCCCCCTCGCCGCCAATGTCATCTTCGGCCGCATCCTGCTCGCCCACGTCGGCGACGACGTGCTCGGGGCCGACGGCAGACCGGACGCCGCGAAACTGGATTTGATCGGCCGCATGGGTGGCGAGGCGTACACCAGGACCCGCGAACGCTTCGACGTGGAGCGTCCGGATTGACCCTGTGCCGCTGCCCGCCCCCACCAAAACCGACAAGCCACAAAGTAACCTATTAGGTTACTTTACCCATGAATTTTCCCAACGCGGATACCGCAACCGGAGGATCTCGGAAATCGTGAAATCTGGCATCGGGCATCTAAAATCTCGGAATTTCAGACCAATGAATCTCGGAACGGTACCCCCGTCCGGCCGACCTTACCGGGCATTGCAAATTTTCAGATGCCCGATGACCGATGCCCGATTTCAAGATTTCTCAAATTGTCGCAAGCCGCGACGAAGTGGACCGATAGTAGTCCACAGAAATTGCGGAGTACTTAACCGAGTGAGGGTGATGCCCCGCCCCCCAACCCGCCTGTGAGTTCCACCGACTTCATCTGGCAGCCCGGAGATCACCCTTGGACGCGCGATTCACACGTCGCGCGTTTCATGCGCAAGCGCGGGATCGAGTCGCTCCAGGAGCTGCGGAAAGCGTCGGTGCACTGTTATCAATGGTTCTGGGATGAGGCGCTCCGCGACATGGGGCTCGAGTGGTCGCGCCGCTACACGGAGGTTCGCGACACTGCGCGGGGCTTTCCGTGGACGCGGTGGTTTCGCGGTGGTCAGATCAACGTGACGCACAATTGCGTCGATCGTCACGTGCGGGATGGTCACGGCGCGGAAACGGCGCTGTTGTACGAAGCGGATTCCGGCCGGCCGGAGGAATCGCGCCGGGTGAGTTTTGCGGAACTGGCCTCGCTGGTGAACCGCTGCGCCGCCGCGCTGCGCGCGGCGGGTGTGCAGCGGGGGGACAGCGTGGGCCTCTATGCGCCGATGCAGGTGTCCACTGTCGTGGTGCTGTTTGCGACGATGAAGCTCGGCGCGCGGTTCGTGCCGATCTTCTGCGGCTACGGGGAGGAGGCGTTGCGGGAGCGGCTGGCCTCGTGTGAAGCGAAGATTCTGTTTGCGTGCGGCACGTTGACGCGTCGCGGCAAACCCGCCGACACGGGCGCGATTGCGCGCGCCGCCGCCGCCCAAGTGCCGTCGATCGCGCGGGTGGTGTGGACCGACGCCGCCGATTGGGAGGAATTCTTGCACAGCGGTGTCTGCCTGGTGCCGCGGCACGATCCGCTGGTCGTGGGTGATCGGCCGGCGGTGGAGTGCGAGCTCACCGAGGCGGAAGATCCCTGTCTGATCATGTACACGAGCGGTACCACCGGTCGACCCAAGGGGACGGTGCACACGCACGCGGGGTGTCTGGCGCAGATGGGCAAGGAACTGCGCTACGCGTTCGATGTGCGGCCCGGCGAGCCGTTTTTCTGGGTGACCGACATCGGCTGGATGATGGGGCCATGGGAGATCATCGGTTGCCTGTTGTACCGCACGCCCGTGGTGCTCTTTGACGGTGCGCCGAACTATCCGTCGTATGATCGGATCTGGGAGATTTGCGCGAAGCTGGGAGTCGTGACGCTCGGCGCTTCGCCCACGCTCGCGCGTTTGTTGCTCCGGGCTCCCGACGGCCGGGGACCGCGCGGCCACGATCTCGCGCGGTTGCGCGTGCTCGGTTCGACCGGGGAAGTCTGGGATGAAACGAGCTATCGTTGGTATTTCGAGCAGGTCGGCGCCTCGCGCTGCCCCGTGCTGAACATCTCCGGTGGCACCGAGATCGTCGGCTGTCATTTGCAACCGTATCCGGTCGAGCCGCTCAAGGCCTGCTCGCTCGGTGGACCGGCGCTGGGCATGGACGTGGATGTCTTTGGCGATGACGGGCGCCCGGTGCCGCGGGGCACGATGGGGCATCTCGTGTGCAAGCAACCCGCGCCGTCGATGACCAAGAGTTTTCTCCACGACGATGCGCGGTATCTGGAAACCTATTTCAGCCGGTTCCCCGGAGTCTGGTACCACGGCGACTGGGCGAAGATCGATGAGGACGGCCAGTGGTTCCTCTTCGGGCGCACCGACGACACGATGAAAGTAGCCGGCAAGCGGGTCGGCCCGGGCGAGGTCGAGGGCGCGTTGGCGACGCATCCGGCCGTCGGCGAGGCCGCGGTCATCGGCGTGCCGGACGAGATCAAGGGCACCGCGCTCGTCTGCTTCGTTGTGCTGAAAAACGGCGTGGAGGCACCGGTGGAATCCGGGCTGATTGCGCACGTCGCCCAGCAACTCGGAAAACCGCTCGCCCCGCAGCGGGTGCTGATCGTGGCCGCGTTGCCGAAAACGCGCAGTGGAAAAATCGTACGGGCGGCGATCGCGCGGGCGTTTCTCGGGCAGCCGCTCGGCGATCTTTCCAGCGTCGACAATCCCCAGGCACTCGAAGCGATTGGCGCAGCGGCGCCGGCCCGATGAGTGGCGGGCCGGCTGGGGGAGGGGCTTTACGCCCCGACGATCCCGCCCCGACCTCGGTCAGTCGGGGCATGGAGCCCCTCCCACATGGGATCAGACGGATCGGCGTGATCGGTGCCGGCGTGATGGGCTCCGGCATCGCCCAGTGGATCGCGGCGCGCGGTTGCGACGTCCTGTTGCGCGACGTGCAGCCGGCATGCCTCGACCGCGCCGGCGAGGTGATGCGCGGCCTCTTCGACGGCGCAGTCGAGCGCGGCAAGCTGAGCGCCGCCGACGCCGCGAGCGGGTGGCGACGGATTGCGACCACGACCGGATGGGAGGGGTTCGACACGTGTGACCTCGTGATCGAGGCCATCGTCGAAGATGTCGCCGCGAAACGAAAGCTGTTCACGGAAGTCGTCGCGAGGGTGGGGGAGGACACGCTGCTCGCCTCGAATACCTCGGCGCTGCCCATCGAGGAGATTGCCGGCCACGTGCCGAATCCGGCGCGGACCCTCGGCTTGCATTTTTTCAATCCGGTCAGCCGGATGCCGCTGGTTGAACTAGTCGTGGGCCCGGCGACGTCGGCGGCGACGGCGGCGCGCGCCCTCGGCTTCGTGCGCGCGCTCGGGAAATCACCGATCACCTGCCGTTCGTCGCCGGGGTTTCTCGTCACGCGGGTGTTGTTTTTTTATTTAAATGAGGCGGTGCGCCGCTGGGAGCAGGGGGTGCCGGTGCTGGAGATTGACCGGGCGCTGCGGGAATTCGGCTGGCCCATGGGGCCGTTGCGGCTGATCGACGAAGTGGGGGTTGATGTGACGGTTCTGATTTTCCGGGAGCTGGCGCATTATTTTCCCGGGCGGTTCGCACCTACGACGACCTGCGGGTGGATGCTGGCCGCCGGTCTGAAAGGCCGAAAAAACGGCGCGGGTCGTGGCTTTTATCGCTACGAGGACGAGGGCGAGATGATTAACGAGCAAGAGCTGGTCTCGTTGTTCAGCGGGCGATCCACCGGTGGTCCGGTGCCGGCCCGCCGGGACATCGCCGGGGAATTGATGCGCATCATGGTCGACGAAGCGCAGCGCTGTCTGACGGCTGGCGTCGTGCAATCGCCCGGGGACGTGGACTTCGCGCTGCGGAGCGGCGCGGGGTTTCCCGCGTCGCGGGGCGGGCTGATGGAGTGGGCGCGGGTGGCGGGGATCGTTTGATCCTCGATGGGTCGCAGACCCCGCAGCTTGCTTCGGCTTGGTTGGAAGTAGGAGCGGCTTTACGCCGCGATGCCTTCGCCAAGACGAGCCATCGCGGGGTGAACCCGCTCCTGCAGTTTTCGGCAAATGCCTCGGGGCTGGTGGCGGGGATGGTTACTCGCCAACCTGTCCTGGTGGTCAACCGCGGCTGCGGCGGCCGGCAGGGCGCAGGTTCTGGCGCAGCTCGTCGTGAAACTGCTGCGCGGCCGCCGCGAGGCGCCGCACGATCTCCGGATGTTGCTTCGCGCGGTCGAATTTCTCGCCGAGGTCGGCGCCGAGATCATAGAGCTCGCGAGCGGCAATTTTCCCATCCGCTCCGACGTTGAGCACGAGTTTCCAGCGATCGTCGCGCACGCCGCGGTAATTGATCTGACCTTCCGGGCTGCCCCCAAGGTAATGAAAATACGGATGCGGACTGCGGGGCGTTTCGCCGGCGAGCAGCGGCCACAGATCCCGGCCATCGAGCACGCGGTCCGCCGGCACCGCGGCGCCGGCGAGCCGGGCGAAGGTGGGCAGGAGATCGATGTTGCCCGCCACCGCGTCGGTGCGCCGGGCCGCGGGAATTTTTCCCGGCCAGCGGAAAATCGCCGGCACGCGGACGCCGCCCTCCCACGTGGTGCCCTTGCCGTCGCGCAACGGTCCGGCCGAGCCACCGTCGATGCCGTAGCCGAGCCAGGGGCCGTTGTCGCTCGTGAAGACGACCAGCGTGTGTTCGTCGAGGCCGAGTTGTTTCAGGCGCGCCAGGATCTGGCCGACGCTCCAGTCGATCTCCATCAGCACGTCGCCGTAGAGGCCGCGCGCCGATTTTCCGGCAAACTTTTCGGAGACGAACAGCGGTACGTGCGGCATGGCGTGGGCGAGGTAGAGAAAGAACGGCCGGTCACGTGGTGCGGAGATGAACTGCAGCGCGGTCTCGGTGTAGCGCGTCGTGAGCTGGCGCTGGTCGGGATTTTTTTCGATGACGGTTTCGTCGCGCATCAGCGGGAGATCATTAGGAAAGCCGCCGTTGGGCGGGTAGTAGGACTCCTGGCCGGAGTAGCCCGTGTAGGCGGCGCGCGCGCGGGTCGCCTGCATCAAGGCGTCCTCGTTTTCCCGGGGCGGCATCTTTGGATGGTAGCGCCACATATCGTTGGAGTAGGGCAGCCCGAAATAGGTGTCGAAACCCTGGCGGGTGGGCAGAAATTCCGGCGCATCGCCGAGGTGCCATTTGCCGATGGCCATCGTGGCGTAGCCGGCGACCCGGAGGACCTCAGCCACGGTCAGCTCGTTGGGATGGAGCCCGAAATTGGAATTGGGCGACGGATTGCGGGCATGGCCCACGCGCGCCGCGTAGGAGCCGGTCATCAACTGCGCGCGTGACGGCCCGCAAAACGTCGCGGCGTAGAAACTCGTGAAGCGCATGCCTTCGGCCGCCAGACGATCGAGATGCGGAGTCTCGATGTTGGGCGCGCCGTAGCTGCCGAGGTCGCCGTAGCCCTGGTCGTCGGTGAAGATGACAATGATGTTGGGTTGGACGGGCTTCGTTGTCGCAGCGGTGAGCGACGCGGCGCCGAGGGCGAGAGTGACGAGGAACGACAGCAAGAGGGGGCGGGATTTCATCAGAAAGGATTAATGGAGGCGGGGTGCCCTCACCCCGTGGTTTGTTCAGAAATTTCGCGACGAGTACCGGGCATCGAGAATCGGGGTGCTCCGGCGTGGTTTCATGGCATCGGCGCGGTGCGGGGATCGGTGCGATGCTGCTGGAGCAGCGCGATAAGGCGGGCGGCCACCTCGGGGTGTTCGCGGACCACGTTTTTTGACTGCATGGGATCGGCTGCGAGATTGTAGAGCTGATCGGGTGGAGCGCCGGGCTTGATCTTGCCGTCGGCGGTGATGTCGCTGTTCGCGCGCTGGCTGAACGCCACGCTGCCGGGCCCGCCGCGGACGCCGCCGAAACCGCCGTCGCCCTGCGCACTGATATACACCCAGTGGCCGGATCGAATCGCGACGTTCTTTTGGGCAATAGGCTGGAGCACGAGGTGTTCGCGGAGGGGTTTCGCGGGACGGCCCGTCAGCGCCGGGAGAAGATTGATACTGTCGGGCCCCGCGGTGGCGCCGAGTGGCTGCCCGGTGATCGCCGCGAAGGTGGCGAGCAGGTCGAGGTTCGCGATGAGTTGATCGGAGGTCGTGTCCGCCGGGATTTTTCCTGGCCAGCGGGCGATGAACGGCACGCGATGGCCGCCTTCCCACGCGCCGAATTTGTAGCCGAGCAGCTCGCCGTTGAGCCGATGCCCGGCGCGCCACGCCTCCTGGCCGCCCTCGTTGAGCATGCCGCCGTTGTCGCTGGTGAAGATGACGAGCGTGTTGTCGGTAAGCTTGAGTTCATCGAGGGTCGCCAGGATTTCGCCGACCATCCAGTCGAGTTCGTGGATGAAGTCACCGTAGCGCCCGCACTCGCTCGTGCCCTGGAAGCGCGGATGCGGCGTGAACGGATGGTGAATCTGGGGCGTCGCGAAATAGAGGAAGAACGGCGTGCCGCGCTTTTCGCGAATCCACGCCACGGCCTTCCGGGTGAGGACGGTGCCGAGTTGCTCGTCCTGGTAGAGATCGTGGGCCGCCTTGGCCCCGGACATCGCCTGGGCCTCGATGATTTTTTCGGGGAAGAGCTTGGTGGGCGGCACGCCGCCGAACACCAGCGGATCGGCGGGGTCGAGCCCGAGCACGCGATGATTCTCGACCCACACGTACGGCGCATGGCTGTTCACCGTCGGGATGCCGAAATAGTAATCGAAGCCGAGTTCGAGCGGGCCGGGCTTCAGCTCGCCGTTCCAGTCCGGGGTCTTGGTGCCGAAGCCGAGGTGCCATTTGCCGAGCACGGCGGTGGCGTAGTCTTTTCGTTTCAGTGAACTCGCGAGCGTGGTTTTGGCCGGGTCGATGATGAGACCGATGCGTCCGAAGATCGGCCCCCAGTTGTTGATTCGAAACGGATACTCACCGGTGAGGAGCGCGTAACGCGAAGGGGTGCAGGCGGCGGACGCGGAATGGGCGTCGGTGAAGCGCCGGCCCTCGCGCGCGAGACGATCGATGTGGGGCGTCTTCACTTTCGTCGCGCCGTAGCAGCCGACATCGCCGTAGCCGAGGTCGTCGGTGTAGATGAGGACGATGTTGGGGCGGTCGGTCGTCGCGGTGCCGGCGCGCATTTCCGCCGCGGCCAGGCCCGTGGCCGTGAGCAGGAGCGGGAGGAGGAGGGAGGCCGCGGGCGGGCGGAGTGGGGAAAATTTCATGGGGGTGGGGGGAACTCGGCGGTTAATCTGACGACCTCACGACGAGAGAAATACTCTGCACGAGCCCCGCGCCGGGATCGAGTCTGGGCTCACGCGAAGGCGCGAAGTACGCAAAGCCCACGCTGGGCTGGTGTGCAAGGGAAAGCGGTTCCACTCTTCGATCACGCGGGTCCTGATACGCTTTCCCAAGTGAGCGAATTTCGTCGATCCGAGATGCTTGTGCCGTTGCCGCTTACCGACGGCCAGCCGGTCCGGGAGTCATGCCGAGCTCGGACCCTCACGGAATTGCGCCACCAATTCGGTGCGGTGTTCGGCTTGGTTGGAAGCAGGAGCGGCTTTACGCCGCGATGGGTTGGCCCGACGATCCATCGCGGGGTAAACCCGAATGGCGCTGAAGTTTTTCCGGGCGACGATAGCTGTTACGATGGCAATTCTCGCGGTCGACAGGGACTTTTGGCAAAGGAATGGGTGGCAGGGGAATGAAACGTCGGCGGATTTTTTCCTCTGCCACCCATTCCTTTGCCATCCTGCCCCACCGCCGAAAGCGAACCCGCAACCTCCAGGGAAAGACCGTGAGCCTGGCCGCCTCCCGGGCGCAATCCGTGTTGCTCGCCGCAGCCATCGCCAGCTCGCTCACGGTGCAGACCTTGCTCAGAGCGAAGCAGCCGGTAAGCCGCGGCATGCACTTCACGACTCTGGCAGACACACAACGCCGCAAGCGCCTCCGGAAGAAATTCCTCGGGATTACTTAGGCGCCATCCGGGTAAACCCGCTCCAACAGTTTCCGGCAAATGCCCCGGCGCGTGCGGCGGGGATGTTTGCTTCGCGTCTTCGCGTGAGCCGAGATCGATCCATTTCGATCACCGCGGCGGTGTGCTTGAAAGAACTTTGAAAACCCCTGTTTTCAGGACGCGCCAACCAGGCGTTCAATCAACTCCTCCACCGGGGGATTCTTCGCCAGCGCATCTTTCCAAGCGTTCGGAATCGCGTCGCTGCCCAACCAGACGCCGGCCAGCCCTCCGGCGACGCATCCAGTGGTGTCAGTATCGCCACCCAAATTTACGGCTCGGAGGACGATTTCGCTGAACGAGCCCCCCTGCTGCAGACACCAGAGCGCCGCTTCCAGCGTATCAATTACGTAGCCACCGCTGCTGATTTCCTGACGGCTCAAATGAGCCAAATTACCGTCGAGCAACCGCTCGAAATGCGGACGTTCGGCGGGAAATCGCCGGAGGATTGCGCCCAAGGTTTCAGCGCCAGCCGAGCCCGCCGATTCCGGCGACGCGCCTTGCATGAGATGCCGCGCGACGAGGCAGTAGCAGGCGCAAGCGAGTTGGCTCCGCGCGTGACGGTGCGTGATGGCGGACCAACCCATCGCATGGTCGGCCACGATTTCGGGAGAGTCGTTCCAGAACCGCAGGGCGACGGGCAGAATCCGCATGAGCGAACCGTTGCCGTTGTCGGAATCACCCGTGCCGCCCGCGACCGCGGCCGGCGTGCCGGCGGCGATTCGCCCAAGAGCGGCGCCGGTGGCATTGCCAATGTCGAAGACTTTGCCCCGAACGGCCCAGTGACCTTCGTGCTTCCAGCGGACGTACAACTGCCCCGCGAGGTCCACGCTGGGATTTTCGAGCAGACTTTCGGCGGTGCACAACAAGAGGGCTCCGTCGTCAGACCAGGTGCCCGCGGGCTGATTCCAAGTGCCAAAGGCCCGCATGTCGTTCACCGGATCGGAGTCGCGGTCACGACGCGAGGAGAACTCCACCGGGACCCCCAGCGCGTCTCCCACCAGCGCGCCCATGATTCCCCCGACGATCCGATCTCGGCGACTGGGAGAGGGTGATTTCATGGCGGTTCGAACGACGACGTTGAGGAGAGTGTAACGCGGATGCGCCACGGGGAGGGAGCGAAACGAGTGGGCGGCGGTGGTGCGAGTCTCAACGTGGCGTGTGCGATTCGCGCAAGCATGAGCTTTGGTCCGCTGATTTCACGCTCCGTTTCGGAGAAAAAAGCGCGACAGTCACCGCTGGCTGCAACAGCGTGCCTCGCATGGATGCCCCGATGATTTCCCTCGGTTACACGCGGCGGCCGGAAGCGGAGATGACGGCGGCAGCGGAGACGTTTCTGGCCGAGCTGCGTCGTCGCCGGACCGTGCGTGATTTCTCGCCCGACCCCGTGCCCCGGCAAATCGTCGCCCTGGCCCTGCGCGCGGCGGGCACGGCACCGAGCGGGGCCAACTTGCAGCCGTGGCATTTTGTCGCGGTGTCCGACCCCGCGGTGAAGCGCCGGATTCGCGCGGCGGCGGAGGCGGAGGAACGGGAATTCTATGGGCACCGCGCTCCGGCGGAATGGCGCGAAGTGTTGGCGCCGCTGGGCACCGGACCGGAGAAGCCCTTTTTGGAAACCGCACCGTGGTTGATCGCGATTTTCGCCGTGAACGCGTACGACACACCGGACGGTCGGCGCCGGCAGACGTATTATCCCAAGGAATCGGTGGGTATCGCGACCGGTTTTCTGATCGCCGCGTTGCACGCGGCCGGGCTCGTCACGCTGACGCACACGCCGAGCCCGATGGCGTTTCTCAACGACATCCTCGGCCGCCCCACGACGGAAAAACCATTTCTCCTGCTCGTCGTCGGCTACCCCGCGGCGGGCGCGCAGGTGCCGGCCATCACGAAAAAATCGCTGGAGGAGATTGCGACCTGGGTGTAGGCCCGCATTTTTCGCAACGCAGCGGCCGCAACCAAAGATTTCCCAAATCCTCGCAACCGGGATCGACGTGAAGCGATCTCGGCCGGCCGCAGCCAGGGGGACACTTGCTAACGACAAGATTGACCATGGCTCGATTCGTCCCCTCCGGCTGGTCCGGAATTGCATCATTTTGCCTCCAGGATCTTGCCCCGGATTGGCTCCGCCTGGAGCGGCAGGATGATGCAGGGCAAAACCGATGAAGACATCGGATGGCCCGCTCACCCGTGAAATAGTATGGCGCATGCACGTGAATTCACGCAGGATGCGAGCACGAGTTCCGCCCGCGCGTGGCCACGGACGCGACGGCCGTTCAACCTCACGCCAATGCCGTCGACCCCGCAACGAAGCGCCCAAATTTTCCCCCTGGCGGGTACGATTTCGCCAAAACTGGCCGAGGAGCTGGCGTCCGGAAGGGGGAAGTACTCGCGATGGACGATCCTCCTGGATGCTGGCACGCTGGAAGCCCTGTTGTTGGCGATTGGGGAGTTCGGCGAGCGCTGGGGAACAGCGAGTCGCCTGACGGGGCTGCCCCTGGTACCGCAGTTCTATCCACATTCGATGGATGAAAGACGGATGCGAGATGCCTTGGAAACCATGGCGAGAATCCAGTCGAGCACCGGGATGAACTCACCGGAATTCTCGCTCGGGTTCTCGTCGCCTCTGTTGTCGGAGCAGGTTCCGGCCTTCTCCCGGGAATTTCGAGACCGTCTCGCCAACGGCGCCCACACCGCTTGGGCGCAGGATCTTGACGAGCGCAGGCTCGGCGCCCTCCTGTGGATCGTCGCTGAATATGGGATCCGGGTTTCCCCCTTTGGCGGCCCGAACCGGTCGGAATACCCGCCTCCCAACTTCGACGCAGAACCAGCGGTCACGCAGCCGATGCGTGCAGCACTCCGGCTGATTGTCAGGCTCTACCGGGGAGAACCGATGACCGCGGCCGAGGTCAGTCGTCGGATCAAAGATCCGGATTGCCCGCCGGCTGCGCCGCGTACGGACCAACGGGAGTGAGTTTGCCCGAAATGCGAAAAGCGGACCGTGTTCGATGGTCCGATTCACCCCGCCGAATACGTCTACACGACGACGGAACCCGCGCACCGGATCGGGCTTCAATCTGTCCGCATCGTGCAGTTCTGCGACGATTGCAGAAATCTTATACCGAGCGAAACGACAGTTTGACAATCGGGCATCGGTCATCGGGCAACTTGAAATTGGAAAACTCGTTCTGGTCTCCCAATGACAGATTGAAAATGCCCGATGCCCGATTTCACGATCTCCGAAAATCTTCGGTTGCGGTTGCCGCGTTGGGAAATCTTCGGGCTAGGTGCCACTGGCCGCACAACGGGCACCGGTAGGCCGTGCTCTGTCGTTCCACCCCAGCAAGCAGGGCGGCATCGAGCGCATCGCCCGCGGACCGGTAGCGGCGCTTGCGGCCGCAGACGTGGTGGCGTTCCTCGCGGGTGGGGCGCTTCATCATCGGCTCCGGTTGCCGGAGTCAGCCGGCCCACCGGGCCCAAACGCTCACGGCCTTCGTTTCGCCGGGACGGCATCCAGCGCCGCCCGAATGATGGCTCCAACACTCACGTCGTTGGCTTTGGCAATTCGCTTCAGCTGCTTGCGTGTGGCGGAATCGATGCGCACAGAAATCTGGATACGCGGCTCTTCGTCGCGGCGGAAGCCGCTCAGGTCGAATTTCGCGAGCGCCATCCGAATGGCCTCACTCGCGGTACGGAGGGCGTGGGCCACACGGATGGCCTCGATTTTCTCGTTGAGGGAGGCCGGCAGGTCGATCGTCAGGGGAGCGGAAGTGGGTTTCATGCGGGAGCAGGGCAACTGATCGGGCGTGGCTTGTCCAGTGTGAGTTCAGCGGGAGATGCCCGACCTGCCAGCTCGGTTGCTGCGCAGCGCGGCCCTCCGAAAATGGATGGCTGGAAGCGCTCGCGGCCCCGTCAGCTCGAAAAAGATTCAGCTGCGCCACTGCAGATGGTGCCGGTGGCCGTGGGCGGCGTGCGCGGTGTCGTGGGCGCGCAGCTCGAGGCGGGCACCGTTCGTCTCGAGGTGGGCCATGACCCAGCCGGTCGGTTGCACCGGGTCGAAGGGATACGAGGTGGCCGGCAGATTGATCAGGTGGATGCCGCTCTCGTCCGGCACCACGCTCCAGCGGTGCGAGTGGCCGAAGAGGTACGCCTTCACCTGGCGCCGCGGCCGCAGAATTTCAAAAAACGCCTCCGTTTCGGTGAGCCCGTTCTTGTTTCCGCCCGTGCCGGGATTGTGATGGACCATCACCAGCGCGGGCTTGTCGGCATGGGCGTCGAGCGATTTTGCGAGCCAGGCGAGTTGCGCCGCGCCGAGGACACCGGGGGTGACATTGGTCCGGTCGAGCGAATCGAGCACGAACCAGTTCGCGCGGGCCGATTGCACGATGGCAACCTGCTTGGCGCCGACGGGGGCGGTCACGCGCTTGTCCTGGTGCAGCGCCGTCCAGAAATTTTCGCGGTGATCGTGATTGCCGAGAGCAAGGTGCAGCGGAATGCCCGCGGCGCGCAGCGGCCAGAGAAGTTCGGCCAGCGTGGCGTAGTCGCCGGGTTCCCCCGAGTTGAGCGAAAGGTCGCCGTTGACGAGCGCGCCCGCCGGTTTTTTCTCCCAGGCGAGCACCTCCTGCACGACGGTGCTGAGCCGGTCGGTGGGGTTGATCTCCCGGGCGATTTTCGCGCGGTCGGCGGCAATATGCGAATCGGATAACAGCGCCCAGCTGTGCGGGTCGGCGGGGCGGGCCGCGGCGGCGAAGAGGTGGCGGGAGAGGAGCAGCGCGGCACCGCCAGTGAGCGAGCGACCGAGGAATTGACGGCGGGAGAGAGGCGGCAGGTGGAAGGGCATGGAGGGGAGCGTGAGATTGAAAGGGAGGGTGGGAGGGAAGGCGAAAGGGAAACTGGGCTGGGATCGATCCACTTCGTCCCGGTCTGCGACGATTTAGGAATTCTTTAAATCGGGCAACGGCGCATCGGTCATCGGGAAATTGTGAAGCTTCGTTCGGCACTGGCAAATGACCGATTGCAGATGACCGATGACCGATTTCAAGATTTTCCCAACCCTTGAGTTGCGGTCTCTGGCCAAGGTGCGAAATATCCGGGCCGCGCTCGCCTGCATCGTCAGGCTTCAGAACTCCATCCGGAGTTTTCATGAGGATGGCCTGCTTGATGAGAGCGGCGAGAATGGCGGGTACGTGGCAGGTGATGAGCCCGACGGTTTTACGATCGGGTCGAAACTCCCGTCGGTCAAAACTGGAAATGTCCTGCACCGTGGCCTGCCCCGCGTCCTTCCCGGTTGTGGTGGATGGCGGGTGATGGTGCCGGCACCGCGCAGTCCGTCGATCGGTGGGTGACGGCACGCGGTCAATCCTTGCGAAAGTTTGTGCATCGCCGTGAATCCGCGACAAGATCTTCCGACCTCGATGTCTGGAATTGTGTCGGCGTCTTCCCGCCGCACGGTTGGCACGAAATTCGGCGCGAATTCGTTTGGTTCGTGGCCCAGGTTGCACGGCTGGAATCGGAGCGACGGAGCGGCCGGAACAATCGCTGACGAACTTTTGCCACAATTGATCGCAGCAGCTCGGCGCTGTCACGGGGAGACGCGCCGCCGCGCCGCCGGGTGAGTTTGATTCGGCTTGCTGGGAATAGCCGGGGGCGAGATTCTGAAACCTCGTGAGAAATGAGCTGAAAGAATCCCCGCTGTCCGATCCGGTTGAGGAAAACCTCGAACTGCTGCGTGCGCAGCAGGAGCTGCGACAGGTGAAAGACACGGTGACGGCACTCCGGACCAACCTCGAGGAGTTGCAGACCGGGTGCGACGGTGCGGTGCAGGGAGCCGTGGCGGTCGCGCAGGACGAGATCCGGCAGCTACGGCAGACCGTGCAGGCGTTGCGGGACGATTTGCAGGTGCTGCAGGGCGAAAAGGAACAGGCGGTGCAGGCCGCCATCGCGACGGGGCACGCCGAGGCGCGGCAACTGCATCAGGCGATCGCCGCGCTACGGACCGAGTTGGAAACGGCCATCGCCCGGGACGACGCGGGGCGCGAGGCTCAGGCACGGGATTATCACGACGAACTGCGCCAGCTGCGCGAAACCATTGCCTCCCTCCGCGTCGAATTGGAGAAGCAACATGCGAGCTAACGAAAAACCTGCGACCACCCGGCGGCCCCGCCAGCCGCGCCCGCCCCGCGAGACGCGCTCATCGCTGCAATTGCGCCTCCAACGCAACGAGATGTTGCTGCAGCTCACGCAGCGCGTCGCGGCGATTGAGAACCTCGATGAACTGCTTGCAACGCTGGTGGAAATCGTCGCCAACGAGACGAACGCCGAGCGCGGCACGTTGTTTCTCAATGATGCGGCGACCAACGAACTCTACTCTCGCATCGCCCAGGGCACCTTCAATCGCGAGATTCGGATCCTCAATACCACGGGCATCGCCGGCTCGGTCTTTCAGTCGGGCCGCGGTGAAATCGTCAACGACGCCTATGCCGACGAGCGGTTCAACCGCGAGGTCGACCGCAAGACGGGATTCACGACCCGGTCGATCCTGTGCGTGGCGGTGAAGACGGCCCGCGGGGAAGTGATCGGGGTCGTGCAGACTTTGAACAAACGCGAGGGCGGATTCACCGGCGACGACATGGTGTTGCTCGAGGCGATGGCGACGCAGGCCTCGGCGGCGCTGCAGAGCAGCCAGTTCGTGGAGCGCATGCAGAAGACGCGCCAGGCGGAAATGGAGTTCCTCGATCTCGTGGCCGACATCACGAGTTCACTGGACCTTTCCGTCTTGTTGCGGCGGGTGATGAGCGAGGCGACGCGCATGTTGAAGGCCGACCGCTCGACGCTTTTTCTCCACAACGACAAGACGAACGAACTCTGGTCGGAAGTGGGCGAGGGGCTTAACGCCGTGCAGATCCGGCTCCCGAATCATGTCGGCATCGCCGGCGCGGTGTTCCAGTCGGGCAAGACGATCAACATCCCGCACGCTTACGCCGATCTGCGATTTAATCCGGCCTTCGACAAGAAAACCGGGTACTTCACGCGCTCAATTCTGTGTGTGCCGGTGGTCACCAAACTGGGCAAACTGATCGGGGTCACGCAGGCGCTGAACAAGCGCGGCGGACCGTTCACGGCCGAGGACGAGGCCCGGTTGAAGGCGTTCACCGCGCAGGTTTCCATCGCGCTCGAGAATGCGAAGCTGTTCGACGACGTGCAGAACATGCGCAACTACAACCAGTCGGTGCTGGAGAGCATGTCGAGCGGCGTCATCACCCTGAACGAGGACGGCCGGGTGCACACGTGCAATGCCGCCGGTTTCCGCCTGCTCAAGATCCGCGAGACGGACATCCTCGGCAAACCCGTGGCGGAATTTTTCACCGGTCCAAATGCCTGGATTGCCGGGCGCCTCGCGGAAGTCGCTGAATCCGGCAAGAGCGCCGTGCTGATGGATGCCAACATGGAGGTGCGCGGGGAGAAGTTGAGCGTCAATGTCACGCTCCAGCCGCTCGTGAGCCTCAAGGCCAAGCGGCTCGGCTCGATGTTGATGCTCGAAAACATCAGCAACGAGAAGCGCATGAAGTCGACGATGGCGCGTTACATGGATCCCGGACTCGCCGAACGGCTCCTGGCCGGTGGGGGCGATTTGCTCGGCGGCCAAAGCGTCGAGGCGACCATGCTCTTCTCGGACATCCGTTCCTTCACGACGCTGACCGAGGAGCTGGGCGCGCAGGGCACGGTGGCGCTGCTCAACGAATATTTCACCATCATGGTGAACTGCATCACCCAGGAGGGCGGAATGCTCGACAAGTTCATCGGCGACGCGATCATGGCGGAGTTCGGCATTCCGGTGGCGCACGGCGACGACGCCGACCGCGCGATGCGGGCGGCCATCAGCATGACGACCGAGCTGCGCGCCCTCAACCAGCGGCGGCAGGAGCGTGGACAGAAGCCGGTGCTGATGGGCGTCGGGCTCAACACCGACACGGTCGTGTCGGGCAACATCGGCTCGCCGAAGCGGATGGACTACACCGTGATTGGCGATGGCGTGAACCTCGCCTCGCGGTTGGAGAGCGCCTGCAAGGAGTACAGCGCGCAGATTCTCATGAGTGAGTTCACCTATCGCAAATTGAAGGGCACGTATCGCTCCCGCGAGGTTGACCGGGTGGTGGTCAAGGGCAAGACCGAGCCAATTGGCGTCTACGAGATCCTCGATTATCACTCCGAGGAAACGTTTCCGAACATGCCGGAGGCCATCAACCAGTTCCGCGGCGGGCTCGGCTATTATCGGAAGGGGGAGTTTGACCGGGCGATCGCGCAATTCCGCGAAACCCTCTCGCTGCATCCCGGCGACAAGCTCAGCCAGACTTATATTCAGCGCTGCGAATATTTGAAAGATCATCCGCCCGGCGATGAATGGACCGGCGTGTGGGTCATGAAATCGAAATAACATGCAGGCTTCGGAATTTTTCACCCTGCCCGCGTCGCTGGCGGCGTTTGCGGCGCATTTTCGTCCCGAAGTGCCGCCGTGGGAATGGTTGCCGCAGATCAGAGCCGCGCTGTCCGCCCTGACGGTCCCGCTGGGGGCTCCGCCCGTCCCGGCGGGGGTGCGCATCGAGGGCGCGGTCTGGCTCGGACCGGGAGTCAAGCTGCCGGCGTACGCGACCATCATCGGCCCGACTTGGATTGGGGCGGGTACGGAGATTCGCCCGGGGGCGTTCATCCGCGGCAACGTGATCGTGGGCGAAGGCGGCGTGCTCGGCAACGCGTGCGAATTCAAGAACTGCCTCCTGCTGGATGGCGTGCAGGTGCCACATTTCAGCTACGTGGGCGACTCGGTGCTGGGCAACCGGGCGCATTTCGGAGCGGGGGTGATTTGTTCCAACCTGCGGCTGGATCAGCAACCCATCGTGGTCCGGACGGCCGACGCGGTCTATGAGACGGGCCTGAGGAAATTCGGTGCGATCGTCGGGGATGGCGCGGAAGTCGGCTGCAACGCCGTGCTCAATCCCGGGGCCATTTTGGGCCCGCGGGCGCTCGTGATGCCGGCGATGGCTTTCAGCGGAGTGCTCGCGGCCAATACCATCGCTTACAGCCGCCCGGCGGTGAGGTTGGTGGCGCGGCGGGATTGAAGCGGATCTTCCTCTTTCCTCTTTCTCTTTCGTCGTTCTCTGCCGAAACTGCGGTTTTGAGAAAGATGAAGAGAAAGAATTAAGAGAAAGATTATATGCGAACCCTCACCGGCATCCAGCCTTCCGGCACGCTGCACATCGGCAACTATTTCGGCGCCATGCGCCCGGCGATCGACGCCCAGTCGCGGGGCGAGTGTTTCTATTTCATCGCGGATTACCACTCGATGACGTCGCTTTTCGACCCGGCGGAGCGGCGGAAGCACACGCTCGGGGTGGCGCTCGACTGGCTGGCGTGCGGGCTCGATCCGAAGCACAGCGTGTTCTGGCGGCAGAGCGACGTGCCCGGGGTCGTCGAGCTCTCGTGGCTGCTCGGCACGCTCACGCCGATGGGGCTGCTCGAGCGGGCGCACAGTTACAAGGACAAGACCGGGAAAGGCTTCTCGCCGAATTTCGGACTCTTCGCTTACCCGGTCCTGATGGCCGCCGACATCCTGCTCTATGACACCGAGCGCGTGCCAGTGGGCCGCGATCAGAAACAGCATCTCGAGATGACGCGTGACATCGCGATCAAGTTCAACCTCGCCTACGGGGAGACGTTTGTCGTGCCGGAGTCGGAGATTCGCGAGGATCTCGCGGTCATCCCCGGGCTGGACGGCCAGAAGATGAGCAAGAGCTACGGCAACACGATTGACATTTTCGGCGAGGAAAAGGCGACGCGGAAAAAAATCATGGGCATCGTGATGGATTCACGCACCCCGGCCGAGCCGAAGCCCGACGCGGACAAGAATCTCGCGATCCAGCTGCTGAAGCTCTTCGCCGCGGCCGACGTCGCGGTCGATTTTGAAAACCGACTCCGAGCGGGTGGGCTCGGGTATGGCGATCTCAAGAAGGCGTTGTTCGAGCACTATTGGAATTATTTCGCGGCGGCGCGGGCGCGCCGGGCCGAGCTGGCCGCCAACCTCGACCACGTCGAGGCCGTGTTGCGCGACGGCGCCGGGCGGGCCCACGCGGTCGCGAGGGTGGTGCTCAAGCGGGCGCGGCGGGCGTGCGGGATCGAGTAGAAATTTTGGATAGAGGCGGGCATCCCACCCACATCAATTGCCCGACTGCCGCCGAAATCATTCGGGGATCTCCCGGCACCTCAGATCACGCACTCCCCCGGCAGCCGCAGGCCGGCAATTTTCGCCATGATTCGCTCACTTGCGATCTGGTACCGTTCTTTTCCGGCGCCGGGCTGATCGTAATCGCCGGTCGGGATGCGCTCGCCGAAGACCACGGTGATGCGGGTGCCAAAACGGGGAATCGTGCCGCCTTTGCCGAGCGCCTCGTAGGAGCCAAAGATGCGCGCCGGCACAACCGGCACCTGCGCCCGACACGCGAAAAGTCCGACCCCCGGCTTGGGCCGCTGCATCCGGCCATCGCGTGAGCGGGTGCCTTCGGGAAACATGATGACGATTCGCTGCTGTTTGAGTTCGTGCAGCACCAGCTTGATCGCCGTGACATCCGAGCCTCCGTCGCGATCCACCGGGATGACATCGACCGCGTTGAGCCACCACGAGGGAAACCCCGGCGTCCACAAAGTCTTGCGGGCAAAAAATCTCACTTGTCGCTGCAACTGCGAGGCGATGATGAAGGGGTCAAGATGGCTGGCGTGATTGGCGGCCACCAGGCAGCCGCCCAATCGGGGGAGGTTGTCCAGGCCGACAATATCGCCGCGGAAAAGCATCTCGTAGGCCGTCGTCGCGAGGAAATGGGAAACGCCGTACACCGGCTTCATGTCCGCCTGGGGGAAGACGACACTCATCGGGAGAGTTGCGCCGCGATCGGCGCCGCCATCGTTTCCACCACTTCCGGCAGCGTCAGAAATGTCGTGTCGATGGAAATGGCCCCGGGCGGGCAGGCGAGGGGAGCGGTCTTGCGCGACGAGTCGAGCCGATCGCGTTCCGCGATGGAGTCGTCGCCGCCTTCCCGGGCGCGCCGCCGCGCGCGTTCCAGTGGATCGGCGTGCAGAAAGAAACGGAACGTCGCGTCGGGAAAAATCACCGAGCCGATGTCGCGCCCCTCCATGACCAGACCGCGGAAGCCCCGCTCCCTCGCGACCCCGGCCTGTCCGCGTTGATAGGCCAGCAGGGCGGTGCGTACCTCGGGAATCGCGGCGAAATGGGAGACGTGGTCGTTGACCTCGCGGCGGCGGATCTCGGCCTCGGGCACGACACTCCCGCCCACTGCCATCATCGCGGAGCGGCCGTTGACGCGCGTGCTGAGCTGCAGGCCGGCGACCACGGCCTGCACCGCGGGCAAGTCGGTGGCGGGGACGTTGCGCCGGAGAAATTCGGCGGTGATGGCGCGATAGAACGAGCCGGTGTCGACGTGCAGGAGATTGAATCTTTCGCTCAGTGTGCGCGAGGAGGAGGACTTGCCGGACGCGGCGCCACCGTCGATGGCAACGGTGATGAAAGGAAAGTGGGACATCAGCGGTCCAACGATTTTTGACGCAGCGACTCCAGCAACTCAAAAAAATGCGGAAATGTCTTGGCGCAGCACGCGGGGTGCTTGATCGCCAGCCAGGGCCGTCCGTTCGCGTGCAGGTCATGGCAGCCCAGAATCCCAAAACTCATCGCGAAACGGTGGTCCCCATAGGTCTCGATGGTTTCGCCGGCGCGCAACGGCTTTGGGCGGATTTCCAGAGAGTCGACGGTTTCGGTGACGTCCTGCCCCAGCTTGCGCAACTCCCGCGCCATGCCGGCCACGCGATCGGTCTCCTGCTTGCGGGTGTGCGCGATGCCGGAAATAAACGTGGGTCCCTCCAGCAGCGGCGAGATCGCGGCGAGGGTGAGAAACGTGTCGGAGTACTCGCTGAAATCTTGCCTCACCCCGCGACGCCCGGCGCCAGCGTGGCGGATGATCATCGCGCCGGGCTGTGGCGCGACGGCGAGCCCCGCCTCCTGGAGCACCCGGATGAACTGCGTGTCGCCTTGCAGCCCGCTGCCGGGTCCGTTCAACCCGCGCAGCGCGAGCGAACCACCGGTGACCAATGGCAGCGCGAGGAAATAGCTCGCGGCCGTGGCGTCGGGCTCCACGGCGTAGCTTCCCGCGGTGGTGGTATACCGACGCTGCGGCCGGCTGGAAACAACCTCGCCGGAGAGCCACTGGGGCGCCGGCTGTCCGAATTGCGTCAGCAACGCGGCCGTCATGTCCACAAATGGACGGCGGACCTCGCCGACGATTCGGATCTCAACGGCGCTGCGGGCCAGCGGGGCGACCAGGAGGAGTGCCGAGAGCAGCTGGCTGCTTTCGCTGGCATCGAGGGTCGCCCGGCCGCCGTCCAGGCCGCGGGCCTGAATCACCAGCGGGAAAAAGCCCTCAACGCCGGTGCATCGGATCTCGGCGCCGAGCTGGCGCAGGGCCTGGATGAGTGGCTTCATCGGCCGCCGGCGCATCTGCGCCACGCCATCGAGACGGAAGGTGCCGCGCGGCGCGGCGGCGCACAACGCGGTCAGAAAGCGTGCGGCGGTGCCTGCCAGGCCGACGAAGAGATCGGCCTCGCCGCCGGAGAATCCCTTCGCCTGGTCGGCGATCCGGAGCGTTCCGGCGCGCTCGTCGGCCTCGACGGTGAACCCGAGCTGGCGCAGCGCGGCGGCCATGAGCTGCGTGTCTTCGCTGAACAACGCCCCGGTGAGTGTGACGGGAGTATCGCCGAGCGCCGCGAGCAGCAGCGCGCGGTTGGTCAGGCTCTTGGAACCGGGCAGCGTGACGTCGCCCTGCACGGAATGCGTGAAGGGTTGAATCGGCAGCAGGTCAGGCAACGACATGAAGGCGCCGAGCGTCGCGGAGCGGACGGCGCGCGCCAAGGAGTTTTTCGCCGGCGATGCGCGGTGGTGCAGTGCGCGAATTCGGCAGAGCGGGCGCGAGGTCACGCGCGAGGATGCCCGCGCCGCGACCGAGGACCTCGGCCTGATCGTGGGCGACGAGATCGAGGCGTTTTTTGCGCTGCCGCGCGGTGTCGGTGTCCACTATACGAGCCGGGCGAAGAACGCCGCCGCCGCCGGACCGTGGGGCCTGGAACTGGTCGGCTCCAAGGGACGCGCGCGGCTGCTCAACGACCAGCACACGCGGGTTTTTGTGCAACGTTTCGGTGGCTTCACGGCGCGCGGCGAAACCCGCGAGTGGTTGCCGCTCGTACCGGGCTCCGGCGAAACTTCGGCAGCCCTGGGCGGACAGAATTCCGCCAACCGGCGGGTGGTGGATGATTGGCTCGCGGCCATCGCGGAAGATCGCGAGCCGGTCTGCAGCGGTCACGCGGCGATGACGTCGCTGGAAATGATCCACGCGGTGTTCGCCGCGGGAATCGCCCGCGCGCGCGTGGCGCTGCCGCTGCAGCGACGGGCGCATCCGCTGACGCAGGATTGACCGCAGCGGTTCCTTTCGCTGACCGCGCGCAGCGCGTCGGCGGAGAAAAAACGCGCCGCTCCGCCCCGCTTCGCCAAACAAACATGTAACGTATTACGTTACATGTTTGCCGGGGCCACCGGACGTGGGCAGGTTCATTTGCCGATCCGGTCCGGCAGATATTCGACGAGGCGGTTGACGTAGTCGGACACATCCTTGTGGCCGGGCGCGGCCAGCTTGGCCTGGCGGATGGCAGGCAGAAGTGGCCGGGCCAGCGGGCCAAGGCGGTGCGCGGCGTTGAGCGCGGCAAGGCGGGCGAAGATATCGTCCACGCGCAGGGCAGACTCGAGGACGGGCAGGGTGCGATCGAGCGAACCGAGGTGCGCGAGTGTCTCCGCGGCGGCGATACGGGTATCTGGCGAGACGTCGTCAAGTGCGGCGAGGAGCGCAGACTTGGCCGGGGCGGCGTCGGCGCGGAGCGCCAGCAGGCCGAGCGCGCCCCACCAGCGGACGGCGGAGTCGGTGGCGCGCAGGAGTTCGGCGAGGGCGGCGACGTTGCGCGGTGCCATCTGGTTGGCGAGTTCGGCGGCGCGCAGCAGTTCGGTGATTGGATTCCGGCGTGCGTCGGTGGCGATGGCGTACGGCGTCGAGCCGGCGGACCGGGCGTGCAACTCGCGCTCGGGGAGCAGGCCAAGGTCACCCGCCGCCCGCATCTGTGTGGCGAGCAGGGCGCGCAGACGCGCCAGCTCGGTGGCGTAGGCAGGGTCGGCGGCGAGGTTACGGATCTGCCACGGGTCGGAACCCACGTCGTAAAGTTCCTCGACGGCCTTGCGGGGCGCGAAGAACCGCGCGGGAGCGCCGGTGAGTTTCCCGGCGAGATGGAGCCGTTCCCAGGCCCGCATGCTGGGATGCTGCCAGTTGTAACTCATGAACTGGCTGTGCGGCAGGTGCGGCTGGAAATTGCGGAGGTATTGAAAACGGTGATCGCGGACGTAGCGAACAGTGTCGACGGCTTCGCCCTGGCGATCCTTGCCTCCAAAAATGAGGTCGCGCGGAGGACCTGCCTTGGCGCCGAGAAAGGCAGACCCTTGCAGGTGCGCCGGCAAATCCACGTCGACGAGGCTTAGCACCGTGGGCGCGAAATCGACAAAGGTCACAAGGCGGTCCGTCGTCTCCCCGGGCCGCGCGGGCGCGAGGTGCCGCCATTTTTCCGGGAAGCGCACCATGAACGGCACCCGGAGGCTTGAGCCCCAGGCCCACATTTTCACGCCGGGCATGCCGGTGCCGTGGTCGGAAAAGAAAAACACAATGGTGTCTTCGGCGAGGCCGTCCTGCTCCAACTCGTCGAGCACATCGCCGACGAGGTAGTCAGTGGCGGTGACGTTTTCGTAATGCCGCGCCCATTCTTTGCGAAACTCGGGTGTGTCGGGATGGATGGGGGGCACGGTGACCTTGGCCGGATCGCGGCGCTGGTCGGGGGTCAGGCGACGGGTGTTCTCGCGATATTTTGCCTCGGTGGCGAAAATCTGGCTCTGATGGGAGACAGTGAAGTTGAACACCGAGAAAAACGTTTGGCCGGGCGCGCGTTTGCGCCAGTGCGCCCGGTTGCTCGATTCGTCCCAGGTCGTCTTCGGCGTGGCGAAGTTGTAATCCTCCTTCACATTGTTCGACGCGTAGTAGCCGGCGGCGCGCAGATATTCTGGGAAGCCCTTGATCTCCGTGGGCAGCCGGGTGGTGGAGCGCATGTGCAGGCTGCCGAGCCGCAGCGGATAGACCCCGGTGATGAGACACGAGCGACTCGGTGCGCACACGCCCGTGTAGGCGAACGCCTGCGTGTAAAGAACGCTTTCGCGCGCGAACGCGTCGAGCCGGGGGGTCCGGGCGAAGGTGTCGCCGTAGCAACCGAGCAGCGGGCTGGTGTCCTCACAGGTGATCCAGAGGATGTTCGGACGGTCGGCGGCGGAAGCGCTGGTGCCGGTGATCGCGAGCACGAGTGACGCGACCAAAAACAATCGCGAGGGGTAGCTGCGAGCGCCAGCAAGTGGACTACGCGCGCGCTCCACTCGCTGGCGCTCGCAGCTACTTTTCGCGATACTTTGCGGTTGCCGCACTGGAAGGATGGGTCGAGACGGGGAGTGGTGCATGAAATAAGCGGGGTGAAAGTTCGCCCGAGCTGGACCCGATTGAAAAAATTACCTCGTGGAATCGTATCGCGCCAGCCAGGAGCCGAGCGACATGCGTAGATAAAATTCGTGGGTTGAGCCCGACTCGCGTGCGGCCGCGAGGGCATGGCGGGCGCGCAATTGCGACAGCAACGGTTTCGCGGGCTCGCCGAGCAATTCCAGCGCGCGGGCGGTTTGCAGGACGGTGTCGAGGTTGTCCGAATTCATCTCCTGACCAAGCCGGGCCAGCGCCGCCGGATGCTCCATCGCGCCCAAGAGCGCACGCGCCGCCTCGATTCGCACGGCGGGCGCAGGGTCCTCCAACGCCCGCTCCAGATCCGCGCGGGCCTGTTTCGCACCGGCGACGTTGGCCACCAGTCCCACCGCCGCCCAGGTGCGCACCGCGCGGTCGGCATCCCCGAGCCAGACGCGCTGCTGCGCGACCGCGGCGGGATCGCCCACGAGCTCAGCCGCGGCCAGTACGCGCTCGACGGGATAAGCTCCCGGCCGGCGGGCCATTTCGAAGGGCGACTGTGTCCCGGCGCGGCTCGCGACGTCATCCTCGGTCAGAAATGCCACGTCGCGGATCTCGATCAGCCATGCGCGCAACGTGGCGCGCAGGCGCCCGAGCGTCGCGGCGTGGACGGGATCCGCGGCGAGATTGCGCAGCGTGTGCGGGTCGGCGACGGTATCGTAGAGTTCTTCGCGCGGCCGGGTCGACGCGAGCCACGCGGTTGGACCGGTGCCCAGTTTGCCCGCCCGCGCGAGGGCGAGCAGTTCGCGCCGGAAGGCGCTGGCATCCGAATAGGACTCCGGGGGAGCCCAGGAGAGATGGGGACGGTAGTTGCGGAGGTAGAGCCAGCGTTCGTCGCGGATGGAGCGCGCCGTGTCGAACACCTCATCAACCCGGTCGCGGGCCCCGTGCACATAGCGCCGGGCGGTGCCCGCGGCGGCGCCGAGGAAGGCGGTACCTTGGTAGTGGGCGGGGATTGGCACGCCAGCGAGACTGAGCAGCGTCGGAGCGAAATCCACGAAGTTCACGAGCCGGTCACTCGCCGTCCCTGGTTGCTCAGGAGCGAGGTGGCTCCATTTTTTCGGCACGCGGATCAGCAACGGCACTCGCAGGCCCGAGTCGTGGAGCAGGCGTTTGCCGCGCGGCATACCCATGCCGTGATCGCCATAGAAGAAAACGATTGTGTCTTCGGCCAGGCCATCGGCCTCAAGCTCGCGCAGAATCGCGCCGACCCGGCGATCCATGACGGTGATGCAATCGTAGTAGCGGGCCATCGCCTGCCGTGCGATCGGGATGTCTGGATAAAAAGGCGGCACCGGCACCCGCGCGGGATCGGCGCGTTCGCCAACCGGAATCTGGCGGCCGATTTCGCGTTCGAACTGCTCCTCCGGCCAAACGCTGAGACGCGACTGGTGGGTTTCCGTCAGGTTGAACACCGCCATGAACGGCTGCCCCGGCGCCCGCTGCCGCCAGTGCGCCCGGGCCTCGCTGCGGTTCCACCAGGCGCGTACCAGGGCGGCTTCGTCGCGCAGATTGTAGTCTGTCTTGACGTTGTTGGTCGTGAAGTAGCCGGCGTCGCGCAAATAAACTGGATAACCCTTGAAGTCCGCCGGCAGCGTCATTTCGCAGCGGAGGTGCGGATTGCCGAGCGAGTTTGCATACACGCCGGTCACCAGCGTAGCGCGGGCCGGAGCGCAGACCGGCGCCACGGCAAACGCCCGCGTGTAGCGCACCGCCGCGCGCGCGAAGGCGTCGAGATGTGGCGTGCGCGCGAAGGTGTCGCCGTAGCAACCAAGATTCGGGCTCAAATCCTCCGCTGTGATCCAGAGGAGGTTGGGGCGGTCGGCGGCAAAGGCTGACGCGGTGACGAACATGGCCGCGGCGAGGAGGGCAGTGAAACTTGGTGCGAGTGGGCGGAGAAGGGAGAAGTGGCGGGCGGTTGCGTCCCGACGATTGCCGGGGTCGCTGAACTCGGTGGATGATTGCCGCCGTGAACGCATCCGTGTTTCGTCCCGGAGCCGACGGCATTGGTGAAATCGAGGGTCTGGTGGTCGGGCGCGGCGCATGGGAGCAGGAATTGGGAACGAACGGCGGAAAACGCGGAGCAGGAGAGGTGGAGGAAAGCGACGATCGAAAGAAGTCAGGACGTGATGACGGAGCGGATGGGGGTTGAACCGGATCGGACGCTCAGGCCTTTTTCCCAAACGAACGATCGGGCCGGATCAGCGCGGTGACGAGGAAACCGGGGATGGTGCAGATCATGACCCAGATGAAGAAGTGCTGGTAGCCGATAATCTCCTGGATCCAGCCGGTGACCATCCCGGGGATCATCATGCCGAGCGCCATGAAGCCAGTGCAGATCGCGTAGTGCGCCGTCTGGTGTTCGCCCTGCGCCACGTAGAGCATATAGATCATGTACGCGGCGAAGCCAAAACCGTAGCCGAATTGCTCGACGGCGACAGCGGTCGTGATGAACCACAGGTTCTCCGGTTGCACGAACGAGAGATAAACAAAGACAAGATTCGGCAGATGAATCGCGCAGACCATGAAGGGCAGCCAGTACCGCAGTCCGTTCCGCGCCGCGACGAAACCACCGGCCAGGCCTCCGAGCGTCAGCGCCACCACGCCGACCGTGCCGTAGACAAAACCCACGGCGCTGGTCGAGAGGCCGAGCCCGCCGGCCTCGCGTGCGTCGAGGAGGAAGAGTGAGGCGATCTTCATGAGCTGCGCCTCGGCCAGGCGATAGAGCAGCAGAAAGGCGAGCGAGCGGAGGATGTCGGCCTTGCGGAAAAACGCGCCAAAAGTGGCGAAGAATTCGACGAGCGGATTGCGTCGGGTGCGGACGGTGGCCGCCGTGTCGGCGATCGGTTTCGGCAGGGCGAAACGGTGATAGACGAACAGCGTGACGAAGAGCCCGGCCAGCGTGTAAAACGTGATCGACCAGGCGAGCGGGATGTTGCCCGCGCGGGCGAGAAACGTCGCCTCGGTGGCGCCGCGGTTCTTCGGGTCGAGTTGCACGACGGCCATCACCGGGGTGTTCCAATTGGACGGGTTGAACGTGAAGCGATCGCCCTCGAGGAGCTTGATGCCGGCGTCGCCCGAATCGCGGCCGAAGGTCACAACCACGTCCTTTTCCGGTCGGGCGGAAAGCGAGATCAGAAAAACGCCCGCCGGTCCGGCCGCGTCGCTGCGTTGGGCCGTCGCCGATTTCGCGGCAAAGTGGCGGCGCAGAAAATCTCCCCGCGGCGTCGCCACGCGGCGGCTCCACCAGGAGGGCGCGGCGGCGCCGGTCGTGGTGGAATTGGTCTGCGCCTCCGGCGCGCCGTAAACGCCGGCGGACCGGTTCCATTGCCGGGCGCGCGCGACGAGATCGTTGATTTCGCCGGTGGTCTTCGGCGTGGGATCGAGCGTGAGCGACGCCGGAGTGGCCACGAGGCGGACCGGAGCGCCGGCGACGGCGGGTGATTTCACGGCGGCCGGATCGACCGGGGCCAGCGCGACGGCGCCGGGGCGGGCGGCGACCTGCAGGGCAATCGCGGGCAGACCGGTGTGGGTCTCGATCGCGCCGGCGAGCATGATGAGCAGACCCTGGCCGGCGATCATCGCGAGCCGGTAAAACGTGCTGCGCACGCCGACGAACCACGCCTGGTCGTGTTTGTTGAGCGCGAGCATGTAGAACCCATCGGCGGCGATGTCGTGCGTGGCCGACGCGAAGGCGAGAAGCCAGAAGATGCCGAGGGTGACCTGGAAAAACGCCGGGCCGGGGAGGGTGAGCGCCACGCACCCGAGCGCGGCGCCGACGAGCAGTTGCATCACGAGGATCCACTGGCGCTTGGTGCCGAGGAGTTCGACGAGGGGGCTCCAGAGCGGCTTGATGACCCACGGAAGGTAGAGCCAGCTCGTGTAGAGCGCGATGTCGGTGTTGGAGACGCCGAGACGTTTGTACATGATCACCGACATCGTCATGACGACGACGTAGGGAATCCCTTGTGCAAAATAGAGCGTGGGAATCCACGCCCAGGCGCCGCGGCTGGCGGGTTGGTCGGCAGTGGGAGTGGTGGTCATGAGAGCGAATCGCGTGAGCTCTGCTGGTGTGAATCGCGTGCTACGCGATGAGCCGAGCTTTGCGTTTCAATGCGAGCACTCGCTCGTACGAGGCGTCGAGGCGTTCTTCCGGGAGGCGGCCGGTGGCGACGGCTTTTTCCAGAATCGCGATTGTCTTGGCGGCGATGTCGGGTTCGTAGCTCAGGTTGTTACCGAAACACAGCACGTCGATACCGGCTTCGATCGCGGCGGGCACGGAGTTCTCCAAGCCATAATGGCGGGAGATGGCCTTCATCTCCATGTCGTCGCTTGTGACGACGCCTTGAAAACCGAGTTGATCCCGGAGGAGACCGGTGAGGACCGCGCGGGAGAGGGTTGCGGGACGGTCGGCGTCGAGCCGGGCGTTGAACACGTGCGCGCTCATGATCACGTCGCAAAAACCGGCGTCGATCAGGCGGCGAAACGGGATGAGTTCCCGCTCGTGCCACGTGGTCGTGACATCGACGAGCCCGAGGTGGGTGTCGCCCTGGGCGCTGCCGTGGCCGGGAAAGTGTTTGGCGCAGGCCAGCACGCCGCGGTCGCGATGGGCGCGGACGAATTCGGTGGCATGGCGGGCGACGATCTCCGGATCGGCGGAAAAGCTGCGGCGCTTGCCCTTGATGATCGGATTGTCGGGATGGGCGTCGAGGTCGACGACGGGGGCGAGGTTGAGGTTGAAACCGGCGCGCGCGAGAGTCTCCGCGGTCGCGGCGGCGTGGCGATAGGTTTCCGCGGGGTCGTTGAGGCGGCCGAGTTCTTCGTGGGAGATGCTGGCGGGAAAACCGTAGTCGGGCTTGAGCCGGTTCACGCGGCCGCCCTCCTGATCGATGGAGGTGAGGAGTGGGACGCGGGCCTGAGCTTGGAGGTGGGCAAGGAGCGTCCGCACCTGGTCGGGAGACTCGATGTTGCGGCGGCGGGTGGATCCATCGGCCATTTCCTGGTCAAAAAGGATGATGCCGCCCAGGTGGTGTTCGCGGATGTCGCGGGCGATGAGTTCGCATTCGGCGGGGAGACAGCCGCGGAAACCGACGTTGAGGAGCTGGCCGATTTTCTCGCGGAGGGAAGGGGAGGGCGGGAGCGCAACGGGCATGGCGAGGGCGGACGTGGAGGAGAGCAATGCGGGCGGGGCCGGTGGGCGACAATCTCAATCAGGGACGGGCGCCGGGGCGAGGGGCGCGGCTGCGAGCTGCCGCCGCGAGCCGGAGTGCAGATTGCAGAAGGGGCGATTGCCCAAGCGCCCATGGCGAACGCTGCGTGTCGGCGGTTGGGCAACCGCCGCTCCTTGAGCCCGCAACGGGCCGCGTCGCCTGGCCCGGCCATTTCACACTCTGCGCGCGAGCGGAGCCACACGGGGTTCGAGATTTTCTTCTGCGTTCGCGGTCCTCAGGGATGTCCGGGCTAGGAGATGCAGGCTGCGGGTTTTGCGTTCGCCACACTTGCGTTCGCCGCGAATCCGCGCACCAAGGAACCGATGATCGACCAAGTCTATCTGGCCGGTGGAGCGCGGACGGCGATTGGCGGATTCTGCGGCGCGTTCGAGCAGACGTCGGCGGTGACGCTTGGCAGTGTGGTGGCAAAGGCGGCGATCGACCGGGCGGGAGTGCTTGCGGCGCGGGTCGACGAAGTGATCTTCGGCAATGTGATTGGCGCGGGGCTCGGCCAAAATGTGGCGCGGCAGGTGGCGATTGGGGCGGGGTTGGGTGAGGCGGTGGGAGGCACCACCGTTAACAAGGTCTGTGGTTCCGGCCTGAAGGCGGTGATGCTGGCGGCGCAGGCGATTCAATCCGGCGAGGCGGGCGTCATGATTGCTGGCGGCACCGAAAACATGTCGCGGGCCCCGTACCTCTTGGAAAAGGCGCGCGGCGGCTATCGCCTGGGTCATGGCGAGCTAGTCGACTCGGTGATCCGGGATGGGTTGTGGGATGTTTATCGCAACGTGCACATGGGCACCTGCGGCGACCGGTGTGCGGAACGGTATGGATTCACGCGGGCGCAGCAGGATGATTATGCGGTGGCGAGTTTTCAGCGGGCGCTGGCGGCGACGGCGGCGGGCGTTTTTTCCGCGGAGATTGTGCCGGTGGAGGTGAAGACGGGTCGCGAAAGCGTCGCGGTGCGGGCAGACGAGACACCCAAGCGATTCAACGAGGAGAAACTGCGCCGGCTTCGCCCCGCGTTTGGCGAGCTGGGCACGATCACGGCTGGCAATGCCTCTGGGATCAACGATGGCGCGGCGGCGGTTGTGGTGTTGTCGGAGGACCGGGTGCGCGAACTTGGCGTGAAGCCGCAGGCGCGGATCCTCGGCTATGCGACGGCGGCGCGGGAACCGGAGTGGTTCACCCTTGCGCCGATCCTCGCGATTGAGCGATTGCTGCAAAACCTCGGCTGCGGCGTGAAGGACGTGGATCTCTTCGAAATCAACGAAGCGTTTGCGGTCGTGCCGATGGCGGCGATGCACGACCTCGGCCTGCCGCAGACGAAAGTGAACATTCACGGAGGTGCGGTCGCGCTCGGCCACCCGATTGGCGCCAGTGGGGCGCGCACGCTGGTGACTTTGATGAATGCGCTGCGGGTGCGCGGCGCGAAGGTCGGCGTCACCGCGCTCTGCATCGGTGGCGGTGAAGCCGTGGCGATGGCGGTTGAGTTGTGCTGATGCGCCGGCGGCGGGGCAATAAGGGACAGGTCAATCAAGGTTCGAAGTAGGGACAGGTTAACTATACCCAAATTCGGGTATACGCAGCGCTGGTCGAACGGCAGCCGGGGGGCAGGCTCGCGGTGCATGAGACAAAGGCGCATCAAGATTTCGGTGGCGGAAAGCGAGGCGGCGTATCACTGCGTCACTCGCACGGTGAACGGCGAATGGCTGTTCGATGACGCGGCCAAGGAAATTCTTCGCCGGCAGATTTGGCAGGTGGCAGATTACTGCGGTGTGCAAGTTTACACCTACACGATCATGTCGAATCACCTCCATGTCCTGCTCAAAGTCCCGCAACGGACCCCCGTGTCCGACGCCGAACTGCTGCGCCGCTACAAGGTTCTGTATCCCACGCCGACCAAATACCAATCCGCGCGTCTTGCCGTGATCGAAACCGAGCTGGTCACCAACGGTCCGGAGGCCCTCGTCTGGCGACAGCGCCAGCTCGCGCTGATGGGCGACGTCTCGCAGTTCATGAAACTCGTCAAGCAGCGGTTCTCAATCTGGTTCAACAAGTCACACCGGCGCTTCGGCACGCTGTGGGCCGAGCGCTTCAAGAGCACGTTGGTCGAAACCAAGGAGCGGTTGGAGCAAACCATAGCTGCGTACATTGATCTCAATTGCGTGCGCGCCGGACTTGTCTCCGATCCCAAGGACTACCGTTTCTGTGGGTATGCGGAAGCCGTGGCGGGCAACTCCACGGCCCGGGAGGGCATTCGCTCCGTGACGGGCGGCCGTGCGTGGAACGAGACGCAGGCGCATTACCGTGAGGTGCTCTTTGGCACCGGGGCCGGACCTCGCGAGGGGGCGGCGACCATTTCTCTCGACGACCTCCAACGCGTGGTCGACGAAGGCGGACGGCTGCCGTTGGCGACGGTCCTGCGCTGTCGGCTTCGTTATTTTACAGATGGCGCCGTGCTCGGCAGCCGGGCCTTCGTGCAGGTGCAGCTGGCCAAATACCGCCAAACGACTGGTCGGCGCGAGCGTACCGCGCCGCGCGCGTTGCCGGCCTGGACGGATTGGGGTGACTGGGCGACTCTGCGCGGGTTGCGAAAGCGGGCGATGGGGTGAAGACGCCGAATTCACCACGAGAAGACGGGAAGGCAGGATATAGATTGGCGCAGTAAATTTTCGCCATTCACGTTTTGCGGCCGCTGTGGCGCGGAAGTGTGCCTGGCCTTGAGATTGGTTGCCTCGCTTAGCCCGAAGATTTTGCAGCGCGGCACCCGCAACCAAAGGAGGGGCGGTTGCCCAACCGCCCAAATACGGTCGGCCGACGGTTCTTCGGCGGTTGGGAAACCGCCACTCCCTGTGGAACACTCAAAATCGTCACAGAAATGCACGATGCGGACGGATGGCAGCACACTCAGAGGTGTGAAGTCTTCGGGCTAAAGGCCACGCACGACCCATCGCGTGTCACGATATCCGACCGGTGTAGTCTTTTCAGGCAGCCAGCCTGGGGGGGCCGTCGACGTCTAAAAAAGGGACAGGCTGAATCATGGCTCCTAAAAGGGACAGGTCGAATTTCGGCACCGGCGTCCCGGCCGACGATCTTGTTTACCCAGAAAGGCTGAATTGCAGGGTCTTAATTCACCACGTTCTGAGGCTGGCCCGTGATCCAGGCACGGATGTTTTCCACGGCGACCTGCATCAAGCGACGGCGCGCGGCCTCGGTGGCCCACGCAAGGTGCGGCGTGATGACGCAGTTGGGCGCGTCTAACAACGGATTGTCCGACAGCGGTGGTTCGACGGAAAGCACATCGAGGCCGGCGCCGGCGATCCGGCCGGTGCGTAACGCGTCGGCGAGGGCCGCTTCATCAATCAGCGCACCGCGACCGGTGTTGATCAGAAAAGAGGTCGGTTTCATCACCGCCAAGGTCGTGGCGTTGAACATCTGCTTCGTTTCGGGCGTCAGAGGACAGTGGAGCGAAACTACATCGCTTCCGCGCAGCACCGCCTCGAGATCGGCGCGCCCGGTGGAGCGCGTCGCATAACGCACCCGCATCCCGAAGGCCTCGCCGATTTTTCCCACCGCCCGGCCGATCCGTCCGGCGCCGACAATGCCGAGGTTGAGTCCGGCGAGCTCGACGAGCGCTCCATCCCAATAGCACCAGTCGGCGCTTCGAGCCCAGCGGCCGTCGCGAACGGTGTGCGCATGGTGGCCGGTGCGCTGGGTGAGTTCGAGCAGCAGGGCGAAAACGTGCTGCGCGACGGACGTCGTACCGTAGGCGGGGATGTTGCACACCGGAATGTCGCGCACGCGCGCGGCGGCACCGTCAACGATGTTGTGGCCGGTCGCGAGCACACCGATGAAGCGCAGGTTTGGCAATTGGGCGAGCGTGTCCGCGGAGAGGGGCACCTTGTTCGTGAGCACAATCTCGGCAGCGCGCGCGCGCGCGACGATGTCGGCCGAGGCGGTGCGCGCGTGGACGATGAGAGCGGCGAGCTGGGCGAGGGGTTCCCAGCTGAGGTCGCCGGGGTTGAGCGTGTGGCCGTCGAGGACGACGATCCGGAGCGGGTTGGTCATGGGGGATGTGGAAGTTTGCTGCGACTATTCAAAGTGGAAGCGGCCAGAGGTGGCAATCTTGACAGTTCCGTCAGCGGACCAAGCGCGGCGGTGCGCGGTGATCCAAGCGAGGGCGGATCGACGGCACGGAGAAAAGGATGCGTGGATCGTGGTCACGGCCGAGATCCTCGGTGCAGAGATCGACGCTCGCGACCGTGCCGCCTTCACCCGGTTGGGCAACCGCTAGCCCGCATTTTTCACACTTTCCGCGGAATTCTCCCTGCGCTTGACGAGTTTTGGGCGGCGTGAGCTTGGATATCTGGGGTTCATGCGGGCTAGCTCGCATTGTAAAGCCCGGGGCGGTTTTCATTGAGCTGCCTCCTGTCCACTCAGCCTCCAGGCCGTACCGGAGGCGGTCAAGTTCTCGACGTGCGCCGTCGATCCCACATGGTCGCATCGAGCAATGTTGCCGGCGGTTCGCCCCGCAGCACGGCGAGCACGTGCTCTGCTGCGGTGACATGGCTGCGCCGGCGGCCCTCGTTGGTGTAAGCAGCCATGTGCGGGGTGGCGACGACGTGGGGATGCCGCATCAGCGCATGATCGGGGGCAAACGGCTCCTGCTCCCACACGTCGATGCCCGCCCCGGCGAGATGTCCGCTCTCCAATGCGGCCAGGACAGCGGTCTCATCGATGAGCGGTCCGCGCGCCGTGTTGATCAGCACCGCGCCACGGGGCAACAAGGCGAGTTGTTCGGCCCCGATGAGCCGGCGCGTGGCCGCACTGGACGGGATATGCAATGAAAGCACGTGAGCTTGCGGCAGCAGTTCCGCGAGGCTGGCGCAGGGCACCGCTCCGGCCGCGACGATTACCGGTGCGGCCACAAATGGATCATGCACGCAGATTCGCATCCGCATCACGCGAGCCATTTCCGTGACGCGGCGGGCAATGCGGCCGAAGCCGACGAGGCCAAGGGTCTTTTCGGCGAGATCGAAACCCATCACCGAGGGATCCAACTTCCAGTGACCGGCCTTCGAATTATGATCGGCCGCCGCGATCCGGCGGGCGACGACGAACATCAAGCCCACGGTGAACTCGGCCGTCGATTCGGTGGGTGCCTCGGGCGTGTTGACCGCGCAGACCCCCGCGGCGCTCGCCGCCGGAACGTCGACGTTGTCGTAGCCGATGCCGGTGCGCGCGATCACCTTGAGCCGCGAAGCGCCGGCGAACGCCGCGGCATCGTAGTGCAGCCGCGTGCCGACAATGGCGGCGTCGGCGTCGGCGAATTCGAACCCCGGATTCGCCGCCGCAGCGGGTGGAACACCAGGTCCGGCGAGGAGGACGCGACCGCGCAACGTGTCGAAGGCGGCGGAGTGCAAAGGGACATCGGTCCAGAGCTGGGCAGGGGCGTCGGGCATGTTTTTTGCTGCTGGCGGTGGCGGGAGCGGAGGAGTTCCAGCGGGAGCGGTTCGAGCAGGGCCGGAGGGAGGTGGCGACTGCAACGCGGCGGCCACATTGAATCAATTTCATTTCGCTCGTGGGTTGCGCCGACTTGGGGAGGTCGCAGGGTGACGAGTGGGGAGCGTTGGGGGCCTTTGCGTCAGGCTCGTTCGCTTTCCTCCGGCTCGTGCTCTCAATCCGAGGAGAACGAGGAAAGATTGCGCGAACGAAAACGATGGAGAGGAGGTAGTGCCTTGGGTGACGGCCCCGGCGCGTCGTCCCGGACTCAAGCTTGCCCCGGGGATTCTCCGGGCTAGAAGAGTCGCGTGCACCAAAAGAACTCCACGTCTTCCTCCCCCTCCCGTCGCCAGTTTTTCGCGCTGTCCGCGGCCGTTCCCGCGGCACTCGCCGTCCATACGCTCAAGGGTCGGGCGTTCGCCGCCGGGGCCGGCGCCGACGCTCCCGCCCCGCCGGCGAAGAAGAAAATCCCGATCGGCATCGAGCTCTACGCGGTGCGCGGCGAGCTCCAAAAAGATCTGCCCAAGACGCTCCAAACCGTCGCCAAGATTGGTTACGAGGTTGTGGAATTCTATTCGCCGTATTTCGGCTGGAAATTCCCGTACGCGAAGGAGGTCCGCACGATGATGGACGACCTCGGGCTGCGGTGCTACTCGACGCACAACGGCCTCGGCTCGTTGACCGCGGGCGAGACCATGGATCGGGCGATTGAGCTGAATCAGATCCTCGGCTCCCGGATCATTGTCCTCGCCTCCCCGCCGCGCGGCGTGGTCGGTCTCGAAGGCTGGAAGAAAGTTTGCGAGCAGTTCACGGCCGCGTCGGAAAGATTCGCGCCGCACGGTCTGGCGGCCGGGTTTCACAACCACGCCAGCGAGTGGGCCAAGGTCGACGGCGAACTCCGCATCATGGATGTGATCGCGGCCCACACGCCGCGGGAGTTCGTGCTGCAACTCGACGTCGGCACGTGCGTGCAGGCCGGCGCAGATCCGGTGGCGTGGATCAAGGCGAATCCGGGGCGGATTCGGAGTGTGCATCTCAAGGACTGGGCGCCGGGCGCCAAGGAACAGGAGAAAGCCTACCGCGTGCTCTTCATGGAAGGCGTCACGCCATGGAAGGAACTGATCGCCGCGGCCGAGTCGGTTGGCGGGGTGGAGTTTTATTTGATGGAGCAGGAGGGCAGCCGCTATTCGGAATTCGAAACGGCGGAGCGTTGTCTCGCGACGTGGAAGGCGATGAGGCGGGGCGTATGAAACGCCGTGAGTTTCTGCCGCTCGCCACACTCGCCGCCGTGCTCCCACGTCGCTTGTGCGCGGCCCCGGCGGCGGCGCCCGAGGTGATGACGGTGCGCGGGCGGCGTCCGGCGGCGAGTCTCGGATTCGTCCTGCCGCATGAGCATGTGCTCGTCGATTTCATCGGAGCCGCGGAGGTGTCGCCTTCGCGCTACGACGCCGACGTGGCTTTTGCGAAAATCAAACCGTACCTCGACGAGGCGAAGTCACTGGGCTGTGCGACGCTGTTCGAATGCACGCCGGCGTACCTCGGACGCGATCCGCGGCTGCTGGTGCGGCTGGGCGAGGCGAGTGGCCTGAACCTCGTGACCAACACCGGCTATTACGCGGCGCGGCAGAACAAGTTCCTGCCCGCGCAGGCGCTGCGCGAAGATGCGGATGCGCTGGCGGCGCGCTGGCTGCGCGAGTGGCGCGAGGGGATCGACGGCAGCGACGTGCGGCCGGGCTTCATCAAGATCGGCATGGATGCGGGAGCCTTGAGTGCGGAGGCGCGCAAACTGGTGCAGGCGGCGGCCCGCACGCATCGCGCCAGCGGGCTGACCATTGCCGCGCACACCGGCAATCAGGTGGCGGCGCAGGAGGAACTGGCGATTCTCAAAGCGGAAGGTGTGAGCGCTTCGGCGTGGATCTGGGTACATGCGCAGAATGCCGCGGACGAGGCCGCACTGGCGGCCGCCGGTCGGGAGGGTGCGTGGCTCTCGTTTGATGGCGTGTCGCCGCGGTCGCTCACGCGGCATGTGACGCTGGTCACGGCGATGAAACGTGAGGGGCTGCTCGGTCAGGTGCTCGTGTCGCACGATGCCGGCTGGTATCGGCCCGGCGAACCCGAGGGCGGGCAATATCGCGGTTACGATGTGCTGTTTCGCGCCTTCCTCCCGGCGCTGCGCAAAGCGGGGTTTGGCGATGCGGATATTCGGCAGCTCACGGTCACCAATCCCGCGCGGGCGTATGCGATCGGCCTGCGGCTGCAGGCGTAGCCCGAACCTTCCGCACCGCGGCGCAAGGCCGCCGTTCCTTGGGGAACGGGCAAAATCGTCGCCGACATGATCGCAATGGATCATCAGAGCACTCATCGGTGTGAAATGTTCGCCCGGTCGGGCCGACTTCGTTGGGGCTGACCGCGTCGACGTGCGGCTGTCCCGGTGCAGGAGATGCGGTCTACGGAACCTCGTAGATTTCCACCAGCGCTACTCCGGTCGCGCCCGGGGTGGAGGTCACCCGGGCGGTGTAGGCGCCGGGCGCCAAACGCACGAGCACGGCGGCGTCGCGGCTGGTCGGTGCAAGGGCGAAGGCACCCACTTTGGCGAAGGCGGTCAGCAGGATCGCGCCACCACCCCAGTCGTCGTTAAGGGCGATGGCGGTGCTGCTGCCGGCGCGAAAAACCTCCAGCGCCGTTTCCGCCAGTGCATTGGCGACGCCGAAACCGGCGAGCGACGGACCGATGGCCCGAATCAACACGGTTCGGACCGTGCCGCCGCCCACCACCATGCCCGCGATCAACTCATTGTCCCCGGATCCGACCAAGGCGCGGGCGGAAATGTTGATCAGGCGAGGCATCTCGGGCGTATAGGCCGACGCCAAGGTGGAGTCGTAAATCTCCGCGAGAGCGGTGCCATTCGTGCCGGAAACCTGCAGCGAATGGGCGCCCACCGGCCGCGTGGCCACGAGCGCGGCGTCGCGGCTCGCCGGATCACTGAGAGGGAATGCGCCCACCCTCGCGCCGACGGCGACGACCTGAGCGTTGCCGCCCCAATTGTCGTTGGTGGCGATGGTCGCGGTGCCCGTCAGGAGCGTGGCGACAGGGTCGGAGGAGAAATTCTCGACGCCGAAGGCCGCGAGGGCCGGACCGATGGCGCGCAGGATCAATTGCCTGTTGCCCTGGGTGCCGGCGCCTCCGGTGACAAAGCCGACGATGAGCGTGCCGGTGCCGGGGCCGACATGGTTGCGAATCGAGAAATTGACGAAACGTCCGGGATCGGATTCGCGCACGACAACGGAGACCGGCGCGGAGGCGATGACGTTGCCGTCGTTGTCGGTGGCGGTGGCAACGAGCACGTGGGTTCCGGCCGTCGGGGCGATCCACGTAAACGCGTACGGCGGTGTGGTGGCTTCGCCCAGTTTCGATCCGTTGAGCAGAAATTCCACGCGGACGAGCGAACCGTCGGGGTCGGCTGCCGTGGCCGCGAGAGCCATGCTCGTGCCGGTGGCAAACGTGGCGCCCGCCACCGGTGCCGTCAGCACGACCGCAGGCGGTGATCCGACGGGCAGGCGTCGGTCGAGCAACTCGAGATTGAAACTGAGGTCGGAACTGGTGCCCGCCGATTGATGCACTTCCACCGCGAGCGTGTTCAGGCCGCGAACAAGCAGCGGCCGGGGATCGGTGCTGAACCCGAGCGGGAAAAAGGCGCGCTCGGCGGTTCCCTCGACCGTGGTGGGGGCGGGCGTGTCATGCGCATAAATGGTCCCGACGGTCATGGCGCTGCGACCAATCTCAGCGCCGTTGAGGTAGACGATGGCGCCGTCGTCGCGCACCAGATTGAGCGCCAGCTCGCCGACCCGGGCGGGGTCGGTGACCGCAAACGTTCGCCGGAAGTAGGTGGTGATGGCACGGCTGGAAGGATTCGGGCCGAAGCCGATCACGGTGGTTTCATCGCCGTCGCCGTAGCCGAATTCGGCGACGCCGGAGGCCCAGGCGGTGTCGTCGAAACCGGGCGCGCGCCAGGCGGTGCCTTGGTCGGTGCCGTCGTCGAGGTACTTCCAGGTGGAATCGGCTGCGATCAGATTGGCGACGACCGGCGGCACGACGGAAAGGGCAACGGGTGGTGAGGTCGTGACGCCACCGTCGTTGTCGGAGGCGCGCACCGTGATCACGTAGTTGCCGGCCGGCACGGCGTTCCAGGCAAACGTGTAAGGGGCGGTGCGGCTCTCCCCGAGCTTCGCCGCACCGTTGAAAAATTCGACGTGGGCGATCGTGCCGTCGGAATCGGAGGCCGTGGCCGCGAGGGTGATCGCGGCGGGTGCGATGACCCGGGTGCCGGTGGTGGGCGCGGTGAACGCGACCGCCGGTTCCCGGTTGTTGGGGTTGAACAGACTCACGTTGACAATGCGGGAGAGCGTGCGGCCGCCGACGTCGTCGATCGCGATCGCACTCAGGGCGTATTCGCCCCAGAACGGGCTCGACCACGTGATGGCGAACGGCGCCGTCGTGGCCTCGCCAATTTTGGTTTCATTCTGATAGAACTCCACCCGGGTGATCGCCCCCTCACCGGTGGCGTTGGCGGTGAGTTGGACGGGGACGGAAATGGGCAGGCGTGCGCCTGGGGCCGGGGCGGTGAGCGCGATGACGGGCGGGGCGAAGCGGACGGTGGAGAAGCGGCGGGGCGAGGTCGTCGTGGTGTTGATTTCGTCCTGTGCCGTGGCGCGCCATTCATAGTACGAGCCATACGCCAGGCCGGTCCAATTGAGCGTGGCCGTGGTCGCGCCCGCGGGGACATTGACCGTCCCGAGCTGAACCCAGTCGGTGATCGCTCCCTGCATGTCGTAGGGCAGGGTGAATTCGCTGTTCGCGTCGACTTCGGCGCGGGCGAGGGACGGGGAGTAGGTGCGGGCCGAGATGGTGTTGCGGGCCGGCGAAAAGGTGAAGGTGCGCAGCCAGCCGTCCCCACCATTGGCGCGACTCTGGTAGTCCTGCAGCACGGAGTGAACCGTCCGGCCCTCGTAAACATCGCTGCGCTGGCCTTCGCCCGAGACGTGGCCGCAGAGCAGGAGGAAGAGATTCGGGTTGTTCTTCAGGTGGTCGTAGATGGCCCGGCCCTGGGGGCTGAAGGTCGCCGGGTTGCCGGTATTCACGATCCAATGACTGGTGACGATGGCACGGCGGTGGGGATGCGCCTTGAGCACGGCGTCGGCCCAGTCCAGCACCGGACGGTAGAAGCTGACGTCGCGGGCATCGTACTCCAGATGAAGGATGATGAACTCGAGGCCGTTGGCTTGGAAGAGCTGGTAGTTGTTATTGTTGTTGGTGCCGTAGTGGCCGCCGTAGTACGGCCGGCCGGCGAACCGGCTGACGCCGAAGAACTGATTAAAGAAGGTCGTCGTGCCACCGGCGTTCCCGATCGGGGTCTGGTCGTGATTGCCCGGCGCGGCACCCCACGGAATTCCGTAGGCGCGCAGCGTGGTCACGCGGTTCTCGATCAGTTTCATCGCGGCGTCGGCGACGGCCCATTCCGGCAGGTTGCTTTGCTTCGTAACGTCATGGATGTCGCCGTGGTCGACGATGTCACCCATGTGGGAGACGAAGGCGAGGTTCAGCACGTCGCGGTTGTCCACATACCACTGGGTCTGGGCAAAAAAATGCCGGGAGCGGCCGTTGATGTTTTCCGCGTAGTACTGGGTGTCCGGGAGCGTGCCGAGGGTGAAGTCCGGGCCGGGCGTCGGCGGGGCGGTCTTGCGCCCGTAGAACGTCACGCGCGTGGCCGCGAGCTCGGGATCGGTCACCGTCACGCCGAGCGTGGTCGCGGCGCCGATCGTGGCGGTATCGGCCGCGGGGCTGGCGAGGGTGAGCGTCGGGGCCCGGTTGGGATTTGGTGCCACGGAGATGGAGATCGGGGCGGAGAGGGTGCGCCCGCCGGAATTGTCGATCGCCGCGGCGCTGAGCGAGTAGGTGCCCGCCGGGACTTGCGACCATGCGAAGACAAAGGGGGCGGTGGTGGTTTCGCCGATCTTGGTGGAGTCGGCGTAGAACTCGACCTTCAAAACCACGCCGTCGGGGTCGAGCGTGTTGACGGCGAACGGAACCGTGGCGGGAAACATTCCGCGGTAATCGGTGGTGGGGGAGGTGAGGGCGATGACCGGGGGTTGGTTGACGACGAGGCGCCGTCCGACGGTCCAGTCCTGGCCACCGACAAGAGTGCCGCGAGTCACTCCTGGGACCGGGCTGGTGACGGCGGTGCCCGTGCCCTCGTTCAAGGAATAACGTGCGACCAGGCCGGCCGTTTCCGCCGGGACGGGAATGTCCCGGGTGGCCAGGATTTCCGCGGGGTTGCGCGCCACATACCAGACTCGCACCTCGTCAATCACGCCCTGGAAGAAACCGGCCGCCACGCCGGTGGAGTTCAGGGCGGAGCCGATGGCAAAGTGCTGAATGCTGTCCGCCCGCGGCGTCGCGCCCGTCGGCACGGCGAGGGTGGCATCGAGCATCCCGTTAAGATAGAGCCGCCATCGTGTGCCGTCGAAGGTCACGGCGGCGTGATTCCACGCGCCCGGAATGACGGTGCCCGACCCGGTGATGGGGTAATTCTGTCCCGCGGAGATGCCCGCGGCTGGCGCTGCTTCGAAGTCGGCGATCAGGCGCCCGGCGGCGTCGATGCCGAGAAAGTAATTGCAGTCCACGTTGCTGCCGTCGGCCTCGCCGCGGCCCTTCGTCACGAGTGGTTCGCCGGTGACGCCGCCCGTACCGGTGTTCGTGGTGATGCCGGGGCCGGTCTGCAGAAACCAGCATTCGAGCGTGAACACGCTGAGTCCGAACGCCGAGGTGGCGCCCATCGTGACGTAGCGCCCCAAGCCGTTGAAGAACACCGCGCCGTCCTCCCCGGTCCACAAGGCAAAGTCGTCCACCGCGAGGCCGTGCTCGGCGCCCGTCTCGTCAGTGTCTGAAAATCGAATCCAGAGTTCCTGTCCCGGCTCCCACGATACGCCGGTGACGACCGCGTGCACGTGAGTGTGATTCGCGGTGACGTTGCCGTCGAGCGCGGCGGCGTTCGGGGTGATGACCGGACTTGAAAACGTCAGGGTCGGGACGGCGGTCCAAGTGCCGGTCAGGAGGCCGGCGGCGCCAAGCTGATACTCGACGGCGAGAGCATGCGCCGTGGCAGCGGAACTCTTGAACCACTGCTCGCCCGTATACGCCACGGCGAAGCGGGTGATGGTCCGGCCGGTTTGGTTGATCAGACGGACGCCCACCCGCACGGGCGATTCCGCCGCGGCACGGGTGCCGAGCGCGCGATCGCTGGCGCCGGCGGCGCCGAAACTGAAGAGCCCGGAGTTGGCGGCGACGGCGGTATCGTCGAAAGCCGTGGCGGTGCCGCCCAAAGTGCCGCTGGTGACCGTGTAGGCGGCCCGGTCCGCATACCAGCCGGGGAGAGTGGTGTTGTCGGTCCACCGGATGCCGGTGGTGTTGTTGGTGGGTCCGGCCAGCGCATTGAAATTCTGGACATAGGCACCACCGGTGTAGTTGACCTGCGCCCGGCCGGCCAACGGGGCGAGACCGAGGAGCAGGAGCGCGAGCACGAGGCGAGATCGGTGACCGGCGCCCGTGGGCGGTGAGGTTACAGGGCCCGGTCCACGCGATTCGAGGTGGAGCCCGTTGTCCCCAACGGGCTGGCTTCGGGGAAGACGCACCCAAGCCCGATGAGGACATCGGGCTCCACCCTGCAGTGGCTTCATCCTCACGTTGAGAGTTACAGCCGATGGCATGATTACAGCTCCGCCGGGGTCACGAGGGCGGCCTGGGCTTGGTCGGCCAGGGTGCGCAATGCCGGAGCGCCGCGATCGAGGGTCGGGAGCGCGGCGAGGTGCTGTTGCAATGCCTGCCAGGAAGCGCGGGCGGCGGGGAGGTTGCCGGCCTGGGCTAGAATTTGCGCCCGACGTGCCATCCACGGTTCCGGCCGCGGTGCGCCGGCCTGCAGTGCCTCCACCCGGGAGAGCGCGGCGGCGAAACGACCGAGGGAGAGCTCAAGCTCCAGGGCCTGGCCTAACAGTGCGGGATCGGGGCCGTGCTCCACGATGGCGTCGCTGAGCGCAGCGGCGGCCTCGGCCCCGTGCGCTTGCGCGGCGAGTGCGGCGGCGGCTTCGCGGACGTGATCGATCCCCGGTCGCTCGCCTTGGCGCAGCGCGGCGCGATAATCGGCCAGCGCCGCCGCGGGGCCCTCGAGCGCGGCGCGGGCGCGGGCGCGCAGCACGAGGGCGCGCGGGCTAGCCGGGCGGGTGACGAGAAACCGATCGAGGGCGAGCAGGGCCGCTCCCGGCTGGCCGCGACCGAGACTGGCCTCGCCGCGCAGCAGGTCGGTGGGGTGGGTGTTGGGCTGAAATTCGTCCGCGGAATCGGCCGACGCGAGGGCGAGCATCCAATCGCCATGGGAGCAGAAAACCACCGCGAGTTCGAAATGCAGGCGCGCGTCCCGGGGCGCCTCCTCCAGCGCGGCCGCCAGTTCGCGGAGACGCTCATGGTACGCGCCGTGGCTCCACGCGGGTGTCACCGAGAGCAGCAGAGCGAGGGTGGCGAGCAGCAACGGCGCTCTGAGGGGGCGGGCCGCACAGCGGGAAAGAGCGGGTTTGTGATCGGGTTGCATGAGAGTGGTTCCTGGCTTCGAGACGCGAATTGACCAAGCCATCCGAGAAGCTCGTGTTTTCGGTCGGCGCGTCAACCATGCGATGCGAATTGAAATGAAGAGGAGGGTGTTATTCACCGTCTGGCTGCTTGGGAGGAGCCGGAAATTTCTTGGCGTGGTCTTCGATCGGGCTGGTGCACGATCCGTCCGACCGATGCCAGTTTTTCTGGGTCCAGTGGTATTCAGCCTTGGCGCAGGTCATGGGCGGGTGCTACGGATGGCGGTCATGAAAACTTCCTGCCGGTTTGGCCTCCTCGCGTTGCTGGTGTTGTCGGGGCCGATCGCGGCGACACGCGCGGCAACGATCCCCGTTTACTTCGGCACCGGCGGCCCGGGCGCGAAGGGCATCTACCGCGCGACCTTTGACACCGAAAAGGGCAAACTCACGCCGGCCGAGCTGGCGGTGGAGATCGGGTCGCCGGGGTTCCTCGCGCTGCATCCCGACGGGGACAAGCTCTACGCGGTGGCCAACGTCCCTGGCGGACCGGGGGCGGCTGGGTATCGGATTGGCAAGGACGGCGCGCTGGAGCCGATTAACACGTCGCCCACGGGCGATGGCGGCGGCGCGCACATCGCGGTGCATCCGTCGGGAAAGTTTCTCGTGACGGCCCAATATGGCGGCGGTTCCGCGGCGTTGTTTCCCCTCGATGCCGCCGGACGGCTGGGGGCGGCGAAATTGAGCCGGCACACGGGTGGCTCGCGCGTCGTGGAAAAACGCCAGGACACCCCGCATCCGCACTCCTGTTTTTTTTCACCGGACGGTCGGTTCGCGCTCGTGCCGGACCTCGGGCTCGACGGCATGGTGATTTACCGGATCAACCTGGAGGCGCCGGCCATCGAGCGGCACGGGTTTGCCGCCGCGGTGCCGGGCGGAGGTCCGCGGCATATGAAATTCTCTCCGGATGGAAAATTCATCTACCTGCTCAACGAGCTGACCTCATCCGTGACGACCTTCGCGTGGGACGCGTCGGCGGGAAGCGCGCGGCTGCTGGCGACGGTGCCCGCGCTGACGGAGGCGGCGATGGCGAAGGAGGCGTTCAACTCCGCCGCGGAGATTCTGGTGCATCCGAGCGGGCGCTACGTCTATTTCTCCAATCGGGGCAACGACTCGGTGACGGTGTTCCGGGCCGAGCCGGCGACGGCGGCGTTGTCCGTAATCCAGGTGCAGCCGGTGCGGGGCGCCTTTCCGCGCAACATCAACCTCGCGCCGGGCGCCGGCTGGCTGCTCGCGGCGGGTGCCGACTCGAACACCATCTCCGTGCACAAGGTGAACCCGGCGACGGGCGAACTGACCTACCAGACCAAGAGTGTGATCAACGTGCCGGCTCCGATCTGCATCTTGTTTGGGGCGAAGTAGCCCGGCATTGGTCTTGCGACGGTCGCCGGGCCCCGGGGAGGATTCAAACGCAATTCGATGCGCGAGGTTTCGCCCATTTTTTCCACGATTGTCGCGGCCCGGGCTGACGGACTGGCAGCGGACGCGATCGAACGACTCGTGTGGGCGCGCCATGGCACCACGTGCGCGATGCTGGCGCTCGATTCTTCCGGGATGACGCGTTTTTCGCGTTCACACGGCATTGTGCATTTTCTCACTTGTTACATGCAGATGCGCGATCTCGCGGAGGTGATTCTCCAGCGGCACGCGTGTCTGGGCTGGCGCTGCTTTGCCGATAACCTGTTTGCCGAATTTCCCGATACGGAAGCGGCCCTGGCCGCGGCCCTCGAGATTCACCGCGCGCTGAGTGAACGCGGCCTCATGGCGACCGAAGTCGAGCCCTACCGAGTGTGCATCGGCCTGGGTTATGGGCGGGTGCTCGACGACGGTGCGGGTGGGAGAATGGGCGATGAAATGAACATCGTGGCCAAGCTGGCGGAAGACGTGGCGGAAGCGGGCCAGACGCTGTTGAGCGAGGCGGCCTATCGCAGCGTGCCGACGCGCGAGAGCATGCCGGTGGAAAAAATGACGCTGCGCCTTTCGAAGGTCGAACTGACCTGCTATCGGGTGCGTGAATGAGCCGCTCTACGTGCCGAATGCAAAAAGGACCGAGGCGTCGGCCGGTCTCTCTGAATCTGCGGGAGGCCAAAACCAGGATCCGCGACCAATCCTTTGGCAAAGGAATCGGTGGCAGGGGAATTGAACCCCAATCCTCCGGGCTGGTTGGAGCTTGGGCCCAAACCACCATCCGTTTGGCAAGAAAGAGGTGGCAAGAAACGGCCGATCATTGGATCTGCTTCCCCGAGGAGGAGGTGGCTCAATGCATTTCGTTTCGACGTAGTCCTCGTCTTTTTTGCCAAGCCGGGTTGGTGAATCTGGCTGCCTTGGCCGGGTTGGAAAAATCTTCCTGCGCAAAAATTTTCCTACCCTTACTCCGGTAGTCGAGATCGGGGATCGACCCCGCCAAAGGGTAGACTCGCCCGCAGCCTTCGGTGCTGCGCGGCTGGCCCTACCGCGTCATCCGCGCCAGCGTTTCGCGAGCGACGGCGTACTCGTTGGCGCGCCCGAGTTTCACCATCAATTGCAGAAAACGCGGATCTTCGCGCCAGGGATCCCATGTCGTATTCCAAAAGAGCGCCTGCACAACCATGCTCGGGATTCGCTCCAGAAACGGCAGCGCGTCCTCAAAGCGGCCGAGGGCGCCAAGGACGAATCCCCGTTGGTAGGTCTCGGGCGGCCAGCGTTTGAACAATTCGGCGGCGTAGTCGGAGGCCTCCTGTTCGAATCCGGCCAGGCGCAGGACTGCGATTGCCCGATTGTCGGCGACCAGGCGCGGCCCCAGTTCCGGCCGCTCCTTCACGCCTCGTGCCGCCTCGATTGCCTCGGCTTTGCGACCCAGGGCCATGAGGATCCACGCGCGATCTCCCAGATTTGGAATAAATATCCCCGGTCGCAGGGCGGCCACCCGCTCATTGACTTTCAGCGCTTCCTCGAAGCGCCGCGCCTCGTACAGAAATACGGAACTCAGATGCAGATTCATCAGCCACAGGGGATCGAGCGCCCCGGCCTTCCCATAGGCCGTCAACACCCGATCGAGTCGTCCCTGGCACGCTTGTAACAGCCCGTGCCAGGAATGGGCGAGGGCCGAGTTGGGGTTCAGCGCCAGAGCCTGGTCAAATTGCACCTCCGACTCCGCCAGCCGGCCTTCGAACATGAGCACGAATCCCAATACTGCGTGGGGCTCGGCCAGCGACGAATCCAGCTGGATCGCCCGCTCGGACGCACCGCGAGCCCGTCTGATCTCGTCCGCCGCGTCGCCGAACCCTTCATGTTGCAGATTGGAAGCCCGCGCCACGCAGACCTCGGCCAGGCCGCTGTGCGCCGGAGCAAATTGGGGATCAAGTTCGATGGCCCGCCGGAAGGCCGCCTCGCCCCGGGCGAAGCCTTCGGCGGTGCGCGACTTCCAGTAGTGCCGCCCCTCCAACACCAATCCGTGGGCCTCCGGATTCACCGGGTGCGCCGTCGGCGCCATGGTCCCGAGTTTGACCTGAAGGTTGCGCGCAATCTCGCGGGCGATTTCGTCCTGCAGGGCAAAAATATCCGTCAGCTCCCGGTCAAACGTGTCGGACCACAGATGAAAACCGTTCGCGGCATCGATGAGCTGGGCGGTGATCCGGACACGACTGCCCGCTTTGCGGACGCTGCCTTCGACCACATGAGCGACCCCGAGGGCGCGGGCGATTTCGGGGATGGGCATGTTCTTGCCCTTGAAAAAAAACGCCGACGTGCGCGCCGACACCTGCAGGCCGGGAATCTTTGCGAGGACGTTGAGGAGTTCCTCGCTGATGCCGTCGGAGAAATATTCGTTTTCCGGATCGTGGCTCATGTTGGCGAAGGCCAGCACGGCGACGGATTTTTCATTGACGGCAGGGGCCGCGGGCGTGGACCACCCGGGGGCGGAGGCTGCCCCTTGCGCGGTGGCGAGGATTCCCTGGAACGGTATCCCGGTGCCGACCGGCCGGCGCGGTTGGGCGAGGACTCGCTTCACTTGCGCCACAAACTCCAGCGTGGGGAGCGCTCCCGGCAACCGCGTCCACTGCACGCGCAGAAATTCGGCCGGGACCGCCGCGGCGGATTCGGGAGTGTCGTCAATTGCAATGGGCAAAATAAACGGCACGCCGTCGGCAAGATCGTGCGTGCGCTCGACGCCGAGCTTCCATTCGCGGCGAAAATAGCCCTCCATGCGCTCTTGGGTCGCGGCGGAGATGATCGGGAGAAAGAGCGCGCAGGTGCGGATTTGATTCCGGATCTGCTGATCCCACGCGTCGCCCCCGCGCAACTCGTCTTGGTCGAACCACACCTCGACGTCCGCCTGGCGCAGCGCTTCCGCCATGCGTTGGACGGCGTCGGCGTCTTCGCGGGCATAGCTGAGGAAGATGCCGGCCCTACCAGTCGTTGATGGCTTGGCGGTCATGGTGAGGAGACGAAGCGATGCCGTGACGACCGCCAACTGACCAGCCCAAATCGCGGCGTGAAGTGGCGGCGGCGTTGACACTGTGGAAGGGTGCGAGCCTGCCGCATGCTGGCGATACTCGCTCCAACCAACATGCCCCAACCAACCACCGCGCAGAAATCTCCCCTCGTGCAAGCCATGACCCCCGGCACCTACCACTGGTGTTCCGGCGGGCTGTCGAAGGGCCAGCCGTTTTGCGACGGCTCGCACAAAGGCACGGGGTTCGCGCCGACCAAGGTCGAAATCGCCGAGCAAAAAACGGTTGCGTGGTGTGGCTGCAAGCACTCGGCCAACGGGGCGTCGTGCGTCGGTTCGCACAAGAAGCTCTAATGCGGCGCAACCTCTGACCGTTCGGCGCCGGGGAGCAATCGGCCATCAGCGGTGCCGAGCAGAGTGGCGGCGAGCGCCCCGATCGTATGTTCCGCTGCGCGGAGCGTCGGAACGGAGGTTTCGCGCGACAAGGGCGGGGGGGCCAGCCTGACAAATTCCTTGGGCTCACGCGCCGGGGCGGAGTGCGAAGGGTCGCAGTATGCCGGAGCCAACGGAACGCGACGCCTTTGGAATAGATCGAAATTCTCTCCGTGTTTTGAGGAATTTTCCTGCCAGGCAATGAAAGGTTGATTCCCCGCTATTCCGACGCACCCTCGTCGCGCCCCACCCATGTCAGCCGAATCCAGCCGCGCGGCCTGCCCGCAATGATGAGCGCCCCCGCGAAAGCCGTTTTCCTCAGCTACGCCCGCGAAGACGCCGCGGCGGCGCGGCGCATGGCCGAGGCGTTGCGCAGTGGCGGGATCGAAGTGTGGTTCGATGAAAACGAGCTGCGGGGCGGCGATGCGTGGGACGCAAACATCCGGAAGCAGATCAAGGAGTGCGCGCTGTTCGCGCCGGTGATTTCGGCCAACACACAGGCGCGGCCGGAAGGCTATTTTCGACTGGAATGGAAACTCGCCGATCGTCGCACCGACCTGATCGGAAAATCGAAGGCGTTTTTGCTGCCGGTGTGCATTGACGACACCCGCGACGCGGAGGCGGACGTGCCCGATTCGTTTCTCGCGGTGCAGTGGATGCGACTCCCCGGCGGCGAGACGAATGCGGCATTCTGCGAGCGTGTGCGGGGGCTGCTCGATCGTAGCGCGGGCAGCCCTTCGACCAGCTCAGGGCAGGCACTGCCCGCGTCCGAGTCCGGGGCGGCGCAACGCGGTCAGATTGCCCGCGCTGCGCCAGCGGCCAGTTCGTCCTCCCACCGGCCTCTCCACCGACGCCGGCTCGTGGCCGGTTTATGCGCCGTGGCCGCAATCGTCAGTCTCGTCGTCTGGCAGCCGTGGCGCCAAGCCAAGCCCGCAACACCGGCTGCCGCCCAGAGTGGCACCGCTCTCTCGCCCGCGTCCGCCGAAGTCGCGCGCCTGCGGGCGCGGTTGATTCCGGATCAGTGGAAGAAGGAGGACTTCGAACCGTGGTCCGCCGCGCTCGACCGCATCATCGCGGCGGACGACCGCAACGCCGGCGCGTGGGCGCTGCGCAGCATCATCAACAGCCTGCAGGTCATGCGGACCTTCGAAATGAGCACCCAAACGCTCGAAGCGGGTCGCGCGGCGGCGCAGCGCGCCTTGCACCTCGCGCCGAACTCTGCGCTGGGCGAGCTGGCCCTCGGCATGCACTACGCCGCGATGATCAGCCGCGGCGTCGACCCGCAGATGGCGCGACCGCATCTGAATCGCGCCTTGGCGGCACTGCCGGCCGACGCATTGACCCGCTACGCCGATCTCACGACGGCGTGGTTGGGTTATGAGTTCGAGCGCGTTGAACGCACCGCGAAGGCGTGGCTCGACGCCGAGCCCAACGCCGATTTTCCGGCACACCTTCTCGCGGCCATGAATCTCGGTCTGCGCAATGCCACCGAAGCGTCCGTGTGGTCGAAACGCGCCGGATCCGACCGGGGGATCACCGGGATTCGCGCGCTCTGTGCGGCGTTTGAAACCAATTATTACCTGCGCGCCGATCTCGCCACGGCTCGCGCCACGCTCGATCTGATTCCGCCGGGCGCGCGGACGGCCAATCGCATCGTGCACGCTCGCTGGCTCCTGGCCATGGCCGAGCGCCGCTGGGACCTGGCGCTGCAGGAACTGGCCCGCACGCCGGAAGCCGTGTTTTTTGAAAGTGGGTTCTACGGCCCGAAAACCGTGCTCGCCGGCCTGGCCCACGCAGCGGCCGGGCGCACCGACGTGGCGCTCGCACAATTTCGCGAGGCCGAGCGGAATCTGCGCGAACTTCTGGCGGGTGATTCGCAGAACGAGCCGCTCCACGCCTTGCTGGCGTTGACGCTGGCGCACAGTGGTCGCACCGCCGACGCGCGAAACGAATTGGCCCTGGTGGAGCCGGTCGTGCGGGGACGCCCGCGTGTTGCCTACACGGGTCGCGTGGTGTTGCTGCTTGCGCAAACGCACGCGGCGCTCGGCAACGCTCAGGAAGCTGTGGCCTGGCTCCGTGAGTTACTCTCCGGCCCGACCAGCATACCCTTTACCCCCGCCTCGCTGCGCATCGATCCGCGTTTTCAAAACATCATCGGCAAACCCGAAGTGCAGGCGCTGCTGAAAGAGTTCGCGCACTTGGACACCGCGAACTCCACGGCCACGGCCCAAGCCGGTCCAAAATCCGCCCCGGCGGACAAATCCATCGCCGTGCTCGCGTTCACCAATCTCAGCGACGAGAAGGCCAACGAAATCTTCTCCGACGGCATCAGCGAGGAGCTCGCCAACGTGCTCGGCAAGATCCCGGGGCTGCGCGTGGCGGGCAGCACCTCGGCGTTTTCGTTCAAGGGCAAGGGTGCCACCGCCCAGGAAATCGGTGAGAAGCTGGGCGTCGCTTATTTCGTCGAAGGCAACGTGAAGAAGGCGGCGGGCAAGGTTCGGATCACCGCCAAACTGATCAGCGCCGCCGATGGGTTGACGATGTGGACGTCCGACCCGTTCGAACGCGAACTCAAGGACGTCTGGGCGGTGCAGGATGAGATCGCCGGAGTCATTGCGCAAAATCTGAAGCTCAAGCTGGGTGCGGCAACGCGCTCACTGAAGACGGTGAATCCCGAGGCGCACGGCCTCGTGCTCGTCGGCCGGCATCACTGGGGCCTGCGCACGCCCGCGGATTTCGATCGGGCCGAAGCGGCATTTTCCCAGGCGGTGGCGCTCGATCCCCAGTTCGCGCAGGCGCACGCCGGGCTCGCCGATGTTGCCGTGATGCGCGCCACCTACCGCATGCTGGATGGCGAGATCGAGGTGGCCGACGACCTCCGCCGCACGCGCGAGGAAGCCCAGCGCGCGCTCGCGCTGGAGCCCGCGCTGGCTGAAGCGCACGCCGCGCTCGGCTACGCGCTGATGCTGGAGCGCAAGCTCACGGCGGCGGAAGCGGAATTCCAAAAGGCCCTCGCGCTCAACCCGAGTTATTCCACGGCCCACACCTGGCGCGGGGTGCTGAAATTCCCGGAGGGCCGCCTCGACGTTGCGCTCGAGGAATTCGAAAAGGCGACGGCCCTCGATCCGCTCGCTCCGATCAGCCTGCACATGTGGTCCGAGGCGCTCGCCCTGGCCGGACGCGTCGATGAAGCGCTGGCCATGAACGCGCGCGCCGCGGCGCAGCGCGGCGAGGTATGGCCCCCGAATCGCGGGAACGACGTGGTGCTCCTGTGGCAAAAAGGCCGGAAGGAGGAAGCGGTGGCGGTGGCGCGATCCGTGCGCGTACTCTGGCCGAAAAAGCCGCGCTGGTTCGCGGACGCCAATGCCATCTGGGTGCTGCAACAGGCCGGGCTGCAACGCGACGCGGCGGACTACGCCGGCCAGTTGCTGAAAGAACTGCCGGCCACGAGTTCGCACCGTGGACTCGTGCTGGCCGCGCTCGGCCGGTTTGAGGAAGCGGTTCCGCACCTCGAGCGCGCGAGCGTGATGACCGATCGCAACCTCTTCTGGGCGCCGATGTGGGATCCGTTTCGCGAAACTCCGCGCTTCCAGCAACTCCTCGCCAAAATCGGCTGCGTGGAGGAATACAAGGTCGCGCGGGCGACCCTGGTGCGTTTGCAGCGCGAGTCGGCGGCCGTGAAATGAACTCGCCGGCAGGAAACACCCTCTTCCTGAGTTATCGATGGGTATCAATCCTCGTGAAAGTTCGTGCACCTCCGTGAGTCGGCGATGCGATTTCTCCACGACGAGTTGCCGGAATAAGGTAGGAAATTTTTCTTGGTAGGAAGATTCTCCAATCCATGGAGAATAATGCTCCATTTAACCCGTAACTTTCCGCAGCTTCGTGGCCTTGGCACACTGTGGCCAGAGGGAGCCCATCGACCTGTCATCGAGAGCCAAGAAGGGGTTTTCCTCCGAAAAATCTTCTTACCAAAGAAATTTTCCTGCCTCGATGCTTGGTATTGTCTCGGCGTCTTCGCGCCGCACGGTTGGCACGAAATTTGGCGCGAATTCTTTTGTTCGTTGCCCAAGTTGCACAGCTGGAATCGGAGCAGCGGAGCGGCCGGCACAATCGCCCACGAACCTATGCAACAATTGATACGAAACTCGATTTTCGGTTGGATCGATAGACCAATTTGGCCGCATCGCGCGCCACGGTTCCCGGCGAAACAGCAGTGACGCGAAATCGATGCCGTCGGGCACTCGCTCCGGCAACGCCGGCCAGGCCCGGCAGTGTCGGAAAGTGATCGAATATCATGACCGTGCTCTCGTCGACCTGCGGCAATTGCGGACCAGTGCGCTTGGCCGGCAACCGCTGAAGCCGGGCGGGCAGGACGGGCGGGAGGATCAGGCGGCGTTTCGCGCGTCGGCGCGGCGCCGGCTCTCGACGGATGGCGTGCGACGGATCGAAGACGTGCAGTGGCGCTACTTCGAAACCGGGCGGCGGGCCGGACTATTTCCGGATGCGGCGCTTGAGCGGTATGCGACGCCGTGGGGTTCAGGCGCCCGCGATGGCGGCGGCCACGAACTGATTGAGACTTTCGCCGCGCGACATGGCTTTCAGCGCAGCCCGCTGGTGCAGGTCGGGCGTCACGCGCACGACGAACTTGCCACTGTAGGACTTGCCCGCCGTCGCTGGCGGCAGGGGCTTGCTGTCATCTTCGAGGATTTCAACCCACTCTTCGGCGATCTGGCAAAGCTCGCGGTAGACTGCGGCCTCGTCGTCGCCGTGGCAACCGCCGTGAAACAGACCCGGGCAGCGACCGACGAAACATTTGTCCTCGTCGGACCATTCGACGATCTTGAGGTAGTGGGCGGCTTTGGTTTTACGGTCGGTGGCTTTCATGGGCGGTTTTCTCGTTCGGTGACGGCGCGAATGGCTTCTTCGATGTCGCGTTGCTGGTACGGCTTGGCCTCGCCCTTGTGGACCGAGACAAGCAGGCGGTAGCCGGCTGGATGTTGATAGTTGCGGTGACTACCCTTGCCGCCGCGATTGACGAATCCAGCCTTGGCCAAATCCGTCAGCAGTTGCGCGAGCTTCTTGGGCATGGCAGTATCAGAATGACACTGAAACGCACGTCAAGCAGGGTTTGCGCCGAATGGGCCGTGACGATCGGCTCTGCGCGGGCCGTGAAACGCCGAGAACGCACCGAAAGGAAAACCAGTCATGAACCAGGAAAACTCAAATACGCGGGGCGCTGCGGCGCGCGTGCTTGTCTCGAAGACCAACCTGCAGGTCTGCTGCGCAGTCGCCGGAGGATGCCACGGGGCACAGGGCGATGGATAGTGCAACATGCGCCTGGCACTGGCTGCCGTTTATCCCGGCAGCAGAACGCGGCGAAATTGTGGCGGTGTTGCGGAAGTGCAGCTCGTTCACCCTCGGCATGGACTTGGCGGCGGTTGTCGCGCGCGAGCCCTGATTGCCACCCGCGGCGTGGGAACCCTTAAAGCCCGCCGTGGAAACGCGGCGGGCTTTTCCGTAGGCGAATATTACGGGGCCGCGTTCGTGCGGCGGGTGCGTTTGCATCGGGCGCAGACCGCGACGAGCGAGGCGGCCGCGGCGAGGATCATGGCGGACGCGGCCGGCTCCGTAGAAGCGACAGATATGACGTTCAGAACCTGAAAACTAGGTCAGGATTAGGTCAGTGGCAGTTTGGAAAACTCACGTTTCAAAAACAAGAAACCCGTTACGCTTTGCCGCGTAACGGGTTTAAAAACTGGTGGCTCGGACCGGAATCGAACCATTGACACAAGGATTTTCAGTCCTCTGCTCTACCAACTGAGCTACCGAGCCATCGGTGTGAAGGGTCAGAGCAAAGTGCGCGCACGAAGCGCGTCAACGGGAATTTCGTCCCGCAATTTACGGCGGAGCCGATCCAGGGGGTCAGTCCGCTATTTGTTAATTTGCCCGAGAGGTAAACGCGCACCGAGGCCGGTTTTCCCATGCACAGTTGATGCGCGAGCCAGCGGTAGGACGGTGCCACCGTGGAGCGCAGTGTTCGTGCGATGGCTACCTTCCACGCCGTTCCCTTGGGTGCGTTCGCGAGGTCCGCCTGACCCTTGCCGCAGGCCCTGAGTTCGGTCGCCAATGCGTAATGTCATGTCGCAAGTTGCCGCGGTTGATGACATGATACCGGGCGGCGGGATACTGGATTCGCAAGCGTCGCGCCATGCCGTCAATCGCGGCGCTGAATTCCGCCGGGGCCATCCTTCGCTATACCCAGATCCGGGGTGATCCTTGGCCTCGCCGCCGCGCCTCGAACGTCCGCAGGCCCGAAGGGCGCCAGCGGAAACGTCGCCGCAACGCGACGGGCGCAGAATTAACAACTAGCGGACTGACCCCGTTGGATCGGCTCCAATCAGTTTCCTACCAATAAGCGAGGAGAACGAGGGCGCATCTCTCGTGGCCGGTGACAGGAATTGCACTCGCTATGGAGCTTGATACCTCGCGAACTGCTGTCACGTGCCGGTCTCCCCACTTTCGTCGACCTTGTCTGCCTCCGCCGGCAAAGCTGTCTTTTTGAGCTACGCGTCGCAAGACGTGGCGGCGGCGCTGCGCGTGTGCGAAGCGCTGCGGAGCGGCGGCGTCGAGGTGTGGTGCGATGTCGAAGGTGGCCTCGAGCACGGCGACGAGTGGGATGCGAAGATCCGCCGTCAGATCAAAGAATGCGTGCTGTTCATCCCGCTCATCTCCACCACGACGCAGGCGCGGCTCGAAGGCTATTTCCGGATCGAGTGGGAACTCGCCGCGCAGCGCGCCATGGGCATCGCTTCGGGCGTGCCGTTTATTTTGCCGGTGGTGATCGATGACACGCGCGAGCCCGATGCCCTCGTGCCGGATCGTTTCCGCGCCGTGCAATGGACGCGTCTGCCGGGCGGCGTGGTGCCGCCCGAGGTGCAACAGCGCTTTTTGAAATTGTGGTCGCATCGTGCGGGGGTGGTGACGCAGGCCGAGCTGGAGGCGGGACGCCCGAGTCCCGCGTCACGCGACGAGGGCGTCGCGGCTCCAACAACTCGTGCCGCTCCGGAGGTGGGCCGTCGCGTCCCGGCGGCGGCATGGAGCGTAGCGGGGGCAGCGCTCGCGGTGGCGCTCGCGGTCGGCGGATATTTTTGGGTGAAGCGCGGGCAGGTGGAGTCTGCGCCGAATTCAGCGCAGCAGGCGGGCGCAGGGACGCGCCCGCCAGCCACCGAAAAAGCCGCTGCGCCGCTCTCCGAAGCCCGCCTGCTCGTCGCCAAGGTGTGGGAGCAGATGAACAAGGCCGAACTCGCGCGCGCGGAACTCGAGATGGCCGATGATCTCGGTAAACGCGCTGCGGCGCTCGATCCCGACGATGCGCACGTCTGGGCGGCATGGTCGCAGGTGGACTCGTGGTATATCTATTTCAATTTCGACACCTCCGCGCCACGGCGCGAGGCGGCGCGCACCAAGGTCGTCAAGGCGTTGCAGCTCGCTCCCGATTCCTACGAGGCGCGCCTCGCTCAAGCGTGCCAGCTGGTCTGCGTCCCGGGCGCCAACGGTTTGGCGGTTTCGATGTTTACCGAGGAAGCGAGCGCCTTGCTGCGCACGTTGCTGCGCGAGCAACCCGACGAGCCGCGGGCGTTGTTCGTCTTCGGCATTTTGATGCGCAACACGAAGAAACTCCCCGAGGCTCGCGAGCTCTTTGGTCGGTTGGCGAAGAACCCGCGTTTCGCTCCGCAGGCGTGGAGCGAATTGGGGTGGGCGGAGTATCTCGTCACGGGCGACTATCGGGCGGCCGAAGTTGCCGTGAATGCCTCCATCGCTTTGCAGCCCTTCGGCGGCAATCTCACGCTCCGATCCTGGATCGCGCGGTTTTGGTCGGGCGATCTTGAACTGGCGAGGGCCGCACTGGAACAGCTTCCGGCCAGCCGGCGCCAAGAAGATGCCGGCATCAGCCTGTTGGTCGATCTATGCTACGATCGGCGCGAGCCGGACGCCATGCTACGGGTCCTTGGCACCGTGCCGCGGGAGTGGCTGCAATCGGGTTTTTATGACGGGCCCCGAGCCTTTCTGGTCGGGCGCGCGCATGAAATGAAGCGGCAGCCCGACGCCGCTATGCTGCAATGGCAGATCGCGTTGCGGGTCGTCGAAGCGCGGCTCGCGCTGGAACGTGATTCTGGCTCTCTCATGTGGTGGAAGGCCTGCCTGCTCGCCAAGGCGGGGCAGAGGGCCGAAGCCGAGGCGGCGCTGCGCGTCGCCCGCGAGTTGGGGAATACCGATGACCTCGGGGATGCCCTCGTGCACGCTGCGCTCGGTAATTTGGACCAAGCCATCACCCTGCTCCAACGCACGGTCGAAGCCCGCGAACGTGCGGTGACCTTTACCCGTTTTCGTTTGGATCCGGCGATGGATCCGCTGCGCAAACACCCGCGCTTCATCGCCCTGATGGCGCGCCTGGAGGCGGACCCGTATTTTTCGCCGACAGCCAAGGCCGCGCCGAGCAACGCGGTGCTTCCGTCCTCGCCCGCGACCGACCCGAAATCCGTCGCCGTGCTCGCGTTCAAGAACCTGAGCGGCGATCCGGCGCGGGAGTTTTTCTCCGATGGGCTGAGCGAGGCGGTGACGGATGTGCTCGGGCGCGTGCCGGGGCTGAAGGTCGTCGGCAGCGCCTCGGCGTTTTCGTTCAAGGGCAAGTCCGTCCCGATCCCAGAAATCGCGCGGCAACTCGGCGTGACCCATCTCGTCGAGGGCACGGTGCTGCAGGAAGGGCAGACCGTGCGCATCACGGCGAAGCTCATCCAGGCCGACGGCTTCCAAGTGTGGGTGTCCGACAAACTCGATCGGGAGTTAAAGAACATCTTCGCCCTGCACGACGAGGTCGCGGGGCTCATCGCGAAAAATCTCTCGCTCAAACTCGGCGCGAGTTCCGCGGCCGCGAAGGTCGCGGTGAATCCGCAGGCCTTCGAACTCTACGTGCAAGGACGCCAGGCATGGAACCTGCGGACGCCGGCAGGTTTTGATCTGGCCGAAAGCGCGCTCACCCGCGCGCTGGCACTCGAACCGAACTTCGCCCGCGCCCACGCGGCGCTCGCCGACGTGTGGGTGCAGCGTTTGTCTCGTGCCCGACTGGATGCTCGAGAGGGTGCCCGAGAGGCGAGCGAATCAGAGGAACAACCCGATTTGGCCGAGCAAGCGCGCATTGGGGCGAAGATCACTCAGGCGCTCACCCTCGATCCTGATTCGGCCGAAGCCCACGCTGCGTTCGGAAACATGCTCCGGATCGTCGGCAAGAATTCCGAGGCCGAATCGGCCCTCCGCCGGGCCACGGTCCTCAACCCAAACAATGCCTCGGCCCACCAGTGGCTCGGCCGGGTGCTGCTCACTCAAGCTGAAATGGATGAGGCTCTGGTGCATTGCAAGCTCGCGACCGAACTCGATCCGCTGTCGCAGAACATCTGGGACAGCTACGGCTGGGCGCTGATATACGCTGGCCGGCTAACGGAGCTGATCACGGCGTGTGATCGCGCGCTCACCTTGCAGCCGGATAGTTCCAGCGTGCTCAGAACCAAGAGTTTTGCTTTGGTCGAACTCGGACGCTTCACCGAGGCGGTTGCGCTCGTGAGACGGTTGCCAAGTGGGGAAGTGAGGACCGCGCACAGCCAGCTGGTTGTCTTTGCCCGGGCGGGTCTCAGGGCGGAAGCGGAAGCCCTCCTCGCCGCCCCCCGTTCTCACGCCAACAGCTCCTTTTCGAGGCCCCTCTGCCTGCTCGCGCTGGGACGAACCGAAGAAGCCATGACGCTCATGACCCCGAAATGGATCAACCTCGATTACCCGGATTACTACCTCTGGAGCCGGGACTTCGACCCGGTGCGCAACGATCCGCGCTGGGTGAAGCTCATGGCGGACGTTGGCCTCACCGAAGCCCACGCCCGCGCGCAGGCCTGGCGGAAGGCGCATCCGCCGGAGAAGGCGGAGAGGGAAAAATGACGCCAACCAAGACAACAATTCTTGGGCCACAGAGGTCACGGAGAGAGCAAACCGAGGGCACAGAGATTTCCTCCGTGGTCTCCGTGAGCCTCCGTGTTCTCTGTGACGCAACTCCGGCTCCTGCGCATGAGTGATTTCACGAAAGCAGTATTCCTGTCCTACGCGTCGCAAGACGTGGCGGCGGCGCTGCGGATTTGCGCGGCGTTGCGCGCGGCGGGAGTCGAGGTGTGGTTTGACCAGGATGCGCTCGTCGGCGGGGATGCGTGGGATGCGAAGATCCGCGGGCAGCCCCGAGCCTTCGATTTTTCCGAAATCCGGCTTCCTATCAGTGAAGAGCCAGTTTCCTACCAATAGGTCTTCTTCATCCTCACGCCGGAGAAAAATCCCCGCGTGCAGGAACTGGAGCTCACCGCAAGCCTGCCTTAATTTAAGTCAAACCTCTCCTTCCCCATGACCCACTCCTCAATGCTTCAGACTTTGGCGGGCGTCGCCTGTTCAGGCCGAATCAGGCCAGTCCGGCGGGCGGCTTTGCCGATTTTTCTTTTCTTCTCAGCATTCACCTCCGCCTTCGCCGCCCCGATCCTCGACCGCACCAAGCTTGAAACGTTCGTCGATGGCATCGTCACGACCGCCATGGAAGATCACCGCATTCCCGGCGTGGTCATTAGCTTGGTTCAAGGCGGAGAAATCATCTTCGAGAAAGGCTACGGATTTGCCCGCGAGCCCGAGCGGGTGCCGGCCAATCCGAAGGCCAGTCTGTTCCGCATCGCCTCCATCTCGAAGACCTTCAACGCCACCGCGCTGATGCAGCTCGTGGAGCAGGGCAAAGTCGACCTCGACGCCGACTTCACAACCTACCTCCCCGGCATCGGGTTTAATCTGCCGCTCGGCCGCGTGCGCGTGCGAGATCTGATCACGCATTCCGCCGGCTTCGAGGACGGATATTTCGGCTTTTTCTGGGCCATGGATGCCACCTCCGATCTGACCCTCGAGGAAACGGTCCGCCGCTATCAGCCCACCCAGGTCCGCCGCCCCGGCGAGCGGCTCGTCTACTCCAACTATGGCACCTCCGTCATTGGTCTGATCATCCAACGGGTCTCCGGCTTGCCCTATCCGGAATACATGCGGAAACACGTGCTCGACCCGCTGGGCATGACGCGGTCCGGCTTTCGCGACTCCCAGACCCCGACCGGCGAGGCGGATCTCGCGCACTCGTACTCGTGGACGGGCGGGCGATTCAAGCGCCCGACTTGGGCGTGGATGCATGCGGGCTGGCAGCCGGCCGGCGGCATGCTCGCCACCGCCCACGAGATGACCAACTTCATGCGCATGCATCTGGGCCAGGGCCCCAGCGTCCTCAAACCTGAGACGCTCGCCCGCATGCACCAGCCGCTCATCGGCAACCACCCCTTCGTCAACCCCAACGCGCACGGCTTTTGGATGACGAACCAGTGGGGCTACGCTGGGTTTTCGCACGGCGGCTCCATTTTCGGATTTATGTCGCGCATGGATTTTGTGCCCGAACTCGGACTGGGGATCTTCATCTCGACGAACTCAAGCAGCGGTCTCCGTCTGAGCGGCGTCCTCCCGCGCCGAATCATCGGCCAGTTTTTTCCGAAAAAAGTCGAGCTTCCCGCCGCAAATCCCAAGGCGGATCTCAAGGCGTACGCCGGGGAATATCGCGCCGAACGCCGCAGCTACACGACGGTGGAAAAAGCCGGCTCGCTGTTTGGCCCGTTGAGCGTTTCGAGCAACGACCAGGGCTACCTTGCTGTCACCAGCGGCAACTCAACCAGCCGCTATGTGCCCCAGGGTGAGGACCGCTTCATCAATCCCGACACCAGCGAACGTATCGCCTTCACCCGCGACGCCCAGGGCCGGCCGTTCCGGATGCACAATGACACCGGACACAACAATTTTGAACGCATCGGTTATTGGGACAGCGTGCGCTTCGCCGGCTTGGTCGCTGCTCTGCTCGCCTTTTCCCTGCTCGCTCGCCTCATGGCACTCTGGCTCTACCGCAAGGAAACGCTGGTGGAGACACTCCCGGCGCGAATCGCCCGTACCCTCACCGTGGCGGTGATTCCCTGCTGGATCACTTTTGGTTATGCCGCCTACAAGGACTTCAACGCCGCCGATGCCCCCATCGCTCCGCACTTCGCCCATTTTCCCACCACGCTCGGCTGGGTGTGGGTCGTCAGCGGCATCGCGGCCGCGGTGTTGACCGGTGTGCTCGCCGTCCTGACGGTTCCGGTCTGGTTAAAGCGCAGTTGGACTTTGCCGCGCCGCCTCGCCTACACCACCTACGTGCTCATCGGCATCGTATTTGTCGGCCTCATGCATTATTGGAACATCCTCGGCCTGCGGATTCTCGGCTGAGCCCGTCGTTTGGGCAGTAAAACCGGCTACGGACCATCTGGCATTCCTGAACACTGCCGGCTTCGACGGACGATTGGGGCCGCTACGCCGGCGTCTACGCCGGCCTCGACGGGCGGCCCACCGTTAACGACGCCATCAACACCCCGCACGTCGACCGCATGGCGCGCGAAGGCGTGACCTTCCGCCATGCCTTCGTCAACGCACCCTCCTGCAAACCCCTCCTGGATCCGATTCCCCTCAAAATCCGGCTTCCTACCAGTCAAAATCCGGCTTTCTATCAGTGATATGCAATCTCTCATTCGCGCATGTGCGGTCGTAATGTTGGCCGCCGCATCGGCGCGATCCGCCGAGACGAGCTACGATTTCATCTTGCGGCGCGGCACGATCTACGACGGCAGCGGCGGCAGGCCCGCCGTGGGCGACGTCGCGATCAAGGGCGATCGCATCGCGGCGGTGGGAGATTTGCGCGCGGCGCGCGCTGCGAAGGAAATCGACGTGAGCGGACTCGCGGTGGCGCCGGGGTTCATCAACATGCTGAGCCATTCGCAGGTGTCGCTGTTGCACGACGGAAAGTCTCAGAGCGAGATTCGACAGGGCGTAACGCTCGAGGTGATGGGCGAGGGTGCGTCGATGGGGCCGCTCAACGCCGGGATGAAGGCCGAGATGGCCGCGATGCAGGGCGACATCAAGTTCACGGTGGAGTGGACGTCCCTCGGCGAATTCTTGCAGCATCTGGAGCGGCGCGGTGTGTCGTGCAATGTCGCGTCATTTATCGGAGCTGGCGGAGTGCGTCAGCACGAGCTCGGCAAAACGAATCGTCCGCCGACGCCCGCCGAGCTCGCGCGGATGCAGGCGCTCGTGCGCGCCGCGATGGAGGAGGGCGCGATGGGTGTGAGCTCCGCGCTGATCTACATTCCGGGCGTGTTCGCGAAGACCGACGAGATCATCGCGCTGGCGAAGGCCGCGGCGCCGTATGGCGGACTCTATGTTTCCCACATCCGCAGCGAGGGCGATCGGTTGATGGAATCGCTCGATGAACTGATCGCGGTCGCCCGCGAGGCGAAGATCCGCGCGGAGGTGTTTCACCTGAAAATGTCCGGCGCGGAGAACTGGCCGAGGTTCGATGCCGTCGTGAAGAAAATCGAAGCCGCCCGCGCCGAGGGCCTCGCGATCACGGCGGACATGTATAACTACACCGCTGGCTCGACGGGGCTCGACGCCGCGATGCCGCCGTGGGTGCAGGAAGGCGGCTACAAAGCCTGGTCCGATCGCCTGCGCGACCCGACGGTGCGCGAGCGCGTGCGGCGCGAGATGAAGGCGCCCAACGCGGGCTGGGAAAATCTGGCGCTCGCGGCCGGCTCGCCGGAAAAAGTGCTGCTCGTCGGCTTCAAGAACGACGCGCTCAAAAAATACACCGGCAAAAGCCTCGCCGAAGTTGCCAGGCTGCGCGGCACCTCGCCCGAGGACACCGCGATGGATCTCGTGATCGAAGACGGCAGCCGCGTGCAGTGCGTGTATTTTCTGATGAGCGAAGAAAACGTGCGGAAACAAATCGCGCTGCCTTGGATGTCGTTTTGTTCCGATTCGGCGTCGCAGGCGCCCGAAGGCCTTTTCTTGAAGACGAACACGCACCCGCGCGCGTATGGCAGCTTCGCGCGGCTCCTCGGAAAATATGTGCGCGACGAAAAAGTGATTCCACTCGAGGAAGCGGTGCGGCGCCTTTCGTTGTTTCCCGCGCAAAACCTGAAACTCACGGAGCGCGGCGCGCTGCGCACCGGATGGTTCGCCGACGTCGTCGTTTTCGATCCGGCGAAGATTCAGGACAACGCGACCTACGATCGGCCGCACCAGTATGCGACGGGCATGAAGCACGTGTTCGTCAACGGCGTGCAGGTCTTGCACGACGGCGAGCACACCGGCGCGAAACCCGGACGATTCGTGCGCGGGCCTGGCTGGAAAGCCCCGAATTGAAGCGCCCCGCCGATCCGAGCCGGCGTGGGTGCGAGCCCCAGACGGCCCAACCAGTCGCTAGCGGCCGGCCAAACCTCGCGCGCGGCAACCGACGTCTTTGAGTCCGCCTCCGGTTTCGGCCATCGCGCAAACCCCGAAACGCCGAGACTGTGCCGAAATCGCCGCGCCGACTGCGCTTTTCCGATCAAGACGGTCCTACGCTGCCATGGTAGGATTCGCCTGTGCGCCCTGGGAGGCTGGTGGCGCACCAAGCGAGAGCGTGACCCCGTTGTCCCCCTAGCGACACGTGGCGCCCACCCGATTCAACCCCCACAAGATCCAGTTAGGTACCAGCCGCAACGCTCCGCCCAACCGCGTAAACGCTTTCTGCCGCGGCCGCCGCGCCAAATTCGCCTCGCTACCGCCGAACGCGTCGCCCACACACTCCATTCGATCCTCGATGTCCGCCACTCCCACCCAAGCGATTTTCCTCAGCTATGCCCGCGACGATGCGGCCGCTGCCCGTCGCCTCGCCGAGGCGCTCCGCAGTGCTGGCCTTGATGTCTGGTTCGATGAAAACGAACTCCGCGGGGGCGACGCATGGGACGCCAAGATCCGCAAACAGATCAACGACTGCACCCTTTTCCTCCCCGTCATCTCGCAGCACACCGAGGAGCGCACCAAGGGTTATTTCCGCCTCGAGTGGAAACTCGCCGTTGACCAGACCCACCTCCTCGCCGAAGGCGTCCCCTTCATCACTCCCGTCGTGATCGACGATACCAAGGAAGCCAACGCGAGCGTCCCCGCCGAATTTCTCCGCGTGCAATGGACTCGCCTCCCCGGCGCTCTCCCCACGCCCCAATTCGTCGCGCAGATCAAGCGCCTGCTCGCCACACCGCAAAAATCCGCGATGGAGCTGGGGCTCCCTCGCCCCGGACATCGCGGCGCGGGCGCCGCGTCCCCCACCAGTCAGCCGGTGGGCCGTCGCGTCCCTGCGGCGGCATGGATGGGAGCGCTCGCGGTCGTTGCGGTGGGTATCGCGGCAACCTTTTTTGCCACACGAAAATCGGAGTCGGCTTCAGCCGTAACCTCGCCGCAGGCGGGCGCAGCGACGCGCCCGCCAGCCCTGAGCCTGTCGAACGGGCCCACCGCAGAAAAATCCCCCGCCGCCGCGCCCCTCTCGGAAACCCGCCAACTCGTCGCCAAAGCCCGCGCCCTCTACGAACCGTGGGATCTTGCGACGCCCGACGACTTCGCGCTCGCGGACGATTTACTCAAGCGCGCGGTCACGCTCGATCCGAGCGACGGCGAAGCGTGGGCGGCGTATGCATTGGTCGCGTGCGGCACGGGGATGATATTTGACTACTCCGCGACGTGGAGGCTGGCCGCGCGTTCCCGCGCCGAGAAGGCGATCAAACTCGCCCCGGATTCACCCCAAGCGCGCTTCGCCTGGGCCTTCGGCCTGCGCTTCGATCCTCAGACGCAGGACGAGGCCATCCGCCTGCTTCGGGAAGAAGTCGCCCGCCAGCCGACGAACCGCTTTGTCGTGCGGATCCTCGGGGCAGCCCTCCGCGGCATCGGCCAATACGAACAGGCGTTGATCTATTACGACAAAGCCGCCGCGCTGCCGGGCAACGATCCCGTCACGCACTACAACCGCGGACAGGTGCTCGAACAGCTGTGGCGATTTGACGAGGCGGAGGCCGCCTACGACGAGGCGCTGGCCGTTGCACCGCGCTTCGCCAGCGCCAATTGGAGAAAATTGAACCTGTTGCTCGACATCCGCCGGGACCTCCCGCGTGCGCAAGCCCATCTGGCCAAGATTCCACCCGACCCGATCGCAAACGAAGTTAGCGCCCACAACGCCTACTGGATAGCCGTTTTTCTGAAGGAGCCCGCGAGGGCGCTGATTGTCCTAAGCCAGTCCAATGATTTCCTCGCCGGAGTCGGACCCAAGGCAACGTTGACGGCGCTCGCTCATCGCATGGCCGGGAACGAAGACGCCGCGCGCACCGATTTGAAAGCGGCGCTCCGTTTGGTGGAGGAACGCCTGACCGCCCAGCCCAACGATACGCAGTTGCTCGCCAACAAGGCGGAGATTCTTGCTTTGCAGGGTGACCGAACCGCTGCCGAGCCACTCGTGCGTGAAGTCCGTCAGCGGCGCGGCGCAGGCGATCGGTCGATAAACAACGAGCGAATGGCTTACCTGCTCATACTGGTGAATCAGCCGGACGCGGCGCTGACGGCGTTGGAGTCGCGCTTTAGCCCAGCGACGCGGAGCTACATCTCAAAGGTGGGCCTCCGCTACGATCCCTCCTGGGACCCGCTGCGCGGCAATCCCCGGTTCGAAGCGCTCCTGAAGGCCCCGGAGCTGAAAAAATAAGCAGCCCGCTTGCTGAAGTAGGGCGTTAGCGCGACCTAGCTCCGGTCCTGACCGGCGAGCCCGGTGATTGACGTTTCGTCTTCAGGGTCGTCCGCTCCCTCCATGATTCCTCCTGCCATCCCCGGCTTTGTCATCGGCGTGATGATTGTGTTGGCGTTCGCTCTCCCGCGTCCGGTGGGCGCTCAAAAACCCTCCGACTTAAAATCGGTCGAGGTGCAGGCCGACGGTCGCATCACTTTCCGTTATCTCGATCCGAAAGCGATCAGCGTTTCGTTGAAACTCGAAGGCGTCGAAAAACCGCCGGCCATGGTGCGGACTCCCGCCGGCGTTTGGACGGCCACGACGCAACCCCTGCCGCCGCAAATTTACAATTACTCGTTCAGTTCGGACGGAGAACCCCGGCTCGACCCGCAAAATCACGAGTACAAACCCAACCTTGTCTCCTTTTATCGCGGCAATTTTGTGACCGTGCCGGGCCCGACTCCTCAGCTTTGGGAACCGGCGGACCTGCCCCACGGCACGGTTCACCGCCATGTCTACACGACCAAGTGCGTGACGGGGCTCACGGGCGACCAGAGCGACTACTTCGTTTACACTCCGCCGGGCTATGATCCGCGGGCCTCAAGACGTTATCCCGTCCTCTATTTGTTGCACGGGTGGAGCGACCTCGCAGTCGGTTGGACGGACGTGGGCCGGGCCCATCTGATCATGGATTCCCTGATCGCCCGTGGTCTCGCCCGCTCGATGGTCGTCGTGATGCCGCTCAGCTACGGCGAGATGAGCTTCGTGCGGAATTGGGACGCATGGGAAGATCCCGCCGCCCGCGCACGCAACTGGACCCGGTTTCAACAGGCTCTGCTCACGGAGATCATGCCGCGGGTCGAGAGCGCCTATGATGTTTCCCGAGAAGCCAAGGATCGCGCCATCACCGGTCTTTCCATGGGCGGTTACGAAAGCATCACGATCGGACTCAATCATCCGGAGAAATTCGCGTGGGTCGGTGGTTTCAGTTCCGCGGTGCTGGAGCTCGACTACGCCAAGGATATTCCCGGCACACCCCCGGCCGGAGACGCGCTCCGTTTGCTTTGGATCGCCTGCGGCACGAACGACGACGAATTGATCGCACCGAACCGGAAGTTAACCGATTGGTTGCGCGCGAAAAAATTTCCGGTCACCGCAGTCGAAACTCCCGGCGGGCATAGTTACATGGTGTGGCGGGAAAATCTCGTGCAATTTGCGCCCTTGCTGTTTCGGCCATAGCCGCCACGGACCGACTCCTCCGCAAACCCCTCCCGGATTCGATCCCCCTGAAAATCGAGTTTCCTATCAGGAGCAACCGACGGGAAACTCGGGTGTTTGGCTGTCCTGATGGTCGCGCCCGCCCTCACCCGCAATTTCGTGTTCGGCATGGCACGGGGCGTCGCGGGGCGCGCATTATGCGCAGTTCGCACTCTACCCAGCGCTCTGCACCGAGCGAGTTTCACCTCGCTTCCGGTGAACGCGGGCGTCACTGACAGGCCACTCCTCTTTGCACTGTGCCGACTTCCCCACTCCCCGCCGGTGCGATTTTTCTGAGCTATTCCCACGAAGACGCGGCGGCGGTGACGCGGATTTGCGCCGCGTTGCAGGCGGCGGGCATCGAGGTCTGGTTCGACCAGAGCGAATTGCGCGGCGGCGATGCGTGGGACGCGAAAATCCGCCGGCAAATCAAGGAGTGCGCGCTGTTCGTGGCGGTGATTTCAGCGAACACGGAGACGCGGCCGAAGGGTTATTTCCGCCGGGAATGGAAACAAGCCGTCGATTGCACACATGATCTGGCGGACGATGTGCCGTTTCTCGTGCCCATCGCGATCGATGCCACCGCGGAAGCCACCGCGCGCGTGCCGGAAAAATTCCGCGAGTTCCAGTGGACGCGACTCCCTGATGGACAGCCCACGCCGGCTTTCGTCGAGCACTTGAAACGGTTGTTGGCGGCACGCGCCACCGGCACGCATGCCCATGCCGCTCCGTCGGAAGCGAAGACCGATACCGGCGATTCGGCGTCGAGTGCGGGACCGGTCGCGAGCCGGGCGACTCCCGCCGTCGCAGTCCGTGAAAAGGCAGCACCCAGCCGCGCGATCCCGGTCGCACCGATGGGTCGCAGCGAGCGACGTGGGATGCCTTGGCCGATGGTGGGGATTGGCGCAGCCGCGCTGGTCGCGGTCACCCTCTATTTCGGACGTGCGCTTACCCCGCAGCCGACGTCCGCGGAGATACCCACGACGCGGCTCGAGCTCAGTCCGCCCCACCAGCGTTTTGCCTTTCATCCGGCTCCCGCAGTCTCGCCCGACGGCCGGCAGGTTGCTTTTTGGGCACCGGACGAGGCTGGCAAGGTCGGCTTGTGGGTTCGTTCGTTGGACTCCACCGGGGCGCGCCTTCTGCCCGGGACAGCGGGCGGTCTGGGGCTTCCGGCTTTCTGGTCGCCGGATGGGCGATCGCTTGGCTTCTTCGCTGAGAAAAAACTCAAGCGGATCGATTTGGCCGGAGGAAATCCGATTGGGTTGGCGGATGCCGTGAACCCACGGGGAGGAAGCTGGAACGTGAATGGAGACATTGTTTTTGTCCCAAACCCGGGCAAGCCGGCTTATCGGATCTCGGCCGCCGGCGGCGAAGCTACGGCCATGAACCTGGCGACGAAACCGGGCTTTTCCGTGCGTTTCCCACACTTCCTGCCGGATGGACAACATTTCCTGTTAACGGGTCGATCGGCCGCCGCCGACGACGGCGTTTTTGTGGCGTCACTCGATGGCAAGGAGCTGCGGCTGCTGTCGAAGGCCAGATCGCGGATGGAGTATGCGGGCGGCCATGTCTTCTTCGGGCAGGCGGGGAGCCTGTTTGCGCAGCGCTTCGACGAACACAAGCTGGCGCTCAGCGGCGAGCCCTTCCGGGTGGCAGAAAATCTGGGGTTTTCATTTGGCGATCCGCGAAGTTTTGCTTTTTCCGTCTCGGTCACCGGCACGATTGTCTGCTGGAGCGGGCCACATTTAGAGGTGACCCAGTTGACATGGTTCAGCCGGGCCGGCCAGCGGATCGAGACGGTGGGCGAACCAGGCGAACATGCGGGGTTCGCCCTCTCGCCGACGCAGCAACAGGTGATTCTCGAGCGACACGATCCAAAGCTCGGCGAAACCAATCTGTGGCTGTGGGATATTGCGACGAAGTTGGGTTACGCGTTTACGTCGGGCCCGAATCAGGGCGACGTCCCGGTTATTGGAACTCCGGTCTGGTCGCCCGCCGGAGATCGGGTGCTGTTCTCCACCTTTCCGGGTCTCTGCGCGCAGGCGCTGCGCGGCGGAGAACAGGAAAAGCTGTTCGATGACCGCGGGTGGCTGTGCGACGTCTCGCCCGACGGTCGCTTTGCCCTTTTCGCGAAAAGCGATCCCATGACTGGCTACGACCTCTGGCTATTGCCGCTGGCGGGAGAAAAGATAGCCAAGCCCTTCTTGGCGACCAAACAGAATGAGTGGGTCGGTCGGTTTTCGCCGGACGGCCGTTGGGTGGCCTACGCCTCCGACGACAAAGCCGCCACGCGCACCGAGATTTATGTCCAATCCTTTCCGGTGCTCGGCCGCCCGGTGCGGATCTCGCGCGAGGGAGGCGGCCGGCCGCAATGGCGCCACGACGGCAAGGAACTCTATTTCTTGAACAACGACGGCAAGCTGCTCGCCGCGACCGTCGATGGCGGTGGCGAGACATTTCAGGTTACCACACTTCCGCAGGTCCTCTTCGCGACCAAGACCCCCACAGACTCCTCCCGCCAGCAGTATCAGCCCAGCAACGACGGCGAACGGTTTCTGGTTAACGCGCAGGTCGAGGACGCCGTGCCGCGGCAACTGACGGTCGTGCTGAACTGGAAGCCGCCGGTGCAGAAGAAGTGAGCGGCGGCGGCGGGCCCCATGGGGTGCACCGGCAACGGACCCGACTCCCGAGCCAGGTCGCAGCGCCCGCCCGACCACCCGGGGTCGGTGCGCACGTTGACCAAGGAAATAAACTTTCATTAAACGCCTGTTATTGAAAGTTGACTTTCAATAACTCGCCCTATTCCTACCGGTCATGTTCACGCGCTGGGCCGAGTCCGTTTGGCTGAGGAAATTTGCCGCGCCCTACGTCCACCTCGTTTTTGGGGCGCGGCAGACCGGCAAATCCACTCTGATCCAGAGGATCCTGCCGCCGCACGCCGTGCAAATCGACCTGTCGGTCCCGAAAGTGCGCGCGCAATACCTCAACCGCCCGGACGATCTCATCACTCTCTGCCGTGGACTCCGGCAACGCGAGGGAGGCGCCTGGGTGTTCGTGGACGAGGCGCAGAATGTGCCCGGGCTCTTCGACGCGGTGCAGCATCTCTACGATGGCGACAAGACACGCTGGCGGTTCATCCTCTGTGGCAGTTCCGCACGCAAGCTGCGGCAGACCGGCGCAAACCTTCTGCCGGGGCGCAGCTTTCTCCACCACCTTTTCCCTCTCACGCTGGCCGAGCGTCCGCCCGATGAATCGCCGGTCGAATTCGACGCCCCGCCCTGCCTGCCACTCGACTGGCCCGGCGGCAAGCGTCCGGCCAGACCATTTCCTGCCGCCGACCTCATCACCCGGCTGGCGTTCGGCGAACTGCCTGGCGTCGTCACCGGCCTCGAATCGCACCGGGCCGACCTATTGCACGCCTACACCCAGCTTCACTTGGAGGAGGAAATGCGTCGCGAGGCCATGGTGAAGGACTGGCCGGCGTTCGTGCGTTTCCTGCGATTCGCCGCCGTCGAGTCCGGACAAATGGTCAACTATCACAAGATTTCCAAGGATGTGGGCCTTTCCGTGCCGACGATTAAAAGCCATTATCAGCTGTTGGCGGACATGTTCCTCGGCTTTCGCCTACCGGCATTTTCCGGCAGTCCGCGCAAGAACCTGCTCTCGACCGATCGGTTTCTATTTTTCGACCTCGGCATTCGCCATGCCGCCGCCGGGTTGCGGCCAAATTCCGATATCGTGCTGGCCAACCCCGGTCCGCTTTTCGAGCAATGGGTGGGCGTCGAACTCTGGAAGCGATTGCAATACCTGGGCACGGGTGCGCTCCATTATTTGCGCACGCACGACGGTGCGGAAGTGGACTTCATCATCGCGCGCGAGGGGAAGTTCACGCCCATCGAGGTGAAATGGACAGAGAACCCATCGCTCACCGACGCGCGGCACCTGCTGACCTTTCTCGGTGAGCATCCGAAACAGGCGAAGCACGGATACATCATCTGCCGTTGTCACCGACCGCTGCGTTTGCACGACAAGGTGACGGCCTTGCCGTGGTTTTGTTTGTGAATGCGACCGGCGCTTACCCGGTTTCCCCTCGCTTCCGGTGAGCGTGGCGTCACTGACACGGCACTCCATTCGCCACCGTGATGCTTTCACTTCTCCCCAGCGGTGCGGTTTTCCTGACCCCGTTGGATCGGCTCAGAAATCCTTCTCCACGATCACCGGGAGCACCCCTGCTTGCACGTATCCGTCTTAGTATTGGTGAATAAAGGCTGTGAGTTATTTTTTGCCGTGGCATTATGTCAGAAATATGGCCACTTATTTCTGACAGTAAGGCTCATTGTTTCTTAGCAACAGCGCCTGCTGTGGCGCCACACGCCTGCGTTTCGCCCAGATTGGCTTGGCCGCGATCGGTCTCGCCGGGACCGGCGCGGCATGGGCCCAAGCCATTCCAAATCCAATAGGAGGTTGAAATCGGGCGGCGCGAAATGGCGTGATCTGAATCTCATCGCGGACTGCGCCATGAGTGCATGGGTTGCCAATTGCACTCTGCAATTCATCCCCATCCAAATTCCAGGCCTGACTCGCCCCGGCACCCGGGCGTAGCGTTTCACGCCTTCCAACCATGCCATCCCCCATCCTCTCCCGACGCACTTTCAACCGCCTGCTGCTCGGGTCCGCCGCCGGGGTTGGGGCGGGTTGCTGGTCGGCGCGCCGCGGGGCACCGGCGATCGTCACCCCTGAGCACGCCCGGCCGAAACTGCCCAGCGGAATTGCGGCTGGCGACGTCACGGCCGACGGCGCCGTCATCTGGAGCCGGTGCGACCGCCCCGCGCACATGCTGGTCGAGGTCGCCACCACTGAATCCTTTCGCGCCGCCCGGACCTTGCGCGGCCCGCTGGCCGGCCCGGAGAACGAGTTCATCACCAAACTCGCCCTGCCCGCCCTGCCCGCCGGGGAACGCTGTTTCTACCGCGTCGTCTTCGAGGATCTCGGCGACCGCCACCTCCGTTCGGAGCCGCTCACCGGATCATTCCAGACCGTGCCCGGCGGCCCGCGCGACGTGCGCTTCGTCTGGTCCGGTGACACCGCCGGCCAGGGCTGGGGCATCGATCCCGTGCGCGGCGGCATGCGCACCTACGAGGCGATGCGGCGGCTGCAGCCGGATTTTTTCATCCACAGCGGCGACACGATTTACGCTGACGGCCCGCTCGCCGCCGAAGTGCCGCTGCGCGACGGCACGCTCTGGCGCAATCTGGTCACGCCCGCCAAGTCCAAGGTCGCCGAGTCGCTCGCGGAATTTCGCGGTGCGCACCTCTACAACCTGCTGGCCGAAGCGGTGCGCCGCTCCGCCGCCGAGGTGCCGTTTTTCGCCCAGTGGGACGACCACGAGGTCGTGAACAACTGGTATCCGGGCGAAATCCTGGACGATGCGCGCTATACCGAAAAGAACGTCGACACGCTCGTCGCCCGGGCGCGCCGGGCGTTTTTCGACTGCCTGCCGATCCGCGGGCAGGCGACCGACACGATCTACCGCACTCTCTCGTACGGGCCCAACGTCGAGTTGTTCTTCCTCGACCTGCGCACCTGTCGCGCGGCCAACTCACCCAACGTGCAGCCGGTGGCGGGAGCCGACACCGCCTTCCTCGGCCGCGAGCAGCTCGACGCCCTCAAGCGCCGCCTCATCGCCTCGCCCGCCACCTGGAAAATCATCTGCAGCGACATGCCGCTGGGCCTGATCGTGCGCGACGGCCCGAGGGACTTCGAAGCCGTGGCCAACGCCGACGACGGCCCGCCGCTTGGCCGCGAACTCGAAATCGCCGATCTCCTCCGCACCCTCCAGCAACGGCGCGTGCGCAACCTGGTCTGGCTCACGGCCGACGTCCACTACGCCGCCTCGCACCATTACTCGCCCGATCGCGCCCGGTTTCAGGACTTCGACCCGTTTTGGGAATTCGTGAGCGGGCCGTTGCACGCCGGCACCTTTGGCCCCAACGCCCTCGACCGCACCTTCGGCCCCGAGGTCCGCTTCACCAGCCTGCCCGCCGGCTTCAAGTCCGGGGTCGGCCCGGCCGACGGCCTGCAGTTTTTTGGCGCGGTGCACGTCGACGGCAGGACGCGCGCCCTCACCGTCACGCACCACAATGCCGCCGGCGAAAAGCTCTGGTCCACCACTCTCGCGCCCGATGTGGCTTGAGCCAAGATCGTGGAATTGAACCGCGAATAGACGCGAATCAACTAAACCCCTCCCGGATCCGATCCCCCTGAAAATCCGGCTTCCTATCATCCACCACGTGGAAGGGCTGCCACCAGACAAGGTCCGCTTCCGCAAGGGAGTGCTCGCCCATGCCGTGCATCACGACGATCAACTCGCCGGCCGGACTGCCCGTGGGAAGACAACTGGCAACCCGATCGCAAATGGGCCACAACCGACGAAGGCACTGCGCTCGGTCGCATCCACAGCGCCGCCGTCGCCCGGGCCGGCATCGATCTCTCCGGCGGGTTGCTCTACCTCAAGCTCGGCAAGGGCAACAGTTGCCAGACTCGGCCTCATCACGGGGCATCGCGCCGGCGACGCGGCGCTGCACTACGACCAGACCGGCATCGAGGGGCGCGCCTGGCGGGAGGATTCGATGCCCGAGCGCCTCGCGAAACACGGATTCGCCCGCAACCGCTTCTTCCTCGTAGCCCGCAGCGCCCTCGACGCACCGAGCGCCTAACGCCCACGCGACTTGTTCGGAGACTCCTCCCAGACTTGGCCGACCTACGACGACGCCGGTAACTGGAGCGCCGCCCAGTTTATTTTGGCGCACGTAAGACCGGTCTCGCTAGCATGATTGTCACAGAATAAACCGTGTGATCGGTCGAATCCTGGGCAAAATATCTTAGTCCCTTGTTTAAAGGTTAATGCGAAGGATACAGCTATCGTTTCGTTTGCATGATGAATCGTTGTACGACACAAAAGGAAAACGAAATGGACGCGTCACAATAAGCAAACGAACGCCGCACCGGCGCAGCCACGGCGTATGTCGAGGCACAGCAGGCGGCTGGCCGAGTGTCGTTTTCGATGGCCGATCTGATGCGGGAGACGGGGCTTTCAGTGACCGCTGCCAAAGGCCAACTGCGCCGGTTGGGAAGCGCACCCTTCGCGCGCCAACCGGTCCAGGTTCGGCGTGGCAACCTTCGACTGGTCGTGGTAGCAGCGCACATCGCCGTAGCCGAGGTCGTCCGCGAGGATGAGGAGAATGTTGGGCTGCGACGAAACAGCAGCGACGCCCGTTGACGCGAGCGCGGCAAAGAGCGCGATGATAGTGAGCAGCAGTTTTCTCATGGCACGGAAACAACCGGCTTCCTGAGCACGTCCATCGCGGGATCGGACTTCGCGCGGAGCAGGATGCCGAGGTCGTCGATGTTTTCATCGAGCACAAACGGATGCGGAATCTGCCGGCGAACGGCGAGGCATTCCTCGTAGGTGAGGCACGGTTGCTCGATGTAAACGTCCACGTCGCGCACGGCCTTGGCGACGCGCACAGCTTCGTGCTGCACCCAACCCGTGTTCGCGTCGGCCACGAGGTGGTCGCCGGGCTGGACCTTGGCGGCCACGGCGAAGATGCGCGCGATGGTCGCGCCATGAGCCGCCGCAAGTGCGTCCCACTAATCCGCGTTCCGACCGCCGGCAAATCCGGCCCCGCCTTCGGCGCGGGCTCCGCGGGCGTAGCCGCGGGGCACGCCGCGCAGCCCGGCTCGCCGATCAGCACCGCGGCGGAGATTCTGGCGAAGCCTTCTCGTGCCGGGCCAGTCCACCGACGAACGGCGGCTCCGCGCCTGCGGCGTGAATCACGGCGAAGCCGGGCGCCAGCAGCAGAGAGGAGCGAAAGGCGATCACTTGGCCGGCTTGAGTTGATTCAGCTCGGCCATTGCCCCGGCCAATCCCTGGCCGACGCCGCCGAGGATTTTCGCGGAGCCGAGATAATGGAATTCGAGATTGGAGACGCCTTTCTCCAGCACCTGCCACTCGCGCGCGGTGAGGCCGGTGGCGCGCAGTCTATCCAGCGCGGCTTTTTCCTCGGGGGGCTTCAGCTTGGCGTCCTTCGCCTGCTTCTTAGCCTGCTCTTTGATTTTACCTTCCTTCTGCCGCGCCGCTTTCAGTTCGCGGTCCCAGTAGTTCTCGGCCAGCACCGTCGCGACGTTGCCTCGGAACTCCGGCAGCTTCGCCGGGGCCGCCATCGAGTCGCGGAAATTTTGGTGCGTGCCTTTGTAACGTTGCTCGTCGGGGCCATACTCCGCCGTCGGTCCGCCGACGCCGAGGACGCCGATGACGAACGGCAGCTTCGGCACGTTCAAGTCCCGCCGCACGTCGCGGATGAAGTGCGCCATCGCCGTCGCGTAGGCATCGTAGCCGCCGGGCTTGTCGCGGTTCGGATACGTGCCGGTGTCCACGAGATCATTCCAACCCTGGAACCACGCGAAGCCCGCCAGCTCGTAGCCTTGCGCCGCGTCGTAGCCGGGTACCACGCGCTTGAGGTCGGCGAGCACCATCTTCACGTGCTCAATCATCAGGCGGTAATACACGCCCGTCGCCTTCGCCTTCTCCGCCTTCATCGCCGCCACGTCCTTGCCCTGCTTTTGGAAGGTGGCGAGCTGCGACTCGTTGAACACGTACGGCCCGGCGCTCGGCGAACGGAAATCCGTGTGCAAACTCTTCCCGCCCCACGAGGTCTTGATGACCAGGATGGGCGCGTCGGTGAGCTTCTCCAGGTAGAGGCCGAACGTGAACTCCGGGCCAATCTTGGGTCCGTTCTGACTCGCGCCGAAGCCCGCCGTCAGCTTCCCCGTCTGCTCCTTCGTGTCCGTGCCCGCGCAGCCGATGGACGAAATCCAAACGCGCTCGCAAACCTTCGGCTGGCCATCCGCTCCCAGCATCTCGGCGAGCATCGGCGCGGTCGCCGGGTCCATGCCGATGTGCTCGAAGGTGCTGACCTTGGCGTGACCCTGCATGTTCGACTGGCCGGCGAGGACGAAGACTTGCAACGGCTTCCTTTGCGCCGCGAGGGATGGGCCACCAAGGAACACGGAAAACGCGAGGAGGGTGAGAATGGATTTCATCGGTTCGTCTTTCCCGGTAGGTCAGGTTGCTGGAGGATAATTGTTCATGGCAAGTCTGCCGGTGGCGGCGCGGGGCTGGCGGATCATTGGTAGGATGCGACCGGCCGGGGCTGCACGCCGAAGAGCACCGTGCAATCGAAGCGGTGATGCGTGCTGAGGATCTTCGCCAGCATCGGCATGGACTGCTCGCTGCGGTATTCCTGCTCGGCGGCGATGAGCACGATGTGCCTGCCCTTTCCGGGGCCGTCGCCGCCGGGATAGGTGAGCCACTGCTGCCCTTCCGGGGCGGACTGGGCAGAGGCGCAGATGGAGAGCGCGAGCAGGAGGGTGGTGAGCGTCTTCATAAAGTGCCGAACCCGGTGCACAGCGGGCTGGTGAGCGGCTTCTTGTCCGCCGCAGCGCCGTGGCCACCGATGAGCGCGAGAGCGAGAAGTGTGAACCGTGTCCCTGTCTACCGCCTCACTGAGGAAATCTGCAAGGCTCACCATTCCATCGTGACGGTAGTGACGTAACTTCGGGGCTCGACCGGGCGCTGCCACGTGTAGTTGTTGCCTTGCTCGGAGTCTTCGCCGAGGAGGTTGTTGACGTTGAGCTGGGCCGTGAAGTGGTGATTGAACAGCTTCCTTCGGTAGCTGACGAACGGGTTCATCAGCACGTAGCTCTTGGTGCGGATCTTGGGAAGCACGACGATATTGTTAACCAATACCTGGTTGCGGATTTTGCCCAAGGCGTAGCGGAAGGCGGCGCCGACCGCCAAGCCTTTGAATTTACCCTCGATGAAGCTGTAGCGCGTGGTCAGCGCCGCAGTCTCACGCCGGAGGCTGGAGATGTTGCCCTCGGCGGTATCGAGTTCGAGCTGGGTAATGCTGGTGGCGGCGTCGGGTTCCAGTCCTTGAGCCGTGGCGCCGGCGCGGGCGGCGGCGAGGTAGGGTCGCACGAGCGGGAACAAGCGGTCGAACTGCACGTAGTTGACCGAATAGGTGGCGAGCATGGTCCACTGGCGCGTGAGGTTCGTCTGCATTTCAAACTCCCAGCCTTCGGTCGCCTGGTCGCGGTAGTCGGCGCCGCTGAGGAGACGGCCGCCCACCGGGAGGAGCGCGTTGAGCTCGTTTTGCGCCGGGGCGCTGAGGGCGACCGCGTTGTTCTCGGCCGTCGTGTTGAAGTGGGTGAAGGTGGCGGTGAGGCGTTCGTTCAGCAGATTGAAACGCAGGCTGGTCTCGATGCCCTCGCCGGTGCGCGGGAGGCGGGGACGGCCGGTGAGTTCAAAGCTCGCGCTGTCGGTGAAGAGGGCGGACTCGAAGTAGCCGCCGCTGAGCGACAGCCAGGGAAGCAGGCGGAAGACGCCACCGTAGGATTGATTGGTGGTGTAGGCGCGATGGAACCGTTCGTAGGGGACATTGTAGCCGGTGGCGTCGAGGATCGGTTGATTGTTGAGATCGACGAGGCGGGTTTCGCCGGTGGCCGCGAACGCGACGGGAGCGCGCGAGCGGTTTTGTCGGAAGTAGTCGCGGCTGAAACCCGCGGTGGTCCGAAGGCGGCCGGAGAAGAACGCGCCGAGGGAGGTGAGATTGGCGGAGCCGAGCGTGTTGTTGAAGCGGGTCTGGCCGGCGCCTTGGCGGTAGAACGTGGTGACGCCGGGATCGACCGGGATACTGAGGGTGGCGTCGGCGTTGCCGTTCGAAAGGTAGTGGACGGGGTGGATGAGATTATTGCCGTAGGTCGCGGCGACACCGGTGATACCGCGGCGGGCGATTTCCTTTTGGTCCATCGCGAAGCCAAAGGTGTTGGCATAGTTGCTCTCGTCGCGGAAGATCCCGCCGGCGACGGTGCGCAGCGAGGAGTGCCAAAACGGCAGCTTGGTGTCGTGGACGAGCGATGTGCGCCAACTCGTGGCCTTGTTGCCGTCGGTGATAAAGGTGGGCGCGTGGACGACGAAGTATTGCTCGAAACGCGGATTGGGAATCGTGGCGTTGGGGAGGGTGGGGTGCGGGAGGACGCGGTTCACATCGATGAAAACCGAGCGGCTGTCCGCGCCGATCGCGCCCTGGCTAGATTGGGTTTGCAGCCGCGTCGTGTCGCCGAACTGAGCATTGTGGCCGATGAGGATTCGCAGGTTGTCGCCTACGCGGTGGGTGAGTTCGAGGTTGTAGGCGTGAAAATTGGTATCGTGTCGGTTGTCGGGACCGCCCCAATCCATCCCATAGGGAAAGATGCTGTGGGAAGCCCCGAGACCGTGGAAGTTGAGGGGATTGGCGTAGCCGTCGGTCAAGGACGTGTTCGTATTCGCGCGCAACGTATTGCGAAACGTGGTGGTGGCGGTCGACTGCATGTCGTAAAACGTGCCGTCGATCTTGAAAAAGACGCGGGTGTTGCCTGGAGCGGCCAGGCGGCGCACGCCGACGCCGTTGGGCTGCACGCCGGCGAGGTTCGGGTTGCCGTCGGGCTCATTGGTGGCAGAGCCGCGGACGTAGGCCACGCTCACGTCGGTGGGGCGGAGGGCGGCAATGTGGTTGCGCGTCGTGCCGCGCTCGTAGTTCAGATTGACGCGGGTTTTCCCATTTTGGAACGGCTCCCAACTCAGGGCGCCGGCGAAACCGCGGAAATCAAAACCGCCGCGCTGGCGATCCTGTTCAGTCTCGGAGTTGAGGGCGTTGACGCGCAGGCCGAGGCGGGGAGCGAGCTTCTGGTTCACGTCGACCGAGTAGCGCTGCGTGCCGAATGAGTCCATCCGCACCGTGGCGGCGGCGCGGTCGCGAAACGTGGCGCGCTTGGTGGAGATATTGATGACGCCGGCGGGGTCGACGTCGCCGTAGGCGAGACCGCCGGGGCCGCGCGAGATTTCGATGCGTTCCGTGTTGTAGTTGTCGGCGGAAAGGAACCACGGGAAACCGTCGCGCAGCTGGCGGATGGAGGGAATGCCGCGGAAACTAATCTGGTTGCCGGAGCGAATGTTGACCGGGGCGCCGATGGTGCCCGAGTCGTTGAAGATATTTTCGGCACCGATGGCGAAATCGACCGCACCGAAGAAATCGTTGAGCGCGAGATCGCTCAGGAAATCGGACGTGAAAACAGAGATGGAGTTGGGGAGGTTGGCGAGTTTCTCGTTGGTGCGGGTGCCGGCGAGGGCGGACGAAGCGGCGTAGCCCTTGTCTTCGTCGCTGCTGACCGTGAAGGGCGAGAGGACGATGGCATCTTCCTTGGCCCCTTGGGCGGTGGTGGGGGCAGAGGCGGGCGCAGGAACAGCGGGCGCGATTTGAGCGAAGGCCGGGGGTAGTGCGAGGACAGTGAGCAACAGGTTGAGGCAGGGGAGTAGTTTCATGGGTGATAGGTTAAGGGACCAAGTGGAACTTGCTTTCAAGAAATAGCCCCTGCTTGGATGGGTCGAAGTGCATAGCCGAGTTCTTTGGCCGCACGACGCAAGGCTTTCTCCTTGCGCGCCTGGCGCAGACGACCCGAAGGGGTCAACCCGCTGGTTGCTGCCGACCTCGCGATGGGGCGGGCGATCCCAATGGGAGCACCAGCGATCAGTGGGTTGACCGTTCGGGCTCTCATCGAGTTCTAATCGCAAAGCAGGGGGCACACGCGAATCCTACCATGGCAACGCCGGACCGTCTTGACCGAGAAGTGCGGTTGGGGCGGCGATTACGGCACAGTCGCGGCGTTTCGGAGTTTGCGCGACGGCCGAAACCGAGGGCGGACGCAAGGACGACGCTTGCCGGGAAACCCATGGGTGGCTCCGGGGTGGCGTGAAGCGAGCCACCGGTTGCCCGCCCACCGTGCAATCTGGCGCGAGGGCCGTTCGCGGCCGAAAACACTAACTTGGCCTCGCCTCCGACGGGAAGACCTCTGCCTATCGCACCCATCGCGCACCGCGATCTTCTCCGGCGTTGCCCCGCATCGCTCCGGTTTGTACGGCAACGCACAAGAAATGCGCGATGTGCTGCCCGAGGCCGAATTGCTGCCGAAATACTTCTCGCGCCACGGGTACTGGTCGGCCGGCGCGGTCAAGCTCCTGCACTACCTCATCGATCCTCCTTCGTGGGACGACTACTTCCCCGCCCGGGACACGGACCGTCCGCTGCCGTTCACAGTCTATCCGAAAAAGCGCCCGGTAAACCTTCCCGTGGGCGGCCCGTGGCAATACGTGGAAACAGACTGGGCGGCGCTCGACGTCACCGACGAGGAGTTTGGCGGCGACTGGTCCGTCACAAAGTGGATCGGCGAGCAACTGCAGCGCGATTCGGATCAGCCCTAAGGCCGGCCGCTGGGCTATTTCCACGTAGGCGACCGTGCCGCCCGGGCGGAAATCCCCGCCAGGTAGAGCGGAGTTTGGGCCGACAGGAGGCAGCCTGGCCGTATCAACCTAAAAACCGCAGTTGAACCACGAATGGACCCAAGGCGGCGCGGCCGCAACCGAGCCCAATCCTCGGAGGGAATGGCCACAAAACACACAAAAAGGCGCAAAAAAAGAGGGTTGGCAAAAAAGAGAGAAAACAGGGGAGCCCCTGATTCTGCGGTAACTCTCAGACTGAGACAGTCAGCCCAAGCGATTTCCTTTTTTTGCCACCCATTTTCTTGCCCAAAGGATTGGTGGTTTGGGCCCAAGCGCCAACATTATTTCACCGCGGATTGGCGATCCTGTCGCTTCGCTCGGTCCACGGATCAACACGGATAAAGGCAGGGACTGCCCCTCGCCAGGTCACTGAGGCCCGGCCGGCAGGCAGAGACTCGGAATTCGGAGACGCAGGGAAAACCAATGCCTTTCTCTGCGCTCTGAATGATTGGGTCTCTGCGGTGTATTCAGATTGAGGGTTGAGTTTGGTTTCGGCTGCGCCGCGCGGATCTTCCATCCTCATCGCTGAAAATCATCCGCGAGGGGATTTGCAACCGGCCCAGGCTCTCGCCACGGTGAAAGGTAACGCTTTCAAGCAATCACCTTCCCACCATGCGTCACGAAGCCATCCCCTCCACGTTGTTCAGCGAAAATCGCGCGCGCCTGAAGGCACGGCTGCCCGCCGGTTCGCTCGCGGTCGTCAACGCCAACGACATCCCGCCGACGAATGCCGACGGCTCAAGAATCCCGACGCCCAACTCGGACCTGTTCTACCTGAGCGGGATCGAGCAGGAAGAGACGATCCTCGTGATCGCACCGGATGCATTGGACGAGAAAATGCGCGAGGTGCTGTTTGTCCGCGAACCCAACGCGCACTTGAAAACGTGGGAGGGCCACAAGCACCCGAAGAGCGAGGCCCAGGCCATCTCCGGCATCAGGGAGATCAAGTGGCTCACGGAGTTTCCCGCGATTTTCCACAAGCTGATGTGCGAAATGGAGCGTGTCTATTTGAACGCGAACGAGCACAACCGCGCCGTCATCGAAGTGGAGACGCGGGAGGCGCGTTTCGTGCACCAAGTGCGGGCGAAATATCCGCTGCATGACTATCGCCGGCTCGCGCGGCTGATGCACGAGCTGCGGGTCGTGAAGTCCGAGGTGGAGCTTACGCTCATCCGGCGCGCCTGCGGGATCACCGGGCAGGGCTTTCGCCGTCTGCTGCGCACCGTGCGGCCGGGCGTGATGGAGTACGAGGCGGAGGCCGAGCTGGCGCATGAGTTCATCGGGCACCGGGCCCAGTTCGCCTACAACCCGATCATCGCGGCGGGCGCCAATGCCTGTACGCTGCACTACAATCAGAACGATCAGCCGTGCCGCGCCGGCGAGCTGCTGCTGCTCGACGTGGCGGCCTGCTACGCCAACTACCAGTCTGATCTCACGCGCACAATCCCGGTGAGCGGACGCTTCACGAAGCGTCAGCGCCAGGTGTATGACGCGGTGCTGCGCAGCCTGCGGGCCGTGACCAAAGCGGCCGTGCCGGGCAAGCTGCACAAAGACTGGCAAAAAGAGTCGGAGAAAATTTTGGAAGAGGAACTGCTGCGGTTGGGGCTGCTCAAGCCGCGCGACCTCAAGCGTCAGGCCGCGGACAAGCCGGCGGTGAAAAAGTATTTCATGCACGGAGTGGGGCATCCCATCGGGCTCGACGTGCATGATGTCGGCCTGCTGAAGCAGCCCTTCGCTCCCGGCTGGGTGCTCACCGTCGAGCCGGGCATCTACATCCCGGAGGAAGGCTTCGCGGTGCGGCTGGAAAATACCGTCGTGCTCACGGAGGGCGCGCCCGTCGATCTCATGGCGGACATTCCCATTGAGGCGGAGGAGATCGAGACGCTGATGAATCGCGGCGCGAAGCCGCCCAAGCCAAGGGCTGGCCCCACAATTTGAACGCCGCACATCCGTTTCCTGCAGGAGCAGTGGGCGAAACTTTGATCACCCCTTCGCCCCGAGGCTTGCCTCGGGGTGGCCAAGCGAAGGGCGAGGGTTCACTCGTACGCTCTCAAACCAGCCCGCTGGGGACATCGGGCTCCACCTCGACTGCATCGATCCGGCCTAGTGTGCCGACCGCAAAGTAGCGTGACAAGTAGCTGCGAGCGCCAGCGAGTGGAGCGCGCCAGTGGTCCACTCGCTGGCGCTCGCAGCTACGCGTCACGAAAGTTATTGGTCGCGCCACTAGCGCGCTCCCGCTGGAAGATTTTCCAGGAGGTATCGGATGATCAGCATTCGAACGTGCACCAATGTCCCGCTGCCTTCGCGCAAACCGTGGTCGCGGTTGGGATAGACCATGTAATCAAACGGTTTGCCGAGTTCAATCAGGCGATCGACCAGCCCTTCGATAATCTGAATGTGCGTATTCGTTTCGCCCGTCCCGGTGATCATCAAGAGCTTGCCCTTGAGGCCCTCAGCATAGTTGATCGCCGCCGCTCGTTTGTATCCGTCGGGGTTCACTTCGCGCGTGCGCATGAAGATTTCCTGGAACCAGGCGTTGTAGAGATGCGGCTGTGGCTTGGGCACCACCGCAATGCCCACCTGATAGGAATCGGGCTTGCGAAACATGGCGTTCAACGTGTTCGAACCGCCGCCGCTCCAGCCCCAGATTCCTACGCGGGATAAATCCACATACGGACGCATTCGCCCCAACTCCTTGAGCCCCGCCTCTTGTTCCTCGGTGGAAAGCGGTCCCAGACTGCCGAAGATCGAACGCCGCCAGGCCGCTCCCTTCGGTGCGGGCGTGCCCCGGTTGTCGATCGATACCACCAGATATCCCAGATCCGCGACCACCCGATGAAAGTCGATCTGCGCTGCGCCCCATTCATTCAACACGGTCTGCGCGTGCGGCTCGCCGTAAACGTAAATGAAGACGGGATATTTTTTCGCCGCATCAAAATCCTTCGGCTTGATCATCCACGCGTCCATCGAAACGCCGTTGCCAATCTCCAGCTGCAGGAACTCCGTCGGATGCGATACGACCGCCTTCATTTTCTCGCGGAGCTGGCGGTTGTCTTCCAGCACCCGCGCCACCCGGTGTCCGGACAACTCCACCAACTCAACGTGCGGCGGCGAATCCAGCGTGGAAATCGTGTGAATCGCCCACCTGGCATCGGGCGAGAAATCGTAGCCGTGCGTGCCGGGTTGGTTCTCCGGTGAGATCCGCTCCAACCGGCCGGAACCGTCGAGTGGCACCCGGTAGAGATGCTTCTGCGTTCCATTGTCCGGTGACGCGTAGAAGTAATACCATCCTCCGGCTTCATCAATCACCGCACGGTCAATGAGGTCGTACTCGCCGGGGGTCAGAACCGAAAGCTCCTGCCCTTCGCGGGTCAGCAGGAAAGCATGCCGCCAACCATCCTTCTCACTGACCACGACGAACGCTCCGCCACCGCGAATCCAAATCAGTCCGGAATTTTTTCCCTGACTCGACTCCGCCCAGGCCGCGTTGGATTCGTGATAGATCCGCTTCACGGTGCCGTCGGTTTTCGCGAGCAGAAACTCACGCTGATCCCGGAAGCGGCTGAATTTCTCAACCAACACTTCCTCTGAATTTCCGGCCCAATCCACCTGCCTCAAATAAAATCCTTCCGGCGGCGATTCGATGGGCAACCATTGCACGCTCTGCCCGGCGGAATCCACCACGCCGATACGGAGCTTCGCGAGTTCTTCGCCGACGCGCGCAAACCGGTGATTCCGCACCCCTGGATACGACGGGTCGTCGGGCGTCAAGACCGCCCGCTGCCGGACGTCGGTCGCATCGGACTCAACAAATGCGATGCGTTTCCCATCAGGGCTCCAAACCGGATCGCGATACGAGATGTCCCGGTCCGCGGAACGCTTCGTCAGCTGAGTTCGCTGACCGCTTGCCAGATCGCGCGCGAAGATATTTTTCTCCTGAAACTCCAGCACGCTCTTTCCGTCCGGCGAAAGCAGCGGTCCGCGCGCGGCTGGACTTCCCTCCCCGGACTTCGCTGCGCGGCGGGTGCCGGTGCGAACATCGTAGCCGATCCTGACCATCTGGTCCGTTTTCGGATCACGTTCCTCGACCGTGTATCCTGAACTGTCGGGCAGCCATGTCGGCTGGAACTTCTGCGGACGAAACTCACCGCGGGTATAGATCGCGTGGAGGCGCGCTTCGGTTTCCTGTTGCCACGAGGTGTGGTGCGATGATTGCGCCTGGACGTGGTAGGTTCCCATCGCCAGAGAAACTGCGAAGGAGAGGCAAGCGCACGCCCTTGTTGGATGATGATTCATGTGGTTTTGGAAATGAAAATGGCTCTTAAGGATTCCCTGTTTGCTGTCGCCTTCAGGGGGCGAGACGGCGGCCGCCCCGGCCGGAGCGGAGTTGTTCCGCGAGCTTTCGGAGTAGCGCCGCATTCTCGCGCCTTCCGGCGATCTTCAGATTCTCGTCCGGGTCGGCCTGATTGTCATACAGTTCCATAACAGCCCAGCTCCGGCCTCAGATCATCCACGATCACGAACAGGACGTTCGGTCGCGGGTTTGCGCCCGCGGCGGCGCCGCAGACGAGCAGCAGGAGGGCCGGAAGGGAATGCGCGGGTTTCATTTTGTCGTGGGGAATTGGATGCTCGGGCGAGTGTTCAGCTGCAATGTTCATCTTGAATCGCAGGCGGGTCCATTCCCCGTGGCTTGCCACGTTCCTGCCTGCGATTCCACGAGCCCGTCCGCGTAGCGGTCGCCTGGCCATGATGCCCCGAGGCTTGCCTCGGGGTGGCCAGGCGAAGAGCGAGTGTTCACTCGCATCGAGAAGGTGCTCTGCCCTTCGACAGGCTCAGGGCCCTGAGTTTATCGAACGGGCAGCGACTGCATGCCGGCCACGAGGTTCCCTCTCGGGGTCTCCAGCGCCAGATGGTAATGGTTGCGCATGACGCACCAGGCATGGACCCGCCAGCCGTTCTTCACGCACGCCTCATCGAGACAGGCGAGAAACGCCATTCTGGCTCCCTGACCCTTTCGGATTGGCTTTGTTTGGTGCCGCTTTGGGTTCCCGGAAAGAAGTGTTCTCCCTCGTAAACGGGTGTGCAACGAGGGGGGCGCGACTTTCGCGTTTTCCAAAGCAAAACTCCCTCGCAACCTTTCAGTCTACGAGGGAGTTAAATTGGGTGCAGGGGTTGGATTCGAACCAACGACCTTCAGGTTATGAGCCAACCAACTGCCCTATAGGATTTTAGGACACGAGCTAAGAGCACCGACAGTCACGGAGTGGTACG
>SXSC01000292.1 GCA_005792355.1 Opitutaceae bacterium
CGGAACCGGATCGGCTCGTCGCGCGGTTGTGGATACGGCAGACCGGGCGGGAAGTCCGGCGGATCGAGGGCGTGACAATCGCCCGTCGCGGCGTCGATCAGGAAGGCGACCTCAGGCCGGGGCGGACCCACGGCGAAGGGATGATCGTGCGGGCGAAAGAGGCCCAAGGGCGCGAGGATGGCGGCAATTTCGGTTTTCGTCTCGACGACGGCGTTGGGCCGCAGCAGGCCGGAGCAGAGCGGACAGCGCAAGGGGTCAGCGCCCCAGACTTGCTGGATCAGTTCCCGCCAGGCGGTGCGGCGACGCCGGGGGCGGGCCGGTGGGGCGTGAATCGTGCCCGCGGCGGCGCCGGCGGTCCGTTGGCGCAGCCCGCGACTCTTGTTGCTGTAACGACCGTAGTAGCGGACCTGCGGCACCCCCTTCGGAGGGATCTGGTCGAGCAGCGCGGCGATGAACTGCGGGGCGGAAAAGACCTCGAAGTTGCGCTTGGTGCGCCAGTGGCGATCGGAGCGGTAGAGGACGCTGCCGGCTTCGGCGTTGTACGTGATTTTTTCGAGGGAGAATGGCGCGCGGAGGAGATACTCCGCGAGGCGGCGGCGGCCGGCAGCATCGTCGGCGGCGAGAGGGGCTTCACCGGCATCGACGGAGAAGCCGCTGTGGCGCCAGTGTTGCAGCTTGGCGATTTGCCAGTCGGCGAGGGCGCCGGCGTCGCGCAGGCGGCGCAAGACCGTGTGACGCCAGAGTCCCGCGAGATCCTGCCAGCCGCCGGGCGGGGCGAGGTGAAGATCGCCGTTGGGCGCGAACACGCCGGCGGCCGCCAGCACGTGCACGTGGGGGTGCCAGAAGAGAAAGTCGCCGAACGTCTGGACGGCGACGACGAGGCCGGGCTGGCCTTCCGGTTGGCGCGTGCGTTGGCGGAGCCAGGTGGCGATCGCGGAGTGAGCAGCGTGGTGGAGTTCGCCGAGCAGGGCGCGGTTGAACTTGAAGGTGTTGCGGATCAACCGCGGGATGGTGAGCACGAGGTGCCGGTGGGACACTGGGGCGCAGATCTCGTCGGCGATGAAGGCGCCCTCGATGAGAGTGCGGCGCTGGTGGCAGGAGGCGCAGAGGCCGCGCTGCTTGCAGGAAAACGGGCAGAGAAATTCATGGCCGCAGTCGGGGCAGAGAAGGCGGGTGAAGCCGGCGTGGAGATCGCCGCAGTCGAGGAAGGCGGCGATCGCACCAGCGGCTTCGGGGGAGAGGCCGGGGACGTCGGCGGCGTGATCGTGGAGAATCTGCCAGACCGGCGAGGCGCGGGGTTGGCGGGGGCGGTAGCGGATGCACACCATCTGGCGGGCCGATCACCCTGCACGTGACGCCGCCGCGGCCAAGAGCGCGTTATACCCAAATTATGGGGTAAGGCGTTTGCGCGATCTGCGCCAATCTGGCGCGTTCACAAAGGCACCCTATTGTAGACAGCGGGGCGGCGCGAGGCTGGCCGAGGTAGGGTGTTTATCCCAAACGAGGGGGCGTTTTAGGAACAGGCGATCTGCCGCCAAGTTTCCTTCGTCCGACCTGCATGGCGAAAGTCTACCGACGTCCCAAAAAACGCCACGCGCCTACGTCTCCGGCAGCGACCTTAAGTGACGCCACGCCCGCAGGTACTTCGAAATCCGCTTTCGATCGCGCTCTGTGACCCGTTTGAGCCGGCGGACGTCCATGTTGTCCTCGAGGTCGGCCAACTTTACGCGGTGCGCGATCGGGTTCGCTGCCGCCCGCGCCACGAACTCCTGGTAGCTTTCCCCTTCGCGCTTGGTGACGCACTCAAGCGCGTCGAGTATTTCGTCGGGAAATCCTTCGCGACGTAGGTCCGCCGCGGTCACGCTGGTGTCCTCGAGAACGTCGTGGAGGACGGCAACGATTCGTTCGGCCTCTCCGTCCAACCGCAGCATCATCCGCAGCGGGTGCAAAATGTACGGGTTGCCGGCCTTGTCGACTTGGCCGCTGTGGGCGTTGACCGCGATGGAGATGGCTCTTTCGAGTTGGGACATAATCGGAATTCTTCCCAGCCTATTTCTTCCTCCTCAGATCCCCACGAAGCAGTGCCTCGATCTTCCCGGCCGCCACAAGAACACACTCAAGGCTGAACTCGGGAACCCGTCCATCCGATGAGTACCACTTGAGATACTCGGCGGATTTCGGCTCAACCCCGAACCGTCTCGCGACAAGGTATGCGGTCAACTCCGCTTCGGTTTCCTGGCAATCGTGCCCACGACGACTATGGTCGACGGTAAGACCGGGTACCGCGCCCAAGTGCCCACAGAAAATGTGGGCGAGTTCATGACAGAGAGTTGAAAACTTCTGCTCCGGCCGATGGTCAACGTTGAGCTCAATCTCAAACTCCGCGTCGCCTACTTGAATTGCGTGACCAGCTTTCATCACCCTCATCGGACGTTCATCCACGACTATACCGTGCTTCCGGCAGTGAACGAAGAATTCAGCCAAGTGCTCGTGGCTGAGGATTCCATCAACCCCGAATGCATTTCCACCAAGGTTCCCGAGAGAGAGTTGTTCAGGCACTCCTTCGCCGTCGGTGTCGGAAACGTCATACACGAAGTCTACTGGGCCAAACGGTCGGAGGGTGACGATCGGACGAGTCTTGGGTTTCGGCTGCCTCTCCAGTGCCTTCCACTCCTCTGCGCCCAGCACCATCGTTGCATCTGGGCGCTGCATGTAGACCAACATCGCATTGAACGGCGCCAGCGTACGCAGGCGGATCGCCATCTCGCAAATGCCGATCACGTTTTCCCGCGAGCCGAGGCTCTTTACCTCAAGGAGGAGTTTATCGAGGGCTCCTACTGAATCACCTTGCCGCAGGACTGCCTCATCGTCGCGTTCCCGTCGCGCATCCGACAAACCAGGGTGGTCGGTCAAATTGAACGGGAGATTCATAAGTAGGCTAGGCTGTGACTTGTGTGGATTTCCACACAAAGGCCAAGGGCTAAACAAGGTACGCTCCTGCGTCGCAAAACAGACGCCACATGCCCGAACCCAAGAACGCCGTAGGCCCGAAGCTCATGAGCCTCCGCAGCCGTCTGGGATTGTCGCAGGAGAAATTCGCCGCCAAGTGCCAGTTGGCAGGTTGGGACGTGAGCCGCGACATAGTAGCGCGGATCGAGTTGGGCACTCGGTGCGTGACCGACATCGAACTGATAGAGCTTGCCGGCGTGCTGCGGGTGTCGGTTGAGACGCTGCTTCCCCGGCGTCGGGGACGGTAGGGCCGCCGTGAGTGCGTGGCGGCGTAAGCCCCCACCAAGACCATCAACTTCGAAGGACGGCCCGCTGCTCTTCGTTTTGTTTTTCCACGCCGTCCTCATGGCCGAGCCACCGGAATCCCGCCGGGCCCCAGGAGCGCCGCGAGCCATGCGACCGGGAGCGGACCATAGACCATTGCGGCGGTCAGGTGGACGATGCGGCGGTCGTCGTTGAAATAGGCCTCATCGTCCCCGAACACAACGAAAGTGAGCGCACCTGCCTTTAGGTCGCCGCCGGATTCGTAGACCGACAGTGCCGCATCCGCCATCGATCTGTTGGACCAGCACCCCACCCCGTGCTCGCCCATGACTAGAAACGTCTTCCTGGAAGTATCGACAGGGAGCAGGTAACCGGGGCGCCGTTCCACCAGCACCCGCAATAGTGGAAGCGGGCACGCGCTTGGCCCCGATCTGACAAAGTCGTTGTTGAGTTTCACACGCCACCTCCCTTCACGCCATCGGCGCTGCCGTCCCCACGACCAATGCCTTCCCCCTTTTCGCGGGCGGCCGCCTCGAACTCGGCTACAACGTCCTTCGCCCGCGCCTCAGCGTAATCCCAGGCGGAAAACAGCGGCCGATCCTTGGGTGATGGAGCGATGTATGGGTCCTCGCCGAAGTCCGTGTAGTCCTCATAAAGCCGCTCGGCGGTCATACCTGGCGCGTAGAGGTGGCGCAGGCTTTCGGTTACGATCCGATGGCATTCGGCCAGAGCCTCTTCGTAGGTGCCGAAGGAGCCCTCGCTGTCACGCTCGCTGGCGTCGTGCAGATGGTAATTGTCGTCCGTGAATACCGACCAGCGACCAGAGTCGCCGGCGCCGGGAGCGGGTGATGTGTTCAGTTCGTTGTTCATGGGAAGTTTAGTGGAGGGCGACAAAAATGCCGGCGGCGGCGAAAAATAGCGTCACAACGATCAGCGCGACTAACGCGAACCGCCGGTTGTAGAACGCCGACTATACGTCGGGGTCGGCGCCTACTAGAATCCGTGTCCGCGGTGGCGGGGTTTTAAGTCGGAGTCGGTCTGCGTGAGCGGTAACGCTTGGGGCTTTCGCGCAGACCCCATGATCACCCCGGCTC
>SXSC01000293.1 GCA_005792355.1 Opitutaceae bacterium
CGTGCGAAGGCTCGTGTGTCCTTGGCATGACGGAGCCGGCGGTCACGATCAAGAACATCGAGTGCGCGATCATCGACCGCGCGTTCGAAGAAGGCTGGATGCAACCCGATCCACCGCCGATGCGAACCGGCAAGAAGGTTGCCGTCGTCGGCTCGGGGCCCGCGGGTCTCTCGGCGGCCGCGCAACTCAATAAGGCCGGACACTGGGTCACCGTCTTCGAGCGCGCCGATCGCGTCGGCGGCCTCCTGATGTACGGCATCCCCAACATGAAGCTCGACAAGCGGGAGGTCGTCCTCCGCCGCATCAAGCTGATGGAGCAGGAGGGGATCAAATTCATCTGCAACGCCAACGTCGGCGATAACGTCGAGCCGCAGATTTTCCTGAACGAATACGACGCCACCGTGATTTGCACCGGTGCCACGCAGCCGCGCGATCTCCCGATCGAGGGCCGCAGTCTCAAGGGCGTGCACTACGCGATGGAGTTTCTCACCGCCAACACCAAGGCCGTCCTCAACGGCGGCGCCGACCGCACCGCGATCAACGCGAAAGGCCGCGACGTCGTCGTGAACGGCGGCGGCGACACCGGCACCGACTGTGTCGGCACCTCCATCCGCCACGGTTGCAAGAGTCTGTTGCAGATCGAAATTCTGCCGAAGCCGCCCCTCGAGCGCGCCGCCGACAACCCGTGGCCGGAATGGCCGAAGACCTACAAGCTGGACTACGGCCAGGAAGAGGCGGCGGCGAAATTCGGCGCCGATCCGCGCATCTATCTCACCACGGTGAAAAAATTCATCGGCGACGAGCGGGGCCACGTGCAGGAACTCGTGACGGTCGAAATCAAGTGGGGGAAAAACGACAAGGGTCAGTTCATCCCGCAGGAAATTCCCGGCACTGAGCGGACGCGGCCCGCGCAGCTCGTGTTGCTGGCGATGGGTTTCCTCGGGCCCGAGCAGCCGCTGCTCGAGGAGCTCGAACTCGAGATCGATCCGCGCTCCAACATCAAGGCCGAGCACGAAAAATACACCACGAGCCTCAAGGGCGTCTTCGCCGCCGGCGACTGTCGCCGCGGGCAAAGCCTGGTGGTCTGGGCGATCAACGAGGGCCGTGGCGCCGCGCGCGAGTGTGACCGCTACCTGATGGGTTATACGGATCTGCCGTAGCCCGCGTTTGTCACCCTCGGTGTGTATTCCCTGGCGGGCCGTCGGCGCTCGATGCAGGGCGACGTCAGCGCGGCGAGAAACGCGGGCTAAAACAAAACCGCCGGGCGGTTTTGTAGTTAACCCGGATACCCCAATGGCCTGCGAGCGTCAGGTGCGACGGCGAACACCAGGTAGCCGTTTCGCGGCAGAGCAGGCAGCATCCGGGCTCAACGCTGCCACACCCGCACGTAGTCGATGCGGTATTCCACCGGGAAAATCGACTCGTCGATGCCTTTCTGCCCGCCCCACGCGCCGCCCACCGCCAGGTTCATCAGGAGGTAAAACGGCGCGTCGAACGGCCAGTGATCGATCCCCTTCCCGTCGTTGCCAAACTCGTGCACCTTGCGGCCGTCCAGGAAGAACTCCAGTCGCTCCGCGGTCCACAGCAGCCCGTAGACATGGAATTCCTCTTGCGCCCGCGGCACGGTCACCGCGCGGCCCACCCCCGTCTTTTTCACGTGGTTGAACGCCCCGGTGTGCACCGTGAAGTGCACCCGGTCGGGCTCGAAGCCCACATGCTCCATCAGATCGATTTCTCCGCACCGCGGCCAGCCGACGGTCCGCATGTTCTCACCCAGCAACCAGAGCGCCGGCCACGTGCCGCGGCCCGTCGGAATCTTCGCGCGAATTTCCAGCTTGCCGTACTGGAACGCAAACTTGCCGAGCGAGACGACGCTCGCCGCCGTGTATTCGGCATCCAACCACGACTCGCGGCGCGCGGTGATCACCAGCTGGCCGCCCTCGACGCGCGCGTTCTCGCGCCGATCCGTCGTGTAGAATTGCGCCTCCCGGTTGCGCACCCGGCCGCGCTCGTAGTCCCACTTCGTGGGATCCGGCGCGCCCGCCCGCTCGAACTCGTCGCTCCAGCGCAGGCGCCAGTCCGGCGCCAGGTAGCGCTGCTCTGCGTCAGCCCCATCGGTGAAGGCCGGTGGACGTTCCGGCGTCGCCGGGGGCGTTTGGGCCGGCAAGATCGGGCCAACCGACATCGCCAGGATCATCCACCAAGTCGCCCCAGCCCGGCGGCGCGCCACCCGACCATCGAGCAGATTCATACCGTGAGCTTGGCGTGCCACCCGCCGCACGGCAACGCCGCATCTCAACGGTCGCGTTACGGCTACGCCCTGACCTTGCCCGGGAAAAAGCCCGCGATGATCTGCACGGCGGGGGTCGCCCACTTCGGTTCGTTTCTTTCGTGGATCCAGTTGAAACCGATGGTGGTGCCGGCAATCAGCAAGCCGATGCTGAGCACCACTGGGTTCACTTTCGCCACCTTTCGCAGCACGATCACCGCCGCGACCACGATCAGAATTCCCAAACCGACCTTCGACCAAAACTCGGTCGGGATCTGGCGCATGCGATCCAACGCTGGCGCATGCGACACGGCGAGGAGGGCGGCAGAGGAGAGGTTCATGCCCTTCGAGATAGCGGGCACCAGCGGCACTCCAAGCGGGAAGCGGGGAAACGCCGCGATTAGCAGCATTTTTGCAAAACACCCCAGCCCGCCCGGCACCCGTCAACCTACGAGGGTGGCGTGGTCGTCGCGCCGTGATCGCCGCGCGTGGCGCAGTTGATCCAGGCCGTCGCACCGCTGGCGTAGTGTTCCTTCTTCCAAATCGGCAGCCGGGCCTTCGCCTCGTCGATCATGTAGCGGCACGCCTCAAACGCCGCTCCCCGATGCTCCGCCGTGACACCCACCCAGACCGCGAGCTCGCCCAGCTGCAGCTGACCGACCCGGTGCACCGCCACGCAAGCGACCAGCGCGAATTTCTCCCGCGCCTCGGCGAGAATGCGCGCGCCCTCCGCCTCGGCGAGCGGCAGGTAGGCTTCGTATTCGAGTGCCCGCACCGGCTGGCCCTCGTTGCGGTCGCGCACCCAGCCCTCGAACGTCACGCACGCGCCGGCGCGCGGGTCGGCGAGACTCCGGTGAAGCGCGGCGGGATCGATGGGCTGGGGGGAAATCGTGAACACGGGCATGAACCTAGCCTGCCTTTCTTACACTCGGCCTGCCTTTCCCTTCAAGGCCTGTTCTTCGGAAAAGCGTCATCCGTGACGACGGCCAATCCAATGGGGTCATGACGCGAATCGCGAATGGAGGGCTTGGAATTCCAGACTGTTGGTGCGCCCTCCCGCCGAAATCGAGTTACCGGTGAGCTGACGCTGCCGGGCCCGCCCAGACCGAGTCGTTCGGCTAGTTGCCACGGTTGATCAAGTGGTGACACGTTCCGAAAAACTCCGCTCGCAGTTTGCGCGATGTTCGAGCCGAAGCCACGCCTCCCGCCTCGGCCGTTTCAAGCGCGCCCCATACGCAAAATTGCGGTTGCCGTCATGCCGATGAACACCGCTGTTCGCGATTCGCGTCATGACCCCATTGGATTGGCGCTCCTGTCTCGATGAAACGTGCGAGAAGGCGGGCTGGGAGGTGCATGCGTGGTGCGTGATGCCGAACCACTTCCATCTGGCGCTGGCAACGCCGCGCGGAAATCTGGTGGCCGGCATGCCGTGGCTCCGGAGCACCTTCGCACTGCGCTTCAACCGGTACCGGCGCGAGTGCGGGCATCTTTTCCAGGGGCGCTACAAGAGCCTGCTCGTCGATCCCGCCGACGCGCTCGGCCCACTCGGTTAAACCCCTCCCGCATCCGATCCCCCTGAAAATCCAGTTTCCCTTCAGCTCGGCGTGACCGGCAAACGCGCGGACCTGCCCGTCATGCGCGACTACTGGACGGGAGTGCTCGACTATCAGTCTTTGCGAAAGTTCGTGCATGATTTTCTTGTCACAGAGGACACGGAGGCAGAATTTGTAGTCTTACCCCGTGACCTCTGGGTCCCCTCTGTGTCCTCTGTGTCGACGATCGGCTGCTGTTGCGGCGGCGCCGCGCGGTGGTGAAAATGGCTTAGAAAAGTGCCTGCTCAGATGAGCGCACGAATTTATGCAACGATTGATACACGCAGAAGCAAATCGCCGCCGGCAAGACCAAGCGGGAAACCAGCGCGGTGGAGAATCTCCCCGGCTTCCCCGATTTTCACCGGCCGCTGCCCAACCGCCTCGCGAACAATCTCACCACGGCCTCCGACGAGTTGACGGAGAAGAAGGGCTGAGCAGGCGCGGCTGGCATCGGGGCGGGAGCGCGATCGGCGCCGGATGAATTTCCCGTCGGCGCTACTTCAACTCCGTCATGAAACCCGGCAGCGACCGCTGACTGTTCATGCTGTTCGGGCTGCCGTAGCTCGCCGGATACTGGGTCGCCAGGAAGGCGCGCACTTCCTCCTGTGTCTTGCCCTGCCGGATGAGGGCCGCCGCTTCGGTGCGCAGCTTGACGACATTGTCGCGGTAGGTCTGCAGGCCGGCGCGGTTGGTCACCGTGCCGTGGCCCGGAATTACCTTGTCGAACTCGAACGCGGCCATCACGGCATCGACGGTCTTGATCCACTCGACGATGCTTCCGCCGCTGGCGTAATCGATGAGCGGCGTCAGGCCGGCCATCATGTCGCCCGTGTGGAGGACCCGCTGCGCGGGAAAATAGACGAACACGTCGCCGTTGGTGTGGCCGCGCCCGAAATAGCGGGCGCGCACTTCCTTGCCGCCCAGGAAAACGGAGGTCTCGTCCGTAAACGTGATCCGCGCCGGCTTCAGGGCGGGTGCTCCACCGCCCTGCTTCGTGCCCTCGGCGTTGGTCCGGGCGTTCTTGTGGGAGATGATCTCCGCGATCTCGATGAACCGGGCGTTGCCACCGCTGTGATCGGAGTGGTGATGCGTGTTGATGACGTATTTCACGGGCTTGGCCGTGACCGACTTCACCTGCGCGACGATGCCCTCGTAGTCCTGCTCGAACTTGGCGTCGACGAGGACGACGCCCTCCTCCGTCACCAGCACGCCCACGTTGCCGCCGTTGCCGATGATCACGAACAGATCGTCGGCGACCTTTTCGATGCCTAGCGGGGGCCGCCCCTGCTTTTGCTTCGGCTGGGCCGGCTGGGCGAGCGCGTGGTGCGACGCGGCCCCAAGGATGATGAGAACGACGACTAAGAACGGAATGATTCGGCGCATGGGTGGGAACGGGGTTGAAACGATGTTGGGCCAAACCAGCCGGAAATCGAGCCCGGAAGCGACCCGCGTGAAATCCGCCCCGCCGCCGACCTGAGCGCACGGGTGCGGCAATCAACGCGATCGGCTTCAGGGGCACGGTCGGCGTGAATGTCGTGCTCGTGACCGGCTGGCGGACCACCTGGCCCTGAGCCGGGCCGATGCAGAAGGAAGATGGCCGGGCGCTCCGCGCACGGCCCGCGCCGTGAATTCACCTCGATTTCTCCGCGACTTCATCTTCGCTTCACGCGGGTGACGGAACCTGAGCCATGGCCGACGCAAATCACGAAAAGTCACTCGAAGAGCAAATCGAACAATGGCGGGGCCACCTCCGCCGTCGGCAAGACGTCCTGACAGTCGATGTTGCCGCTTTGGAGCACCGGCTCCGCGACGAAGTCGCGGGCCTCACCCGCGCCGGGCTCGCCACCGACGAGGCATTCTTGGTGGCGGTGAAACGGCTGGGCACCGTCGACCCGCTCTCGCGGGAGTTTGCGCGCGAGCGCTCGGAGCGTGTGTGGAGGCAGCTCGCCGTGGCGCCGTCGGATTCCAGCGAACGCCGCGCGGCGGCGCGCAAGGAGGCGTTGATCGCGCTCGGCTTCGCGGTGATGGCAGGCGTGGCGATCAAGGTGCCGGCGCTCTTCGGAATCAAGACGACCGATGACGCCGCCGAAGGCTTCTACTTCCGCAACGCGAGTCTCTTCGTGCTGCCCTGGCTGATCGGTTTCTTCTTCTGGAAACGGCGGCCCGCGCTGAACACGGTCGGCTGGATGGCCGCAGCGTTCGTCGTGGCGGCCGTCGTCGCCAACCTGCCTGGGTTTGGGCAGGTCCGCAGCTTTGGGGAGCTCACCGCGCTGCACCTGCCGATCGCGCTCTGGCTGGGCGTGGGCATCGCCTATGCCGGTGGACGATGGAGCCAGGTGAGCGGTCGCATGGACTTCATCCGGTTCTCGGGCGAGCTCTTCATCTACTATGTGCTGATCGCGCTCGGTGGCGGAGTCCTCTGCGCGTTCATGGCGCTTACGTTCCAGACCATCGGCATCGACATCAAGACGTTCTTCCAGTCGTGGCTGCTCCCGTGTGGAGCGGCCGGGGCGGTCATCGTCGCCTCCTGGCTGGTGGAGGCCAGGCAGGGCGTGCTCGAGAGCATGGCGCCGATGCTGACGCGCCTCTTCACGCCGCTGTTCGCCGCGATGCTGGTCGCGTTCCTGGGAACCCTGCTGCTGTCGGGTCGGGGTGTCGCCATCGAGCGGGAGATGCTCATCGGCTTCGATCTGCTCCTCGTGGTGGTGCTGGGCCTGCTGCTCTACTCGATCTCGGCGCGCGACCCGCGGGCTCCGCCGGGCGTGTTCGATGTGGTGCAGGTCGTCCTCGTGGTCGGGGCGTTGCTGGCCGACGCGGTCGCGTTGTGGGCCATCGGCGCGCGCATCGGCGAGTTCGGATTCAGTCCGAACCGCGTGGCCGCCCTCGGTGAAAACGTCATCCTGCTGGTCAACCTCGCATGGTCCGCCGTGCTCTACGTCCGGTTCCTGCTCGGGCGCGGATCGTTTTCGAGCCTTGAGCGGTGGCAGACGGGTTATGTGCCGGTTTACGCCGCGTGGGCGGCGATCGTCGTGATCGTTTTTCCGCCGCTGTTCCGGTGGATCGGGTAGGCGCGGCGCGGTCGGAGCCCAGGGCAACTCGCCCTGAAAAATAACCGGCTGTTTTTCCGTCCGCGGAAAAACCCAGGGTTTTTCGAAGAAAAATCTCCCGCGTGTCCCTTTCGACCGCCCGATTTCGCGTTGAGGAGCGAATCCACTCCACAACATGAAAAAAATCCTGCTCGCCGCCTCCCTCCTCCTCGCCACCGCCGCTTTCGCCCACGCCTCCGACGAGGCCACCGAACTGCCCGACAATGCTGACCTCGGAATCCTCGCTCACCTGCTCGCCCCCGCCAACGTCGCCCGCGGCATGACGTCGAAACACGTCCAGGCACAGCTCGGCGCGCCCGACACCACCCTCGCCGCCAACATCTGGGTCTACTGGAATTTCAAGGCCAAGGACAACCCGCGCGTCGAGAACGCCGACACGCTCATCGTCATCTTCGAGAACGAGCGCGTGCAACGCGTCCGCCTCACTGACGGCAAACCCGTGCGCGCCTTCATCGCCCAACGCGACGTCAAGGCCGCCGCCGCCAAGACCTCCGTCGCCGCGAAGTAAGCAAAGCGCCGGCTTGCCGGCCCGATTCTGGCCCGCCACTGTACGGGCCAGTTTCGACCCTCCAGCCTGATTGTGCCGCAATCGCCCGGCGCGCCCGCCCAATACCCAATGACCCGCGACGACGACATTTTCGACGCAGCGCTCGCCCTTCCCGTCGCCGAGCGCGTTGCCTACCTCGAGCGCGTTTGCGGCGACGATGCCGCCCTCCGCGCCCGCGTCGAGGCACTCCTGCGGGGGCACGACGAGGCGAACAGTTTTCTTCAACAACCACTCGCCACGCGCGGGTCCGCCGCCGCCCTTCCGTCCGAAGAAAAACCCGGCGACGCGATCGGCCTGCCCGCTGTTGGCTCGGCGAAAGCGGGCCGCTACAAACTTCTGGAAAAGATCGGCGAAGGCGGCTGCGGCGTCGTCTGGGTGGCCGAGCAGGGCGAGCCCGTGCGTCGCCGCGTCGCCCTCAAGGTCATCAAGCTCGGCATGGACACCCGCGAGGTGGTCGCACGCTTCGAAGCCGAGCGCCAGGCCCTCGCGCTGATGGATCACCCGAACATCGCCAAGGTCCACGACGGCGGCGCGACCGCCAACGGCCGGCCCTTCTTCGTGATGGAGCTCGTCCGCGGGCTTCCCATCACCCGCTACTGCGATGAGGCGAAACTCACGCCCGCCCAGCGCCTCGAGTTGTTCATCGCCGTCTGCCAAGCCGTACAGCACGCGCACCAGAAGGGCGTCATCCACCGCGACCTCAAGCCCTCCAACCTCCTCGTCACCGTCAACGACGGTGTCGCCACACCCAAGGTGATCGATTTCGGCATCGCCAAGGCCACGCAGGGCTCGCTCACGGAAAAGACCGTCTACACCGCGTTCCAACAGTTCATCGGCACGCCGACCTACATGAGCCCGGAGCAGGCCGACCTGAGCTCCGTGGATATCGACACGCGCGCCGACATCTACTCGCTCGGCGTCCTCCTCTACGAACTGCTCACCGGCGCGCCACCCTTCGACCCGAAGACGCTCGCGTCGTCCGGGCTCGACGAAGTCCGCCGCATCATCCGCGAAGTCGAGCCGCCGCGGCCTTCCACCCGGGTGGCCACCCTCGGTGACGGCGAGCGCACCACCCTCTCCCGCCAGCGCAGCCTGGCCGCGCACCAGCTCTCCCTCGCCCTCCGCGGCGATCTCGACTGGATCGTCATGCGCTGCCTCGAGAAGGACCGCGCCCGCCGCTACGAGACCGCCAACGCCCTCGCCGCCGACCTCCGCCGCCACCTCGCCCACGAACCCGTCGTCGCCCGTCCGCCGAGCGCGGCGTATCTGCTGCAAAAACTGGTCCGCCGCCACCGGCTCGCTTTCGGGGCCGGCGCGCTCGTGCTCGCCTCGCTCGTGGCCGGACTGGCCTTTGCCACCGTCGCCTACCTGCGCGAGAAACAGGCACGGCAGGACGCCCGTGTGGCCGAGCAAGCGGCGCGCGCTGCCGAACAACTCGGCGGCGATGCCCGCCAGAACGCCGAGCGCCTGCTGGCCTTCATCGTCAGCGAACTGGGCGAGGAACTCGACGAGCTCGGCCAGCTCCCGACCCTGCGCAATCTCAACGGCCACGTCCTCGCCTACTACGAGCAGCTCAGCCCGGCCCTGCACACGCGGGAGACGCGCGCCGGACTCGCGTTCGCCCGGACGGGCCTGAGCACCGCCGGCTGGTTCAACACCAATCGTTCGAACGATTTTCGACTCGGCGACCCTGCTGCGCGCAAGCTGTTCGAGGATGCGTTGCGCGTGATGGAGGAGCTGGAGAAGACCGGTCCGCTGACCCCGCTCATCCGCGTGGCCTATGCCGGCGTGTTATGGGGCATGGTTGGCCAGTGTTACAATGAAGGTCGTCCGTCACTTGCCGATCCCCTCCTGCCCAAGGCAGAGGCGTTGCTCCAGCCGGTCCTGTCGGATTTGAAGTGGGGTAATTGGGCCGACTCCTTTACGGTGAGGATCATTCTCGGGCGCGGTTTCCTCACCGAACGAAGGGCTTCGATCTCAGAATACCGTCGCGCACTTGCCCGCGCCGAGGAACGAGACCGCCGGGGACTGACGGCCCGCCGAGCAGGGTTGCTCGCGGCCGAAATCCGGTGGCGACTCGGTCTGGCGCTGGCGGCGAACGGCCAGTGGCGTGAAGCGCGTGCGTTCAACGACGAAGCGCAAAGACAACTGCGGGAGCTGCTGACCCGTGAACCTTTTCTAGTGGTCGCATCCACCTGCCTTGCGAATACGAACTACGAATTGGCGACCTTGTTGGGGCGCGAATGGCAGATCGACGAGGGCCGCAAAGCCATCGAAGAGGCGACGCGCCAGTTCGAACAGGTGGCGAAAAGCGATCCGGCAGGCTGGGGAAAGAACGGCTGGATGGTCAACGCGTTGGTCACGCCAGGCAAAGGAAAGTTGCACTTCGACTGGCTCGCGCGCGATTTCCATTCGGCCGAAGCCGTCCTTCAAACAGCCCTGCGCTGGCTCGTCCAGCCGCAAGCTCCGCCGCGCTCCCGGCCTCAGCTCTTGCGCGCGCGCTTCGACCTCTCCCGCCTCTATGCCGCCACCCGCCGCGATGCGGAGGCCGACCAGCAACTCGCCGAAGCCCAGAAAGTCGCAAAACGGTTCTTGGAGGAACGCCCCTGGCTCATGCCCACTGAGAAGCTGGCTCAATCCATCAAGAACGAAGTCGAACGGTGCGGGGTCGAGGCGGAGCGATTGAACTGGGCCGCGGTGCGCACCGGCGCCCAGCGCATTCTGAAAGCCGGCACGGTCGGCACCGACGAAGACGCGGAGACGACGGAACCGACGAATTCCGCGAAGACCGCCCACCGCTACCTGATGCGCGCGGCCTTTGAGACGGGTGACTACGCCACGGCCCGGCGCGAGCTCGAGGCGTGGGGTCCGCAAGTGACGTTGCGGCCGGACACCTCCGCGATCGAATCCCGATTCCAGCGTGTGCTCGAACTCCTCACGCGGATTCACGTCCTCGCCCGCGCCGGCGAACTCGCCACCGCGCGAACCGAACTGGCCCGCATCTGGGACGAGGCCGAGGCGATCTTCGACACCGGCCGCGAGCATCTCTTCGTCCAGATCGAACACGCCCGCGCCCTGTCCATCCGCGCCGAAGTCGAGGACGCTGATCCCGTCACGAAACGCGGCTGGCTGGAGCGCGCCGCCGGCCTCTTGCGCCCCGCGGCCGCCGCCGGCCGGCTCACCCGCTACGAGCACGAAGTGACCCTGCACCGCATCAAGCAGCAACTCGCCGGGCTCGCCGACGCGACGACGCGATGACTCCCGAAGGAATCACGCTCCTCCTCCAACGCGCCGAGGCCGGCGATGCCTCGGCCGCGAACCGGATTCTCCCACTCGTTTACGACGAACTCCGCAAACTCGCCGCCGCGAAGATGGCACGTGAAACACCGGGCCAGACCTTGCAGCCGACGGCGCTCGTGCACGAGGCGTGGCTGCGGCTCGGCGGTGAGGCGCAGCCGAACTGGAAAAGCCGCGCACAGTTTTTCTCCGCGGCGGCCGAGGCGATGCGCCGCATTTTGATCGAAAACGCCCGCCGCCGCCGCGCCCTGCGTCACGGCGGCGAGTTCGAGCAGGTCAGCGCCAGCGCCACCGGCTTCGATGTGCCCGCGCCGGCCAACGACGAGGAACTCCTGCAGCTCAACGACGCGATGGACGCGCTCGCGCTCCACGATGCGCGCAAGGCCGAGCTCGTGAAGTGCTGGTATTTCATCGGCCTGTCGCTGGCGGAAATCGCGGGGATGCTCGGCATCTCCGAGCGCACCGCCAAGCGCGATCTCGCCTACGCGCGCGCCTGGCTTTTCAACGAAATCAAGCGGCTGAGATCCGAATAGTAGGGGCGTGGCGCCGTGGCCACACCCCCCGCCCTTCGGGCACCCCGCTACAAGAGGGGCCGATCCAACGGGGTCAGTCCGCTGGTTGTTAATTCTGCGCCCGTCGCGTTGGGGCGACGTTTCCGCTGGCGCCCTCTGGGCCTGCGGATTTGCGACATTCGAGCACTGGCCACCGACCTCAGGGTCTGCGGCAAGGGGCAGGCGGACCTCGAGAACGCACCCAAGGGAACTGCGGGGAAGGTTGCCATCGCACTAACACTGCGCTCCACATGGCACCCTCCTACCGCTGGCTCGCGAGTAAACAGCACATGGGAAAACCCGCCTCGGTGCGCGCATGCCTCTCGCGGAAAATTAACAACTAGCGGACTGACCCGAATGGCGCTTAAGTTTTTTCCGGGCGACGATAGCTGTTACGATGGCAATTCTCGCGGTCGACGGGGACTTTTGGCAAAGGAATGAGTGGCAGGGGAATGAAAGGTCGGCGGATTTATTCCTCTGCCACCGATTCCTTTGCCA
>SXSC01000294.1 GCA_005792355.1 Opitutaceae bacterium
GCGGAAAGCGCGTGGGCACCCGCCAGCGAGGGAAACCGAAGCGGGCGGGCAGACGGCTGTGGCAGTCGTAGTGGTCTCGTAGTAGCGATCGAAAGCAGGCGAACCAGTCGGAGGGAGCCTGGGAGTAGCGAAGGGGACCGCTGGGGAGAGGAGGGCGCCATTGGGCGGGACGCTGGGGAGTTTCTGCCCCAACAAATGTCTCACCACGCTCGTGGCGCGACCAATAACATTCGTGACGTGTAGCTGCGAGCGCCAGCGAGTGGACCACCGGCGCGCTCCACTCGCTGGCGCTCGCCGCTACTTGTCACGCGACTTTGCGGTCGGCACACTAGTTCCTGGTTTTGGCCTCCCGGCAGATTCAAAAAGACCACAGATGGTCGGATTCCGGGGTTTGCATCTGTGGCCTTTCTGAATCTGCGGGAGGTCCTGTATTTCAATCGGTAGCTGGGACCGGCCACCAGACCATCAACTCGCGCAAACCAGGCCGGCGGATTTATCCTGAAACAATCTTCCGAGAATATCGTGACGCGCTACACCCCGGCAGGTCGCGGGGTAAACCCGCTCCCACCTTTCCGACGAAAACCAAAACGCCCCGCCACCCCTACAACGATTGAATGCTTTCGGTCATGACGTCGCAGGCCCGATCAATCGCGGCACCGTGATGGGCGGTGCTGAGAAATCCCGCTTCGTACGCGCTTGGTGCGAGGTAGACACCACGTTCCAGACAGGCATGGAAAAAGCGCCCGAAGAGCTTCGCGTCACCGGTCAACGCCGTCGCGTAGTCGCGCACCGGCGTGGCGGTGAAGAAAATGCTGAACATCGATCCACACTGCGGCACCTGCACCGGCAAGCCCTTGGTGCGGCAGGCAGCGAGCACGGCGTCGCGCAGCTGGCGGCCGAGGGCGTCGAGCCGCGCATAGGGATTCTCCTCCTCCAGCAGTCGCAAGCCGGCGATGCCAGCGGCCATCGCGAGCGGGTTGCCGCTCAGGGTCCCCGCCTGGTAGACCGGACCGAGGGGCGCGAGCAGGTTCATGATGTCCGCCCGACCGCCGAAGGCCCCCACGGGCAGGCCCCCGCCGATGATTTTCCCGAGGCAGGTGAGGTCGGGCACGATGGACTCGCGCTCCTGCACGCCACCCCGCGCGATGCTAAAGCCGGTCATCACCTCGTCGAAGATCAACACGGCCCCGTGCCTCGCGGTGATTTCGCGCAAGCACGCGAGATAGCCTGCGTCGGGCATGATGAAGCCGACATTGCCGCAGTACGGCTCGATGATGACCCCGGCGATCTGGCCGGGGTTGGCGGCGAAACCCGCCTCGAGGGCGGCCCGGTCGTTGTACGGCAGCACGACTGTCTCCGCGGCAAACGACGCCGGGATGCCCGCGCTGTCGGGATGGCCGTGGGTGAGTGCGCCCGAGCCGGCCTTGATCAGGAGGGAATCGGAATGGCCGTGGTAGCAGCCGGAGAACTTGATGATTTTGTCCCGCCGGGTGAAACCGCGGGCGAGACGGATGGCCGACATGGTCGCCTCGGTGCCGCTATTGCACAGGCGGACCTTTTGGATCGACGGCACGAACCGCACGATCAGCTCGGCCATCTCGACTTCGGAGGGATTGGGCGTGCCGAAGGAGGTGCCGTTTTCCAAGGCGGCGGCGATGGCGGACTTGAGGCGCGGATGGTTGTGGCCGTGAATCGCCGGGCCCCAGGTGCAGACGAAGTCGATCAGCTCGCGATCGTCGGCGGTGATGAGCGTGGCGCCGCGGGCGGCTTTGACGAAGAATGGCGCTCCGCCGACGGAACGAAAAGCACGGACGGGCGAGTTGACGCCGCCGGGAATCAGTTGGAGGGCACGGGCGAAGAGTTGAGCGGAAGAGAGAGTGGACATGACCTAAATATCGCAAACGTTTTTGCGCTGGCCGACGCGGACCACGAGCACCAAAAGACGATTCTCCACGATTTGCGCCACAACCCGAAAGTCGCCCACTCGATAGCGCCAAAAACCGTGCAAGTGCCCCCTCAGCGGATGGCCGAATCGTCGCGGGTCTTCTGTCGTCGCGAGGCGCCCGCGAAGGTATTTCGTGATGCGCCCCGCCGCGGCTTTTCCCAGCCGCTGCAGTTCGCGCTCGGCGTCTTCCTCGATCTCAACGTGCCAGGCCAAGTCGACGCTCCACTTCTTCCAGCGTGTAGGTGCGCGACTTCCCCGATTCGAGACGCCCAAGCCGCTCCTCGGCGAGGCGGATGTCTTCCTGTTCATCGAGCCATTCAACCAGCGCCGTGCGGGCGATGGCGGACTTGGTGCGACCGACGCGCTTGGCCTCCAACGCCAGCTTGCGGTCGGTGGCGGGATCGAGGCGGAGGGAAACCATGTGTCAAAGTTAGCGAGCTGCGATTTGCGCGCAACCCGAAATCAGTGCGAGATTTGCGCCTCCGAACGCGCTGCAGTTCGCGCTGAGCCGCAACGATTCAGTCCGATGCAGCGGCTTTACGCCGCGAACAAAAGTCAGTCCCAACGAAGCGTCGCGGGATAAACCCTGTCGGTCTCCTACAGTCTGTTTCTTCCCGTCACGGGCAAAAGTCGCTTTTGCGGTTGGGGCTGAATGGACACGGCTGAGAGAACCTCATCTCGTCAGCTCACGTATTTCTGCACGATCGGAATTCTCCGGCCGACGCCGAAGGCGAGGGGGGTGATTTTCAGGCCGGGCGCGGCTTGTTTCCGTTTGTACTCGTTCAAATCGACCTTGCGGACCACGTCGTTGACCACGGTTTCGTTGAAACCGCGTTCGACAAGATCGCGCCGCGAAAGCCCTTCCTCCACGTAGCCCTTCAGGATCGCGTCGAGCACGTCGTAGGGCGGCAGGCTGTCCTGATCGGTCTGATTGGGGCGCAGCTCGGCGCTCGGCGGCTTCTCAATTGTCGAGGCCGGGATGATCTCCCGCTCGCGGTTGATCCAGCGGGCGAGGGCGTAGACCTGCATCTTGAAGACGTCGCTGATCACGGCGAGTCCGCCGCACATGTCGCCGTAGAGCGTGCAGTAGCCGACGGCCAGCTCCGACTTGTTCCCGGTCGTGAGCAGGAGGTGGCCGAGCTGGTTGGAGAGCGCCATCAGCACGCCGCCTCGCACCC
>SXSC01000295.1 GCA_005792355.1 Opitutaceae bacterium
CGCTCGGTTGACGGGCGGTGACATGGAACCGCACAACGTAGCGGACCCAGCCGGCGCTCGAATCTCTAATCTGCAACTCGGCCAGCCACTCGCCAGCCGAGAGGCAGGCGGGGCGCGGTCCGTGGACAAACCGGGCGAGGCTGCCCAATTTATGGGTGATCAGAAGTGGACCAGGATTTTTGCCGAAGTGGCCGTAGAGCCAAAGCAACATGCAACAGGCTGACCCCCTCGGGTGCCGCGCGGAAGGCCACCTCGCCACTCGCGAGGAAGGTCAGCAGGTCGGTCTCCTCGCCGGTGCGGGTCAGCTGCGTCGCGCCCCGCGAGGACCAGAGGAAAACATTGCCGCCGCGCAGCCACGCCGCCTGCGAACGATCCGCGCTGAAGATCCGTTCGGCGGATTCCGCCGCCGCCGCGGCCGCCGGAGTGAGTTTTTCCATCGGCCCGCCCGCCAGCGGCACCGACCAGAGCGACCGCAACTCCTTGCCGGCCTCCTTGCGCTGGAAATACGCGCGCGTGCCGTCCGCGCTGAGCAACGGCGCTTCGGGCGCGTTCCCAATCCAGTCGGGATCGGCCATGATTTGCTCCAGCGTAAGCGGGGCCTGGCCCCACAGCGCCCCGGCACGAAGGGCCAGACCCGCGAGGAAGAGCCGGCGGGAAAAAAGGCGCGCGCAAGGGGTGATGTCGCCAAGAAGGGTATTGAATAAAAACATGGGGAGGAGAGTTGAACCGTGAGCCGCGGCTTGGGGACAGGTCAATCCTGAGGCGCCGCGCCCGCCAGTTCCCACACCGAGAGTTGCTTTGGTCGTTCGTGGGCGGTCTAATGGTCCTGAGTGTGCCGGCCAAAGCCCTGGGTTTTGTCCAGCAACGTCCAGCCCTGCGCACGCAGGCACCGCCCGCAAAAAATGTTCCACTCTAGTTTCCAACCACCTGACCAAAATCCAACACCACAAGCCCGCATTTTTCACACTCTTTCCGCCTTATTGCCGTGATTTCCTTCTCAAGATTCTCTCCTTCGGCGCAGCCCTTGAGATCATGCGGGCTAAAAGCAAAACCGCATGCCCGTTCGACAAGCTCAGGGTCCCGAGCCAGTCGAGGGAGCGGTTTTGCCGATAGCCCGGGAAACAACGAAGGGGCGGAAGGCAGAACGAGCGACCGCACAGAGTGTAGCTTCGCGGTCGAGCAAAGTGTGAAATTTCCGAGCTAGTCTCCGGCGCACCCTTGAAATCCCTAAAACGAGCCGCGTCATCCGTCGAAAACCGCCCCATTGCAGGTCCAATGAAAAGAACTCGTTCCCTATCCAATCTTTTCGCCGCCGCCATTGTGCTTGGCGCGATCTCCGCCCTGCCGGCCGCAAGCGCCGCCGAGGCTGCCAGCACCGGAAACCAAGATGGGCGTGGCCCTCGCCGATTCGCCCACGGGACCGTTTGTGAAACAGGGCGACCCGCTCCACGCCGGCCACGAGGTGATGATCTGGCCGCACGGCAAGGGCGTGGCGTCGCTCGCGACTGCCGCCGGTCCGCGCATGGTCTACCACGCCACCGGCGGACTGCGGTTCGTGCCGCGGAACGACGTGAAGAACGCGCCCCAAGCGCCGGGCGCGTGGCGCAGCGACGATTTTGAGAACAACCCGAACGGCCCTGGCCTCCGGTGGGGGATCAGTCACAGTCAGCAACAAGGGGATTTGTATCTCCTCCGGTTCGAATGCCGGTAGTCCGGGGACTCGCCCCAACTTTGAAATATGAAATGCCAAACCCTTCCTGAAACTGCGCGCGCTGCGTTGGCGCGAGGATTATTGCTCGCGAGCTTGTTGGTCCCGGCCACCGCGCAGCCCTACTACGTTGCGCCCACCGGCAGCGACGCCAACTCCGGCACGCTCGCCCAGCCCTTCGCCACGCTCGCCCGGGCGCAACAAGCCGTCAGGCAGAAGCCGGGCACCGTCTATCTGCGTGGCGGCACCCATTACCTGGCTGAGACGCTCACCTTCACCGCCGCCGACTCGGGCACGGCGGCGGCACCGGTCGTCTACCAGGCCTACGCCAACGAGCATCCGGTGATCAGCGGCGGCGTGCGCCTCGACGGGCTCAAGTGGGAGCCGTTCCGCGATGGCATTTTCAAGACCAAGGATCCGACCGACCTCGTCACCGAGGAGATTTTCGTCAACGGCGAGCGCCAGATTCTCGCGCGCTACCCGAACTTCAACGAGGCGGCGCGGTATTTCGACGGCTTTGCAGCCGACGCGATTGCGCCGGAGCGTGCGGCGCGCTGGGCCGATCCGGCCGGCGGCTATCTGCACGCGATGCATCCCGCGCTGTGGGGTGGCTTCACCTGGCGCATCACCGGCAAGGACGCCCAGGGCGAAGTCACGAAGGAAGGCGGCTGGCAAAACAACCGCGGTGGCGCCATCCACAAGACCATCCGTTTCGTCGAAAACCTCTTCGAGGAACTCGACGCGCCGGGCGAGTGGTTCCTCGATCGGAAAACCCACACGCTCTACTATCATCCGCCCACTGGACTGGATCTCGCCAGGGCCAACATCGAAGCCACACGCCTGCGCACGCTGGTCGAGTTTCGCGGCACCGCCGAAAAGCCCGTGCGGTTTGTGACGCTGCGCGGCCTGACGTTCCGCCACGCGGCGCGCACAGTCATGGACACCAAGGAGCCGCTGCTGCGCACCGACTGGGCGCTTTTCCGCGGCGGCGCGATCTTCTTTGAAGGCGCCGAAGACTGCCTGCTGGAGGATGCCTTCATCGACCAAGTCGGCGGCAATGCGGTTTTCCTCAACCACTACAACCGCCGCGTGATTGTGCGCGGTTGCCACATCACGAAGGCCGGGGCGAGCGGCGTGTGCATCGTCGGCGATCCCAAAGCGGCGCGCAACCCGCTCTTCCACTACGGCCAGGTCAACAAGCTCGAGGACCTCGATCGCACACCCGGCCCGCAATCGCCGAACTATCCCGCGGATTGCCTCGTCGAAGATTGCCTCATCACGCTCACCGGCCGCGTCGAGAAGCAGACCGCCGGCGTGAACATCGATCTGGCGCAGTCGATCACGGTCCGCCACTGCTCGATCTACGACATGCCGCGCGCCGGCATCAATATCGGCGACGGCTGCTGGGGCGGGCATCTGATCGAGCACAACGATGTCTTCGACACCGTGAAGGAAACCGGCGACCACGGCTCATTCAATTCCTGGGGCCGCGACCGATTTTGGCGATCGAAAAACCCCGAGGTTGAAGCCTGGGTGAAGGCCGTCCCGGAGCTTCCGTACCTCGACGCGATGAAGACAACGACCCTGCGCCGCAACCGCTGGCGTTGCGACCACGGCTGGGACATCGACCTCGACGACGGCTCCACCAACTACCTGATCGTGGACAACCTCTGCCTCAACCGGGGCATCAAGAACCGCGAGGGCTACGGCCGGATCGTCGAAAACAACATCATGATCGGCTCCGGCTGTCACCCGCACGTGTGGTATGTGGAAAGCGGAGACGTCTTTCGGCGCAACATCGTCTCTGCCGAATACAAACCGGCCAGGATGCTGCCGCCCCCGTGGGGCAAGGAAATGGACCGCAACCTCCTGCACCAGGCCGGCGCCGTCGCCGCCCCGGCTGTCCGCCTCCAGCAGCAGAGCGGCCGCGACGGGAACTCCCTAGTGGGCGACGCCCGGTTCGTCGATCCCTCGAAGGGCGACTACCGCGTGAAGAAGGGTTCGCCCGCGCTCGCCCTTGGTTTCGTGAATTTCCCGATGGACCAGTTCGGCGTGCGCAAACCCGCGCTCAAGACGATCGCGCGCACCCCCGTGTTCCAGAATCCGCGGACCGGCCCCGCCGTCGCCCGCGATACCACGCGCAGCGTCTGGCTCGGTGCTACTGTCCGCAATATCGCCGATGAGGGCGAAATGTCCGCCTACGGCCTGCCGGGCGTGACGGGTGTGCTCTTGCTTGAGATCCCCGCCGACTCGGCGGCGGCGAAGGCTGGTTTGCAACGCAGCGACGTGGTGCTGGGGCTGGACGGCGCGACCATCGTCGATGTCGCCGCGCTGACGAAACAATCGACGGCGCTCGCCTCCGGAAAGAGCCATCCACTTGTCGTCTCGCGCAATCAGAGGGAACTCACGCTCTCGCTCGCGCCCTGACGGCGAGGAGGAGGCCGTATGGGGTCAGGTCGTGAATCGTGAATGGGGAGATCATAATCGCCGGTGAATTCACGACTCACGACTCGACCCCATGCTGGCTTTATGACCCTGCCGCCCGTCCCTGCCTCAGCTGCACGGCGGGTCCGGGCGAATGAAAGCGGGCGGATGGGGCCGAGAATTCTGGCGGGGCGACTGTGTCGTGATTTCAAATACGACGTCCCCCTGGGTGCCGTGGAGCCACAGTGAAGCGTAGGGCTGGTACTGTCAGCCTTGACCTCACCAGAGAGTAACCCGCCCCGCTTGGTCCGCAGGAACCCCCTCCCGGATCCGATCCCACTGAAAATCCAGTTTCCTATCGGTAATTCCTTGGTCGTTTCGCCGTTGTAACCAGTCAGCTTCGCCCGCTGTTTTCCACTGGCATCATAATAGAAGACCGTCGGAAACCCTGGCACTTCATACTCCGCCTTGATAGCCATCAGTCGCGCCAGCTCCGGATTCGCCTTCACTTTTTCCGGCACCCGTTCCGACAGGGGCGGATAGTCGAGCTTCACCAGCACGGCCTTCTGCCCAAACGCGCCAATCCAGAAGGGTCAGCCTGTTGCATGTTGCATTGGCGGATTGATCCAGAAGCTGGGTCCGACTGGGCCGCCAATCCAAAAGGGTCAGCCTGTTGCATGTTGCATTGGCGGATTGATCCAGAAGCTGGGTCCGACTGGGCGGTTATCGGCGACCGAGCCAGCAGACGGCGGCGCGCAATGAGGCTGGATGCGGCAGGCGAAGTTGTTCGGCAATCCAGCGCCAGGGAGCCCCGGAGGTCCGGCGAACCAGGCCGGCGACTTCTACCTTCCAACGTGGGGCCCGTCGGGAAGCGACGATCTCCGTGACTTTGATCCGGTGATGATCGAGGGCCTGCTCGAAGGCGGCCGTCCAGCGGGCCTGTTTGAGCGGCAGGACCTCCTCGTGCGGCAAGTCCCGCTCCAGTGCGCGGTGCCGGTGATCGCGAGCGAGGGCACGTTTCCACGCATCGGTTCCGATCGGTTTCCCGCGGGAGATGTCCTCGAATTCCGCCTTCTGTGCGTCGCTCGGTTGACGGGCGACGGCATGGAGCCGCTCAACGTAGCGGACCCAGCCGGCGCTCGAATCTCTAATCTGCAACTCGGCCAGCCACTCGCCAGCCGAGAGCCAGGCGGGCCGGGGTCCGTGGACAAACCGCGCGAGACTGCCCCATGGAAACTTGGCCGGCTCAGCGGCGGCGCAAATCCGGGCCCGAACCGGGTTCAGATGGATGTAGTCCACGACCCTGACCAGCGCGGCGGCGTCCTCAATCAAAGGGGACTGGTAGCGACCTTGAAACAGATGACCGGATTCGGACCGAAATCGGTTGAACCGAAGGGCGAAGGTGGTCTGCAGCCAGTGCATCCCCTCGCTGAGGTTCGGGAGCGGGGTGGTGAGGGCCAGGTGGAAGTGGTTGCGCATGGCCGCGAAGGCGTGGACCACCCAATCGAACCGTTGGCAGGCTTCTCCCAGCGTGCGTTCGAACGACCTGGCTGCGCCTGGGGTGGCGAAAATATCCCGGCGGTAGTTGCCGCGATTGATGACGTGATAAATCGCGTGAGGAAACTGGACACGAAGTCGACGGGCCATGCTGGCAGCAGGAGGTCGTCGCGCCGGAACGACCAGCCCCCCGTTACCCCAATTTATGGGTGATCAGAAGTACACGAGGGTTTTTGCCGACGTGGCCGTAGGGCCAATGCAACATGCAACAGGCTGACCCCCTCGGGCGCCGCGCGGGAGCGAAACGGGCTCGGCGGCGGGCACCGCCGTCGAGGCCGGGCGGGATGCCTGGGCGAACAGTCCGGAGGGAATTATCAGCGAAACGACAGTCAGCCGGAACCCGGCGACGAGGGGGAGAGAGGAACGGGCGCGGGATTTGGAGTGCATGGGGAAACCGTGGATCGGTTGCAGAACAGGAAGCGGCCGGGAAACCGCTGCGGGAGGACGTCTACGAAAAAAGCGCGGTCACCGGCTGGCCCTTGTCCGCCACCGTGAAGGGCCGGCCCGACGGTGAGTGCTCGATGTGGCCGACGTCCAGGCCGAGGGCCAGCGCGATGGTCGCGTTGAGATCGGGCATGGTGACAGGGTTCTCCGCGACGGTCTCGCCGATGGCGTCGGACTGGCCGTGGACGTAGCCGCCTTTCGCGCCGCCGCCGGCGAGCCACCAGGTGAACACACCGGGGTGATGCCCGCGCCCGGCGGTGACGGTGCTGATCTGCGGCGAGCGGCCGAACTCGGTCGCCATCACCACGAGCGTGCTGGCGAGCAGACCGCGCTGGTGGAGATCCTCGAGCAGGGCGGCCATCGTCTGATCCACCGAGGGCGTCATGAGGCGCATGGATCTGATCTGATCGTTGTGCGTGTCCCAATTTTGGTCGTCCTCCACCTCGATGAACCGCACGCCCGCCTCGACCAGCCGGCGGGCCAGCAGGCAGCCCTTGCCGAACGTGTGCGCGCCGTAGGCCGCCTGCGTCGCGGCGTCTTCGCGCGCGATGTCAAAGATCTTGAGATCTTCGCTTTTCATGAGCGCGGCGGCCTCCTGTTGGATCTTGAGGTAGGCGGCGGCGTCGCGATGCGGCGTCTGCTGCACGAAGTGGCTGCCGATCGCGCGCGCGAGGGCGGCGCGGCGATTGAAGTCCGCCTCGCTCACCGCGGCGGGCCGCCCGGAGTTCTGCAAGCCCGCGCTCGGATCGACGATCGGCAGCGGGGCGAGGTGGGCGGGGAAGTATCCGCTTCCCGGATGCTGCGGGCTGCCGTTGATGAGAACGTTGCCCGGCAGCAGCCGGTTTTCCGATCCGAGCAGTTTCACGACCCACGAGCTGAGCGCCGGGTGCCGGATCGTGGGCGTCATGAAGTGGCTGGTGTGCGCCGAATAGTTGCCGAGTTCGTGGATGCCCTGGGTGGAGGTCATGGAACGTACGAGCGCAACATGGTGCATCTGCCGCGCCATCCGGGGAAACCACTCGGAGACCTGCACGCCGTCCGCGCTCGTCCCGATGGCCTGCACACCGCCCATCTCGGGGCGGCCAGGCTTCGGATCAAACGTATCGATGTGCGAGAGGCCGCCGCGCAGGTAGAGAAAGATGACGCTCTTCGCCCGGGCGCGGGGAGCCGCTGCGGCGGCACGTGAGGTCGCGAAACCGGGCAGCAGGCTCACGCCGAGGAACGTCTTGACGAAGCGCTCGACGAACGCGCGGCGGGACAGGTCGGTGAGGATCGATTTCATGGGCGGGGAAGAACCGGCGGCTAGTGTTGAAAGAGAAACTCGGGCGAATTCAGCAGCGCCCAGATCGTGTCCTCCGTCGGTGTGAGGCTCGTGGCCGTGAGGTTGGCCACGGCCGAAAGCTCCCCGTCGCTCGGGGAGCGCACGAGGAGGGCGCGATAGATGAGCGCGGTAAGCCGCTCCCTGCGCCCATCGGCGGAGGCCAACTGGCGTCGCAGATGTGAGTCCGGCGCGAGGATGCGCGCGGCGAGTTCGCCGTTCATCAACGCCAGCGCGTGCGTGGTGTTGGGATCGCGGTTGAACGCGTCGATCTCACGCCGGTCCGACTGGCCGAACTGGCGCAGGAAGTGGCCGAGCGGCAGCGGGAGCGGAATCTCCGAGGCGCGGAGGAAATCCCGCGGCAACGATTTCCAGCGTGGATCGGTTTCCGGCGCCGATTCCGGACCGCCCATTTCCATCGCCTGCAGCTCGGGACTAAAAAAATTCTCGTTCTCCCGGGCATGGTCGGCCTGCACGCGCCGCACCTCGGCGGCATTTCCGCGGGCCTGCGCGGCGACGAGTTCTTTCTTCTGTTCCGCGAGCCGGAGCGTGTGTTCACGGCGGCGGACGCGATAGGCCATCTCGTCGCGGGCCCGCCCGATGATCTCATCGGCGGTCATCGCGGTGAGCCGGCGCAACCGCGCGGGATTCAAGAGGGATCCCTCGTGGCGAAGGGCGGATTTGCGTTCATCGAGGTCCGGCACGAGGAGCACGAGGTGCGAGTCCCAAATTTGCTCGGCCGACAGCCGCCGCAGCAGCGGCCCATGCAATCCAAAGGCCGTGCCGGGCTCGGGTCGCTCGCGCACGGCTTCGCTCTGATACAGCCGGGTGTTCAGGAGCACGGCGAGAAACGCCCGCTCGTCGAAACGAAAACCGATCAACGCGGACGTGAGGGTGTCGAGCAGTTCGCGGTGTTCCGGTGGCGGGAGGGCCGTGAGGCTGTCCACCGGCTCGATCAGGCCGGCGCCCATGACGCGTTTCCAGAGCCGGTTCGCGGCGTTTTTAGAAAAACGCGGATTGCGCGGCGAAGTCATCCACGCCGCGAAGGCCCGCCGGCGGTCGCCGTCGACGATTGGGGCTTCGTCGCCAAACAGCGTCCGCGGGGAAACGGGCCGGCCCCGCGCGGCATGATCGTAGGCATACGTCGCCGGAAACGTGAGCGGCTTGTCCGTATCCGTCGTGAGCCGCTTCAGCGGCGAGATCGCGCGGCTCACGCCGTCCTGCAGCGCCGCGTCCTTGCCCATCCGCGTCAGGAGTGCCTTGAGCTCCGGCCACTGCTTCACGTTGTCGTTGGAGTAGCCGCTTGGGCTGCTGAGATTCGACACGCCGGCGGTGAAGGCCGCCATCTGGTAAAAGTCCTTCTGCGTGACCGGCTCGAGGGGGTTGTCATGGCACTGGGCGCACTCCATGCGCGTGCCGAGGAAGACGCGCGACAAGTTCGACGCGTGGTCGAGCGGCATGCCGAGATCGCGCAGGTAGAATCCGGCCGCGCCGTTTTCCCAGAGGTAGCCGCTGGCGGTGAGGAGCTGGCGCACCGTCTCGTCGTGCGGCAGGCCCGCGCGGATGGCGTCCTTCACCCAGTCGTCGTAGAGCCAGGCCGGTTGCCCGCCGGCCAGAGCGCGTGGGTTGAGGCGGAGCTGGTCCGCCTTCCAGTTATACGTGTGGCTCACATAGCCCTCGCCCGCGAGCAGCGCGTCGATGAGCCGGGCCCGCCGGTCCTTGTGCGCGTCGGCGAGGAACCGCGTGCTTTCTTCCAGGCTCGGAATGCGGCCGGCGACGTCCAGATAGACGCGGCGCAAAAACACGTCGTCGCTGACCGGCGCGTTCAGCGTCGTGCCTTTCGCCGTGTGGTGGCGGTCGACCAAGGCATCCACTTGGCGCGCGATCTCCGGCACCGCCGTGTGAGCGACCGTCGCGCCGGGCTCGCCGAGCGGTGCCTCGCGATGCTGAAACTTCACCCATCCGTCCAGCTTCGCCCCGGCGGCGATCCACGCGCGCAGCGTCGCGCGCTCGGCATCGGAGAGCGGCTGCGCGCCACCCTTCAGCGGAGGCATCACGTCCTCATCGGTGGGCGGCAGCGACACGCGCCGCAGCAACTCGCTTTCCTCGGGTTTGCCGGGCGCAACGACCGCGGCGTCGGCCAGACCTTCCGCCGAATCGAACCGCAGCCCGCCCTTGGGCTTCGCCTGCTTCTCGCTGTGGCAGCTGAAGCAGTGGCGATACAAGACCGGCAACACGTCCGCCTCAAACCGGGGCACCTCCGCGGCGCCGAGCGAAGTCGCGAGGCCGATCAACAAAATCGGGATCGATCTCTTCATGGGCGATTCAGGGGTAGCGACTGAACATCAGTAGCGTCCTCGTACGCCGAACATGATGTAGGAGGGCACCACGTAGCGCTGCGCGCGCTGCGCAAACCCCGGCGTATCCGGAGCGCGGCGATACACGATCAGGTCCTCGGCGAAAACATTGCTCCAGTTCAGGTAGAGCGAGGCGCGCTTGGTGACGGCATATTCGGCGCTCACGCCGTATTGGGTGGCGGCGGCCTGATATTCGTAGGTCCGCTGCGGAATAAAGCCCTCGGCTGAAGTGCCCGGAATTACGAGGATGTGGGATTTCCTGGTCTCGGCCTGGTAGGATCCGGTCAGCCGGAGCGAGAATCGGGACCGGATGTAGTTCACTCCGAACGAGAGGACATCCGGCGTGAAACCGACGAAATCCTCCTCGTTCGCTCCGTTCACCTGCAGGTGCGTGTAGTTCACCCACACCTGCGTCAGCTTCAACCAGGACGGCACGAACCACAGATCCTGCCGGTAACTCGCCTCCACGCCGGCGAGCCGGGCGGCGCCGACATTCTCCCACCGCCGCAGCACATATTGGTCGTTCAGCATGAACTCGATGTCGCTGTCGGCGATGTTGTAGCTCTGCAGCAGGGCCTTCGTCGCCGCAGTGCCGCGTTGCGCGAAGAAATTCTTCACGTCCTTTCGGTAAACTCCGATCGAGCCGAACCCGCCCTTGAGCTGGTAGGAGTCGAGCGAAAGGTGGAAACTGTCGGCCGTCCACGGTTCCAATCCGGGGTTTCCCACGACGATGGTGCGGGCGCTGGTCGGATTGGTGTCGGTCGGAACCGGCAGGGTGACCCCGGCGACCACGTAGCGCACATCGGGACGCCCGAGGGTGCGCGCGTAGGCGGCACGGGCCACCAGATGGTCGCTGAGGGTGTAGTTGAAATTGGCGCTCGGATAGAGGCCGTCGTAGTCGCGCGACTCGTGGTTGCCGCGCTCCTTGAACTGGAGCCGGTTCAACTCCGTGGCGTCCGTGGTGACGCGGATGAGGGCGCCCGCATTGTCCCGGAGCAGGTTGCCGGCGCTGTCCCGGCGGTAGATGCCAAACGTGTCCCGCAACATGCTCCAGCCATCGAGGGCGGTTTTTTCGTAGCGCACGCCGCCCACCAGATTGGCGCGGTTCTGCAGGAGCTTCAGGTCGAACCGCAGGTAGGCGGCCGAGATGTCCTCGATCATGCGCTTGGAGTTCGTCACGGCGTTTTGGATCGCGCTCGAGTTGAGCGTGAACCAGTCCGGGTGATCGACGAAGAGTTTGTGGGCCTTCACCGGGCTGATCCAGCGAATGGGGTTGCCGTTCATTTTCACCCCGATGCTGTCGTCGATCAGGTCATACGCCGAGACGGCGGTGTTTCGATTCTGACCGACGAAGGTGTAGGCGCGATTGGGTCGGATGTCGTCCTTGTCCATCCGGTTGAACGCGGCCCCGGCCTTGACGGAAAAGATTCTGCCGAACCCGCGCGCCGCATCCAGCCGCCCGGAGGACAGCCGGGTCCGGTAGACGGCATACTCCTCGGTCGTGTTCGTCAGGCTGTAGTTGTTGCCGTCATAGGGATTGATGGTGGCGCCGGCCGCATCCTTGAGCGTGAAAGTGCGAGGCTGGATGCTGTCGCCCTGATTGAGGCCGTCAGCTCGCATGTTGAGGTTGATGATGCTGCCGAGCGTCCCGGCGAAGTAACCCTTGCCGAAGCTGCTGCGCTCGCGGACCGCGTTCGAGTAGGCGCCGTGCCCGTCGATCCGCCACACGCTGCCGCGATGCCGATACTGCAGGCTCGCCTGGGTGTTGTTGGTCGTGGATTCGTAGTTCAGCGGATTGTTGCTCCCCATCTCCATCCGGCCGGTGTTGCCACGGGACTGGGAATACGTCGCGTCGCCGATGGCGTCGTAATTCGCGTTGATGCGCGCCGTGAAGAAACTGGTGGCTTTCTCGCTGGTGATGATCCGGCGCTGGAGGCCCACGCTGAGGGTGTCGTTGCGGGCGATCCGCCAGTCCACATTCACCTGAAAATTTTCCGTGCGCGTGATGTCGGCCTCCTGCTTCCACTGGCCGATTGCAAAGGCGAAGTCCTTCGGCAGGCCGGTGGTCAGGTAGGTCGACTTCAGATTCCAGAAGGCGACCTCCGAGGGGGTGTCGTCGGTCGGGCGCTGTTTCCAGGAACGCGATACGCCGAGACTGAGCGCCAGACTCTTTCCCACCGGGAAGGCGACGCTGGCGTTGACGGACGGCTCGGCCGAACGGGGCGAGAGTGCTCCCGTGGGCTGCCGGGGGCCACCATCGAACGTGAGGCCGGACCGGTTGTTGAAGTTCATGTAGGCTTGGTAGCTCAGGCTGGGGCGCTTGAGGCCCAGCAGGGTCTTGGTCACGAGATTCAGCGAGCCGCCGAGGCCGGCCGCCGGCATGTCCGGCGTGGGAACTTTGGAGACCTCGACGCGCTCGATGTTCATCATCGGCACTTCCTGCAATGCCATCGTGCGACTGCTTTCCGGTCCGATTCCCGTGCCCGCCAGGTTGGCCCCGTCGAGTTGGATGCTGGACATCTCGGCCGGAAATCCGCCGAGGGCGATTTTGCCCGGGTTGTCGCCGTCCTCGATGATGGCCACGCCCGGCAGGAAGCGCACATAGTTGCCGATGTTCTCGAAGCCGCGGTCGCCGAGCTCGTCGAAGGCGACGACATTCTTGATGTTCGCCGCGTGACGCTGCTCGTTCATGGCCAGCGCCTGGGCGCTCATGGTCTGGTCGGCGATCACCTCGAACTTCTCGAGCACGACCACGCTGCCCTCCTTGCGAGCGGCGGGCACGCCCTCGCGCGCGAGCCGGAATTCGTGGACGGTGCTTCCATTCGGTGGCACCGCGAGCGTCGCCGTCTGCGACGCGAAGCCGAGGTAGGAGACCTCCAGCCGGACCGTTCCCGCCGGGGCGTCGCGAAACGCGAACCGGCCCTCGTCGTCGGTCAATACCTCCTGGGCGGTCCCCGCGATGACGACCTTCGCGCGGCCCAGCGGCAACCCGCTCGCCTGGCTGAACACCGTGCCCTCCAACGCGCCCTTGGACGCGGCGGCCGTCTGCGCCGGACACGCAATGGCCAGCGCCGCGGTTGCGAGGACCGCCCGGCCGATGGTAGTGCACGCAGATTTTATCCAACGGAAAACGCGGGCCGAGCGATGGTCATGGAGTGCCGCCGGCATCCCGATGAAAGCGTCGAAAAAACCGGCGAGGGGTGAATGCGTGGATTTGGATTTCATGGGGTTTGGGGTCGGAGCGTGGCGTCATTTTCCGAGTTCCGAAAGGTAGCGAATCAGATGCGCGAGCTGCTGCTCGGTCATGGTGGCGGTGAGGCCGTCAGCCATGACGGTGCCGCCGGTTTGGACTTTCGCGGCGTCGGCGCGCTTGATGGTTTTCACCTCGCCGCTGGTCATGTCGCGGATGGCGATGGAGTCGGCGGTTTCGGTCTGCTTGAAGCCGGTGACGACGCTGCCGTCCTTCATGGTGGCGGTGGCGGCTTCGTAGCCTTCCTTTACGTTGAGCGCGGGCCAGACGACTTCGGTGACAATCATGTCGATGGGCAGGCCGCGACTCAGCGCAGAGAGGTCGGGGCCGATCTTGCCGCCGGTGCCGCCGACCGCATGGCAGGCGACGCAGCTCGATTGCTCATAGAGCTTGCGGCCCTCGGTCGCGTTGCCCTCCGACTTGGCGCGCTGGACGATGAGCGCCACGTATTCCTGGGTGTAGGTGGGCACCGCCGAGTCGACTCCGGCGATGGCCATGAGCAGCAACGAAATTCTCGCGGTCGTGAGGCCCGTGCGATTCAGCGCCTGCAGCGCGAACCGGGCTTGGGCGGAAGACAGGACGTCCTTGGCAGGAGCCACGACCGCATTGGCCGCGGCCCGCGGATCCATCAGCGCCCGGCCAAGGGCCGTGCTGCCCTCGACGCTGGCCAGAATCGACTTGAGCAGAGGGGTAAGGTCCTGCGGTTGCTGAGCGGCGCGGATGGCGGCGAGCACATGCAGCGCGGCTTCCGCCGGGCTGGCGACGATGAGCGCCTCGAACGCCGCACTGCGCAGATCGGCGGACTCGGCCCGGTTTGCGGCCTCGATTAATTCCCGCACCGCTGCCGCGCCTGCGAGGTCGCCGGTCGCGGTGAGCGCGGCCTTGCGCATCGCCGGCGTGGTCGCGTCATCGACGGCGATGGCGCGGATGCGTCCGGCGAGCGGCGTCACTTTCCATACTCCCGCCAGCCGAACCGCCTGGACGCGCACGGCTTCATCGCGGCTGCCGATGAGTGCTTCGAGCGCGGGACCCGTGTCTTTCAGGCGGTGACGGCGGGCGGCGGGTGACTCGGCCAGCGCCTGGAGCACGGCGGCGTTCGCGGCGCCGCGCTCGAAGACAAAGCGGAGGTCGTTCGCGTTGCCGATGGTGGCGAGAGCTTTCAGCCAGGCGCTTTGTTTGGCGGTGTCGCTGGTGCGTTCGATGTGCTGGCGCATGAGCTCGCTGGCCTGGTCGAGGCCGCCATTTTGCAGGACAAAGAGCAGGTGTTCATCCGTGTCGAAACGCAGCGAGCCGGCGGCGAGCGCCGTGGACCATCCCGCGCGCGTGGCCGCGAGGGTCTTCGTGAGCGCGTGTTGATGGTAGGGGCCAAAGGCACGGTCCAGCGAGCGGGCGGCCACGGCGATGGCGCGGGCATCCGGCAGGTAGCTGGCGGCCACGATGGCTTCGAGGCGCACGATGGGATCTTCATCGCCCGTCTGCGACTCCAGCAGGGCAAGCGCTTCCGGCAGCGCGCCATCGCGCGCCCACGTCGAGAGCGTGCGCGTGGCGTAGGCGCGGATCCGCGCATCGGGCGAGCGCAGCAGCGACCGCAACAGCGCGGGGCGCGGCGTCTCGTGCGCTTCGTAAATGGCGAGCGCCTGGAGGCGGCGGTATTCGTCTCGGGCGACGCCGGGTTTGAGTTGGGCCACCCACCCGTCGAGGGCGGCGATCACTTCCTTGGTGTCGCGCTCAAAAATGAGCCGTTTCGCATGATACTTCGCCCAGCGCTCAGGCGAATCGAGTTGCTCGAACAAGGTCGCGAGGTTCGCGCCCGCGAGTGACGCGGGCCGCGCCAGCGGACGATCTTTGCGCACCACGCGCCAGATGCGGCCGTGCACGAGGTCGCGGTCGGGATGCCGATACGAAGCCTGATAGTGGCCGACGATGAGGTTATACCAATCCGCCAAATACACCGCGCCGTCAGGTCCGAGCCGCACGTCGCAAGGGCGGAAGGCCTTGTTCTTCGTCTGGATGATATTGATGTCGTGCCGGCTCCAGTAGGCACCGTCCTTGAGGCCGAATTGATGCAGCTGAAGCGTGTTGTCATACACGCCGCCGATGACGACTGCGCCCTGCAACTCATCAGGAAAATGGCGCGTGTGGATGAGGTCGAAGCCCACGGTTTTGGAGGCGCGCGAAACGAACAAGTTCAGCGCCTTCGCGTTCACCGGCTGCGCCGTGCGCACCAGACCGGGCACGGAATAGTAGCCGCCGTTGCCGGCTGCTTCCTTGTGGAAGACCTGACCGAAGTCATCGGTGAGAACGCCCCAGTTGTTCGCTCCTGCGCTGGAGGCGTTGAAGAAAGTGTCGAGCTGGCCCGTGCGGGGACGCAGCCGCCACAGCCCGGCCTTGTCGTGGCGCTCGATGCCAGAGGGCGTCTCCACGCGGGAGTAGATCGCGTTGCCCTGCGTGAACCACAGCTCGCCGCCGAAACCCCAGCTCAGCGAGTTGATGGTCTGGTGCGTGTCGCCGGTGCCAAAGCCTCCCAGCACGAGCCGCCGTGCGTTGGCCCGGTCGCCGCCGGTGGTGTCCTGCAAATGCCACAGCCCGGTGCTCGCGGCGAGATACACGCCGCCATCGCCCAGTTCAAAGCCGAGCGGCATTTCCAGTTCATCCGCGAAGATCTGAAACCTGTCCGCGCGGCCGTCGTGATTCGTGTCCTCGCAAATCACGAGCTTGTTCCTGGGCCGCGCCCCCGGCTTCACCTGCGGATAATCCGGGATGCACAGCGCCCACAAACGCCCGCGCTCGTCCCAGCGGATCTGCACGACCTTGCCGATACCGTCGCGCTCCGAGGCGAACAGATTCACCTCGTAGTCGGGATGCACTTCGAGCGTCGCGAATTCCTCTTCGGGTGTCTGCGGTTTCACGGAGGGCTCCCCGCTGGGAACGCTGCCGCGCGGGACGATGGGGCGGGCGGGCTCGCCGGCGAGAGCCCGGGCGATGTTCGCCTCGGCGGCCTCGAGGATCGGCAGGAACTCCTTCATCTCGTCGGGGAAGATGCGCTGATCGCCATCCCGCCAGCTCCGGCTGAAGGCCACGTTGGTGTGGGCGCCGTGCAGAAAGTCCCAGTTCATCGGCCGCCAGGCATCGAACCAGAGCCGCTCGAACTCCAGCACCGCGGCGCGCAGCTGCGCCGTCGCCGCCGGACCGGAGGGGACGCCGAGTTGCCGGGCGATCTCGGCAGCGACGACTTCGTGCCCGCGTTCGTTGAGGTGCAGGCCGTTGTCCGTGAGTCCTGGAGCGTCCTTCGGCCGCGCGGCGAGCGGCGTGAAAAGATCGACGAACGAATGCCCGCGCCGCGCGGCGAGGTCGCGCACGGCGTCGGCATAGCGTTTCGCGTCGGCGTTGTGCCGCGTGAGGTCCGGCAGCCGCGCGCGTCGCGGATTCTCGAAGGGCATCGGCGAGAGGAGCACGATGCGTCGCGATGCGTCCTCGATCTGCGCGAGCAGTTTCTCATACGCCTGCACGAAATCCGGCAGCTTCTCCTCGCCGCGAAGGGACTCCATCTGGCCGAACTGCACCAGCGCGACCGTTGCACCCATCTGCCCGAGCTGCTGCGCGACGCCGGGGAAATTCACGTCGCGCCATTGCTCGAACACCGTGTCGCCCTCCCACGCGAGGTTGCGCAACCGCAGCGGTGCCGCCCCCGACGCGGCATGCAACCGCGTTTGCAGGTGGGCGTGGAATCGCGTGCGCTCGAGATTTGCGCCGCCGACCAGGGCCACCGTGTCGCCGGGCTGCAGCTTGAAGTCCGCTTTGTGGGTCACGGCCGGGTTCAGCTCTTCGATCGCGATGTCCTTGTAGCGCACGATCGACGGCGCGCCGCCGTGGATCTGCAGGGCGATGATGCCGGAGGCTTCGATGCCGGGCTCGGTCTCCGTGTAGTCGACGGTCTGCACGCCGTTGAGCCAGATCCGGATGCGCGGGCCTTCGGCGCGGATGCGATGCACGTTCCACTCGCCGAGTGGCTTTTGCGCCCGGGCGAGCACTTCGGGTGTGGGCACGGCGAGCATCCGCTTGCGGCGGCTTTCATCATACAACGAGCCGTCGTAACGCACCGCGATGTCGGCCTGGTAGCCGGACACCTCGTGGCTGCCGGGCACTCGCCTCGAGCGGAACTGCACGCCGGCATTCGCGGAACGCTCCGCGCCCTCCAGCTTCCAGTGCAGAGTGAGTTCGAAATTCGCGTAGTGCTTCGTGGTGGCGAGAAAGTTGTTCTTCTCCTGCCTTCGCTCCAGCGATCCGGCCGCCAAGCATCCGTCCTCGATGCGCCAGACGCTGCCGATGTCGCCTTCCCAACCGGTGAAGGTTTTGCCGTCAAAAAGCGGCGCGGCCGCCGCGGACAATCGAGCGACGGAGACCAGCAGGGCGAGGAGGAGGGGGACGATCGTTCTCATGGTGACTGCGGCCACCGCAATTACACGCCGAAGCCCGGGCGGTAGTCGTAGCCGGGACCGGCGAAGACATCGCAATCCGGGCGGTTCGGGAAACGGCCGGCGGCGGCGTCCCACTCGAGGCGGGCCTGCGCGCGTTGCGCGGCGACGCCGAGCAGCACGACCTCGGTGAGGCCGGCGGCATAGTCGAAGTTGGAGCCGCACTTGGGGCCGCCGCGGATCGCCGCGGCCCACTCGGGGAAAGGGCCGCCGACGACGCGCGGGATCGACTTCGCCGGCAGCGATCCCGCCATCGCCTGCATGCGCTCCTCGGGCAGAAGACGGCACGAGCCGCTGTGCGAGGTGACGCTCATGATGCCCTTGGTCCCGTAGAAAATACTTCCGCCGCTCTCGGAGAGTTTGAATCCGGGGACTGGCAACGGCGGTTTCATCGTGCCGTCGAACCACTTCATTTCAACCGGCCCACGCCCACCACGCGCCGGGAATTTCCACGTCACCGCGGTCGAGGCCGGAAAGGTTTTCGAATACTGCTTCGTGGTCGCGGACTCCACGCTCGTGGGCGACCCGAGATCGAGCGCGTAGAACGGCGCGTCGAGTTGGTGGCAACCCATGTCGCCGAGCGAGCCGGTGCCGTAGTCGGTGAAGCCGCGCCAGAAGGATGGCACGAATTCCGGCCGGTAGGGTCGCGGCGGCGCGACGCCGAGCCAGAGATCCCAATCGAGCGTCTCGGGCACGGGCGTCTCCTTGGGATTCGCGTCGGGATCGAAATCCGCCGGGTAAAACCACGGCAGGCGCGGGCGGTCCGTCCAGGTGTGCACGGTGTGGACCTCGCCGATCAGGCCGGCCTGCACCCACTCGCGCGCGAGGCGGATGCCCTCGGCCGCGCGGCCCTGGTTGCCCATCTGCGTCACGACGCCCGCGGCCTTGGCGGCGGCGTGCAAGCGGCGCACCTCGGAGAGGCAGCGGCACATCGGTTTCTCGACGTAGACGTGTTTCTTCCGGGCGATCGCAGCCATCGCGATAGGGAAGTGCATGTGATCCGGCGTCGCGATCGTGACGGCGTCGATCTTGTCCTCCATCTGCTCGAACATCACGCGAAAGTCCTTGAACCATTTGGCGTCCTTCACCCGATCCGCCGGAGATCCCGCCTTTTTGCTGCCGGCGATTCGGGCGCGACCGCGTTTTTCGTCCACATCACACAGGGCGACGAATTGTTCGTCGACGAGACCGGCGTGCGCCGCATCGCCGCGACCGCCCACGCCGACTTGGGCGATACGCAGACGCTCGTTGGGCGAACGCGTGCCCTGGCCGCGCAAGCCGCGCGGCAAGATCAGGACGGAGCCGAAGGCGGCGCTGGCCGCGAGAAATTGGCGACGAGTCGGCGTGGCGGACGGAGTGGAGGTGGGCATTGGGCGGAGGATTTTTTTGGTGGATTCTATCGCAGCAACAGTCGCCCGACGGGCGACTTTTCGACCGCGCCGGAGGCCGACTGCGTTTCGAACCAGAACTCCAACGGCGCGTCGCCCGCGACGGGGAGGGTGAAATCGAAGGGATACGATGCATCGGACACGGCGCGGAATTCGCCGCCGCCCTGCCGATAGTGCACCGTGCAGTTTGTCACGACGCGCTCCTGATCGGGCAGGTAAACGTAAGCACTCGTCAGTTCGCCCGCGCCGAACGACAGCACGACGCCGCGCGCCCCGCGCCAGCTGAGATCGACGACACTTTCAGCCGGGAGGCGTGCGGCGCGGCTGAGAATCTGATCCTGAAACTCCACGCGTGGGGTCACGCCGCTGATGATCAACGTGGTGATGCCCTCCGCCGCGACGTCGACGGCGATGCGGGCATCGGCCGACAACGGCTGCTCGCGCACGCGCCGGTTATTTTCCCAGACGACCACTTTCGCGTTTGCGCCCGGGGCCAGCACGATGCGTTCACGCGCGAGCGTCATGTGGGATTTGACCGCGGACTTCGACTGATTGGTGAGCACGATGGCGAGTTTGGCGTCGCCGCGGGCCATCACGAAATTAAGTTCCGGGTGATCGACAGTCAGCACGCCGCGGGGCATCCACAGATACAGGCCGCTTTCGTCGTAGACCTTGCCGGGACGATCGCCAAAGACGCGTTGCTGCAGGTAGCCGTAGCCCTCGGCGTAGCGCGCCGGAAAATCGATCGCCCCGCGCGACTTCGCAAACGCGTCCGCCACGAGGTAGTCGAAGAGCAGCGCGATGTGCGGCCAGATGTGGTTGTAGTGAATCGAAGTCGCCGAGTTGAGTTCGTCTTTTCCGCGCCGGGCAAAGTCGGGTTTCTCGTAAGCCGTGTTGCGCGCAGTATTGAGATGGTAGCCCGGAAAACTCGTGTAGCGGCCGATGATCGCGGAGCGGGCGATGTCGTGGAGAAACACGTCGTTCGTCAGCGCGGCGATGCGCAGCATCCACGGCGCGTAGCACGCGAGGAGAATGCCGCGCGCACCTTTGCTGGTCGGCGCCGACTCGCTCGTGAGGCCGATCTCCGAAGTGCGCCATGCGGGCGCCGTTTCCGGCTCGGCTTTGATGCGCGGAAACCGCGGCCCGCTCCGATACGCCGGCGCGAGCCCATCCTCATGCACCTTCACGACCCCATCCGGAATCTGCGGCGCCAACCAGACAAACTGCGCATAATCCCGCGCGCCGCGATGAGCGGCGTCCAAGAAACGCGGTTGCCGCGTTTCTTCGTAGAGTTCGAACAACTCGATCCACTGGGGCGTGAACGCCGTCCAAAAAAACAACCCGCGGGAATCGGGGTCCGAATAGTCCGCCGCACGCACCCCGACGCGGGTTTTGAGATAGGCGTCGGCATCCTTGATGGCGTGGTCGAGCCAGCGCTTTTCCCCCGTTGCACGGTAAAGGCCGAGGGCGTTGGACCAGTTGTCGCCACGAATATTGCCTTGGAGATTCAAGACGCGGTCCCGGCCGAACAAGCCCTCGGCCGCGGTGCGGAAGAACGGGGTGCGTTTACCCGACATCGCGTAGAGATTCGCGTATTCGGTGAGCGGCGCGCCCAGCCCGCGGAGATGGGAAGAGGCCGACTGACCCTTCACCTTGGGATCGGTCGTGAAAAGGAATCGCTCGCGCGACACGAAATACTCCATCAACGGGCGCGCGAGCCGCGTGTAGATTTCGGGGCGGTCGGTGACGAGCGCGAGGCCGAGCGGGTGCAGGGCGGAGACGTTTTTCACGGCGCCGGGCACGTCGGTGTCGTAGGCGAAGCCGCGCAGGTCGGCGTTGAACTTCGCATAGTCGCTCAGGCCGAACTCGAGCATGCGTTCGAACGTGGCGTTGAGCGAGCCGAGGGCGTTGTGCCGCACATCGGCGAAGCCGAAGAGCGACCGGGCCACGCGCTCGTAGGTGGCGGAGAGCGTCGCTTTGGCGACGACGAGCCGCATCACGAACTCGCGCGACTCACCCGCCTTCATCCGCGAGCCGGCGCCCCCGAGGATTGGGGCGAAGAGCATCGGCTGCGCGAGCCCGCGGGCGTTGCGCAGGGCGACGCCGAAGCGGGAATTCGCGAAATTCGGCAGCGGCTGAAACGGATACTCGGCGGGGTCGGCGAGCACGCCGGTCGTCACGCCGCCATGGGTGACCAACGTGGTGGGCAGCGGACAACGATAGGCGGCCTCGAGAAATGCCTCATGCGGAAAACGTCGCTCGTTGTAGATGAGCGGCTGCCAAAGTTCCTCGGCCGCGGCGGCGGGAATTTCGGGGGCGCCCATGTAGCCGAACGAATACCAGCCGTCCGCCTGCACCGTCGTTTTCAGCCGCAGGCGCGGTGCCGTGCCGTCGGGCGGCAGATCGAGTTCCAGCCGCACAGTGGCGGTGTCATCGGCGGGAAAGTCCCACGTGATCTTGCTGCCGTCGGAGCGGCTGGCGCTGGCGCGCAGGGTTTTGAGTTTTCCGGCGGCGAAGAGATTGGCGGTGCGCCCGCCCCCGTAGCCGCGATCAACCTTCGGGTCGAAGCCGTCCTCGACGTGCTTCACCGCGGATTTCGTGCCAGTGTCTTTCGCACCCCACGTCAGCACGTTGTAGAGCGAGCCCGTGTCGTTCAGTCGCAGTGCGGGGTCGGGAAACTGCCCCCAGCGCATGTCAATATTTGGATCGGCAGGTGCGGCCAACACGGCCACGACCGGGGCAAACCGCGCGGCGCCGCCGTCGGCCATCGCGACGTCGATCTCGCCCGAGGGCGTGACGGTGATCCGCGCGGCGGGACCGGCCACGGGCGGCTCAGCCGCGACCGCGCGCAGTGCAATGACAAGACAGAAGAATGGGAACGAACGAGACATGGCTGGCATGGAAAGGTCAGCGAAGGTGGGACGCGTTGGGCACGCGGGAGGGATGGACAGAATTCGACCTGGCCGAGCAGGTAGGGAATGAGAATGCTTTTAAGTTGGTGCGGGCCGAGAAGCTACCGTTGTTTCTTTGAAACCCTTCAATTCCGGGGATTGCCTTCATCGCTGCGGGTGAATGGATTGGCTGGAGCCAACGTTTCCTCGCTTTGATCACGCTGCAACAAATCGCCCGCGTCGCCAAGTGCAGTCTGGCCACGGTCTCTTATGCCCTGCGGGATGACCCGCGGATTCGGCCCGAGACGCGGACGCTGGTGCAGAAAATCGCCACGCAATTGGGCTATCGACCGAACCCGCGATTCGCGGCCTTAATGTCCCATATCCGCAATTCTCGGCCGGTGGCGGCCGGCGAGCGCATCGCCTTTGTCTGGGTGCATACGCCGCGGACCGAGTCGGCGAAGGATCCGTTTCTCCAACGTGTCTTCGTCGGTGCCAAGGCGCGGGCCGAGGCCTTGGGCTATGGGTTGGAGCAGTTCTGGACGGCTGAGCGCGGCATGCCGGACCGGCGTCTTTCCGAAGTGATGAAGTCGCGGGGAATCGTGGGGATGCTGCTCTCACCGGTCATGCACGAATCCGAGGTGACGTTGGATCTGGAGTGGTCGTACTTTGCCCCTGCCGTCATCGGCAGCGCGCGGTGGAACCCGGAACTCCATCACGCCGGGCACCACCACTATCTGGCGATGCAAATGACGCTGGAGCGACTCGCCGCGGCGGGGTGTCGGCGACCGATGGCGATCCTGGAGGCCGACGTGAACGAACGGGCGCGGCGGGCGTGGGAGGCGGCGTTTGCGGTGTTTCACCCGAGTCGCGAGGCCGCAGCCGAGTTGTTGTTGATCGGATTGCCGGAAGACCGCCGGGCCGTCGCGCGTCGGATCAAGACATGCCGGCCCGATGCGCTGGTGGTGAGTGCCCACGCGATGCTCGAGCAACTGCGGGCGATGGATGTCGCGGTGGCGCGCGAACTGCCGGTCATCAGTCTGCATTGGTTGCCGACGGCGCCGGAGATCGGCGGCGTCGATCAATCCTACGACATGGTGGCGGCCAACGCCGTCGACCTCGTCGTGAGCCAGCTCAACAGCAACGAGACCGGCGTGCCGCCCTGGCCGCGCATGCTGCTGTTTCCCGGGCGGTGGGTCGAGCCGGCGGTGCAGGTAAGGCTCGGACGTTGATCGCCGCGACGAGCCGGGCGCTCCCTGGATTGGCCTCACGATCAGCTTGGCTTTGGAAAGGTCCATGAACTGGGAAACATCCTCGCCGGCGTCGAAGCGACGTTCGAATTCCGGCGCGGTGATGGTTTCAGTTTTGTCCTGACTGGTGATGGTGCTAGCCTTGTTCATAGATTTTTTCCTCCTTGGGGTGCGCCCGGCGCACGCTGATGATGCGAATGTTCGCCCCTCTTTGAGTGACGAAAGCGATATCTACTCAGCAGTCCCGAACTCCACCACGCCAGACTCCCCCAGTATCTAGCGATGCGGATGGCGCTGGGTCGACTGGCAGGGTCGATGAATCCTACGACAAGATCGCGGCCACCTCTGACTCCGCCCTGCCCTGCTCTGTCACCGGCCGTGGACGCCGGGGCCGTAACACCTCACCTCGAACAACGCCACCGGCACGTGCGGCGCCGGCGCCGTAAGTTCGATTCGCAGGGCGCGCGTGGCGACCGGTGGCGAGAGCACGATGACGTTGCGCGCCTGATGATTGTCGGCGCACGTGGCGAGGACGTTGCCTCCTTCGTCGAGCACGCGGTAGCGCTCCACGCAAAACGGCATCCGCCGCTCGGGGTGGCCCATCAGCACCGACTCCATCGAGTGATCGTAGTCGGGGTCGAACATCAGCTCGATGCGCGCAATCTCCACGGGCTGCGTCCAGTGCAGCGTGAGCGCCGGCGCGGGATCCGCGAAGTCGGCGACCCAGGCGTTCGGGCGCACCGTCGGCCGGTTGATCCCATTGCGCACGCAGTAGGGATCAAACGGCGAGAGCGACCCGGCGAAACGCAGCGCGAGATTGCGGCCCTCAGGGCGGCGCAGCGGCGGCCAGAACTCAAACGTTTCCACGCCGATGCCGGGCGGCGGCGTCTGCGTGGCGGACTTGGCCACGGCGAGGTTGGCGAAATGGCAAAGGGACAGGACACCCGTGAGTCGACGCTCGCTCGTGCGCAGCCTGACATGGCGATTGCCGAAGAAACAGACAAAGGCGTAACGCGCCTCGTTGAACACATGGGCGAAGGATACCCGCACCTCCTGTCCCGGCCCGGGTCGCAAAGCGAAGGTGCGACGCTCGAGTGTCACATCGGGCGTGTAATTCGCCGCCCGGCTGCTCTGCCGCAATTCAACACGCAACTCCGCGGCTTGCTCGACCTCCGCAAAGATCAAGAACTCAAGTTCGACGCCCACGTCGACTGGCAGCATCATGGCCCACGCGTCGTCGAGCGCCACCGCCGGCCCGTCGGGCGGCAGTTCCGTCAGGCTGAGCGTGCTCGAGGCGGTGATGGTGACGTTGGTCTGCTGGAGCAGATCCACTGGATCGCGCAACACCAACCCTGGGATGTAATGACCGCCGCGCAGCAGCGCACTTTGCAGCTCCCACATGCGCGGGGCTTCATCCATCGCGCGCGGAGCTTCACCCAGCGCGCGCGGCACCACGCCGTCGCGACGGCACAGCGCGGCCGCGGCACCGACCGCCTGCCCCGTGAGCGCGCACGTCGCCATCACCCGCGTGGAGCCGAACGCCACATGCGACGCGCTGATAATCCGGCCGGCGAGAAACAGGTTGGTGAGATTGCGGCTGTAGAGGCAGCGGTAGGGAATCTGATAAACGCCCTTTGTGTGCCATTGCGTGCAGCCTGGCAGCGGGGAGAACACGCCCTCCGCCGGATGCAGATCAATCGCCCAGCCGCCGAACGCCACGGCGTCGGGTTGCGGGCGCTGCTCGATGATGTCCTGCTGCCGCAGGATGTAGTCGCCCTCGAAGCGCCGGCTCTCGCGCTTGCCGGGGATGTGGCCGATCCATTCGAGTGTGAGATTCTCCGCCTCCGGAAACTGGCCGGAGTTCTTGATGTGGTGCCACACGCCGTAGACGACCTGCCAGAGTTCCCACTTGATGCGCTCCGTGTCGTGCACGGTGTCGAGCAGGCCGCCGTGCTCGACCCACCAGAGTTTGGAGCCGTACTCCTTCGCGTTGAACTGCCGCCAGCGCGGGATCTTCGTGATGTCCTTCAGGGCGAAGCTCGGCGGCGTGAATTTCACCGGCCGGCCGGTGTCCTTCGAATAGAAAAAGAGCGAGTGGCCGAGCAGCTCGGCACTGGCGCGCTCGGGGGCAAAACCCTCGCCAAACTCCGCGCGCGATTCCGCGCCCACGCGAAACGCCGCGCCGGCCATGAAGCCGACGATCCCGTCGCCCGACGCATCGCAGAACAGCGGCGCGTGCAACTCATAGCGCGTCGAGTTCTGCGAGCAAAACGCCCGCACGCTCTCGATCGTGTCGGCCTCGCGCTTCGTCACGTCGTGGACGGCGGTGTTGAGGAGCAGCGTGATGTTCGGTTCGGCGACGACTTTTTCGAGGAGCAGGGCGTCGACGAAGAGCGGGTTGCCCTCGGGATTGCGAAACAGGTTTTCGACGAGGAGTTCGTCGATCACCCCACCCTCGCGCGCCCAGCGGTTGTTGTTTCCCATGTGCGCGGTGGCGCCGAGAATCCACAGCCGCACCTCGCTGGAGGCGTTGCCGCCGAGGACAGGACGGTCCTGCACGAGGACGACCTTGAGCCCGGCGCGCGCGGCGGTGATGGCGCCGCAGGTGCCGGCGAGGCCACCGCCGACGATGACGAGATCAGCGTCGTGACGGATGGTACGCGGTTCGCGATGGGAGACGGGAGGTGAGAGGAGCATGAGGAGTGAGAGGGAAAGTGAGAGGAAGAGGGAGAGGGAGAGGGAGAGTGAAAGTGAGAGTGAGAGGGAGAGTGAAAGTGAGAGGGAGAGTGAAAGTGAGAGTGAGAGGGCGAAACGGAGAGACGGAGAGAGGGGGAGACAGGGGGAAGTAATCAGTAATCCGTGGTCAGTGGTCCGTAGTCCGTTGTCCGTGGTCTGTTGTCCCTTGGTCCTTTAGTCCCTTGGTCTCTTGGTCCCTCATCCCTTCCGATGCACCCCGCCGAAGTAGAGCAGCAGCCAGGCGAGCGGGTGCAGCACGGCCATGATCCAGAACCATTGCGCGTAGCCGTGCCCCTGCACGAGTTCGAGAAGGCCACCAGCGATGGACTTGATCGCCTGATCGAGAAACCCGGCAGGCTTGGTCGACGGACCGGAGACCATCGTTGCCACGATCAGGTTCATAATGATGCCACCGATGGTGCTGCCGGTGGCGACGACACTGAAGACCGTGCCGAGGGAATGCTTGGGCACGATATCCACGACGATCGAGCTGAGGTTGATCAACCACGCGAGAGCGGCGATGACGGTGCAGACGGTGAGCGTGATCGCGAGGTTCAGCCCGGTGGCCTTCGCGATGAAGGGTGACAACGGCATGACGCAGGCGCAGCCGAGCATCACCCACAACCGGCTCGCAGCGGGCGCCGTGCCGCGCTTGACCAACTGGCCGGAGAGCCAGCCACCGAGCAGGCTGCCGACCCCGGCCGCGGCGTAGACGATCCACGTGATCTTGAGTTGCTCCTGCGATAGGTGGCGGTCGGCGCTGAGGTATTTGGGAAACCAGAACTGGTAAAAATACCACACCGGGTCCGTGATGAGCCGACCCACCAGCAGCAGCCAGGTGCCGCGAAACGTGAAGACCTGCTTCCACGTCCACGGTTTTTCGTTGGCCGCGCCCGGGTTTTCGACGGTCGCGGAGGTCTCAAGCATCTGCAGCTCGGCGCTGGTGATCAGTTTGCTGTCTCGGGGAGCGCGGAACATCCACAGCCAGGGGATCAGCCACAGGAAGCCGACGGCGCCGGTCAGGAGAAAAGCGATACGCCAGCCCGTGCCTTGGCCAAAGAAGCTGGCGACTCCCGGCAGCGTTTGCCCCCAGGCATGCGTGGCCAGGGGAATAACGAGGTAGGGAGCGAGGGTGGCGCCGAGGGTGGCGCCCATCGTATAAAGGCCGATGGCGAGCGCGCGCTCCTTGGCGGGAAACCATTCCGAGACTACTTTCGAGGCGGCGGGCCAGACGCCGGCTTCGCCGAGGCCGAGCAGAAAACGGAAAACCCCCAGCGACTGGACGCCCTGCGCCGCGGCGGTCAGCATGTTGGCGACCGACCACCACACGACGAAGAGCACCATGCTGGCACGGGTGCCCATGAGATCGGCGATGCGGCCAGATACCAGATACGCGATCGTGTAGGCGACGAGGAAGACGTTGACGACGTTGGCGTACGCGCGGTCGTCCATTTTCAAGTCCGCTTGAATGGTCGGGGCGAGGGCGGAGAGCGTCTGGCGGTCGACGTAATTCAGCACCGCCGCGCCGACGAGCAGCGTGGCAATCCACCAACGGAGATGAGGGATTTTGAGGTTCACGGATGGCGGGCGGTGACGGCGGCGGTCATCAGGAAAGTTCTAGCCCGTCAGAAGCTAAGTCGTATTCATTCAGCCCCAACCGCAAAAGCGACTCTTGCCCGTGACCGGAAGAAACAGAATGTAGGAACGGGTTTATCCCGCGATCCTTCGTTCGGACTGACTTTTGTTCGCGGCGTAAAGCCGCTCCTACACTTTGTGCAAACGCTCCGGAGCCGGCTCCGGGAATTCTTGCCAACTGGGCGAAGGGTATGAACGAGCGAGGGCGAGGTGGCGGTGTGAGTGGAAAGAAGAGGCGGGCGCGGGCAGACAGCCTGGCTCGCCTCGGAGACAGGGCAGGCGGGTTAGAATTTCGTTCTCGCCGTGAGGGTGAATTCGCGCGGCGCGCCGTAGACCCGGTTGCCGGTGTAGTAGGTCTGGTTGCGGACGTTGTCGATTTGGAGCTGATAGTCGACGTGGTGCCCGCGGATCTTGGAACTGAAGCCAAGCGTCAGATCATACATCGTGTAGGCTGGAAAAACCGTGCCCCACGCCGTGAGGTGCGCGGCAGGTTTCTGCAACGATTGGTAGCGTGCGCCCACACCGATGGAGGCTCCTTTGAGCGTGCCTTGGTTGAACGCGTACCGCTGGAAGCAGCGGACCATGTTGTCCGGCGAGTTGGGCAGGGGGCGGTCCTTCAGCAGCCAGTAGTTGATATCCTGTGACACGTCGTTGGTCGCCAGCTTGGCAATCGTGGGACTGTTGCGGTAGAGGTGGCTGGCGCCGACGACCATCGTGTAGCTGGTCGTGGGCGTCCACACCCAGTCGGTTTCGTAACCTTCCGTCGTGTTGCCGTCGATGGTGGTCAGCCAGGAGACCGAGGCGCGGACGGCGGGATTGCTGGTGGCGGGATTCAAGTCGGCTTCCGTGCCCCGGTTGCGGGGATCGGCGGAATCCTTACTGATATCAAAAATCAGGATATTCCCGCGGGTCAGACTGAACCAGCCAAAGGAACCGGTGAGCTTGCGATCGAACAGCTCGTATTTGAGCCCGATTTCGCGACCCTTGCCGAGGTCGTTGGGCACGGGGTTGGCCGCCCGCTCGGCTGGCGTGACGATGTCGATCGGCACCGTGGCCGGGGCGAAAGACACGCGGTTGACGAGGCTCGCGCCGGGCCGGGCGGTCTCACCCTGGTTCTGGCTGGCGAAGACGTTCACGCCCTTGATCACTCTCACGGTGGCGCCCAGCGTGTACGATTCGGTCTTGATATTCTTCGTGGCGCTGGCGCCGGGGAGCGCGGTGCCATTGCGATCCACGGTGGCGTTCACCGCGTAGCTCCAATTGTAGCGTTTGCCGGCGGTAAGCATCACGCGATCGTCGAACCAGCCCGAATTCAGCGCCGCAAACTCGGAACGGTTGATGTTGTGATTGTAGTCCGCGGTCTTGACGCCGGCGGGCTGCACGGCGGAGGGCCACGTGGTGATCAGGCGGTTGTCGGGGAACGGATGAGCCCGCGGATCCCAAAAGGTCCAGGCGTTCGCCCCGGTCAGCACCGCGGGAACGCGGGCGGTGTTGACCGTGTCCGGAACCATGAAAGATGAGACAGGGACCGACATCGGGTAGGCGGCGTAGTTGAGCACGGCATCCTCGACCGTGCGCTCGGTGTCGCCAAATTGCGCGCCGAAGAGCAGCTTGCTGCTCATCACCCAGAGGGCCTTTTTCAGCACGCCTTGGAATTTGAGATCGCGGATGGTGTCCTTGGTGCGGTTGGCGCTGAAATTGTTAATTTGGTAATAGCCGGCCGGCTGGAGGCGCGTGCCAAAGGCATAGAGATCGTAGTTGAGCCTCGCCTTGGTGTAGCGGCCGAGCAGGGCGGCGTCGAACCACTCGGTGGCGGCGAGGGTCGTCTCGCTTTCGAAAATTACCGACGGTTCCGAGAAGCCGGCATTGGGCCCAAAATAGTTGTACCGGCGGCCCGTGGCGGCGTTGCTCTCCTGCAGGGTCTCGCCCACGCCCAGCTCGGTCCACTTGCCGGTGGTATTCAGGATATCTGTACGCCACTGCCCGAACCCGCCGTACCCGATGCGGCTGCGATACTCGGCCACGGTGAAGGGCACGCCCGCCAGCGCACCGGCGCGGAGTTTGCCCAAATCGAGCAGCGACTGTCCGGGACGGTCGAACGCATCCTGATAATTCTGGGTCGAGGGCTGTGGCTGCGAAACGGCGTTGCCCTTGCTCGTGCGGTAGGCGACCTCGACGCGGGTGGAGAGGCGCTTGGTCACGTTCCACAGGACCGAGGGATTGATGAACGTCGAGGTGGAGTGGGAGTTTTCCTGCCACTGGTTGCCGTCGCGGTAGCTCATGATCACACGGTACGCCACGGTCTTGGCCTGGTTGATGGGACCGGTGAGATCGAGGCCGACGCGGTAGGTCTCATGCGAGGCAATTTTCAGGGTGAGTTCGCGCTGGGTGGCGAACAACGGCCGCTTGGTGACACCGTTGACCTCCCCGCCGAGAGTCGCGCCACCGACAAACACCGCCATCGGGCCCTTGGCGACTTCGACCCGATCGATGTTCTCGGTTTCGAAGCCATAGAACTGCCGCAGGCCGTTGCGAAACGTGCCGTTGTACGGCTGCCCGCGGAAGCGGGTCATATTTTCCTGCGAATTGCCGCGGCCGGCGCCGGGGGCGAAATTGCCGTTGGGGGTGTTTTCGTCGAGTGTGACCGCGCTGGCGAAGGAGAGCGCGCCGAGAAAACCAGTCTTGCCGGAATCGCGTAGGAATTCCTCGTTGAAGACCATGATCGACAGCGGCGTGTCCAGCAGCGCCTGGGCGATGCCGGTGGTGGCGACGGAGTTGGCGACGCGATAACCGGAATCTTTTGTGCTCTTGATTTCGAAGGCGGAGAGGGTGACGACCGTGTCCTCCGCCGGCTTTGCGGGTTGGACGGTTTGGGCGGAGACGGTGGCGAGGAAACAACTACCCGAGAGGATCAGCGGGAGCGGACGGCAGGCGCAGAGGTGGAGGAATCGCATGGAGGAAGATTTCGAGGGTTGATGTTGGGACGGGAATGCGCCCTGCGAGCAGAGGGGCTGACAGGCAGAGCGCGGTTGACGGTTGGGGGTGTAGCCCCACTCCGTGGTTGCCTTCAACGCTTTCGTTGGTGAAACCCTTCACCATGGCAACGCCCTCCGGCCCCACACGCTCCGTTTCGATGCAGCAAGTCGCGGACGCCGCCGGCGTGTCGCTGGCCTGCGCGTCCTACGCGCTGCGGCGGAGTCGCAAGATCCCGGAGGCGACCCGGGAGCGGGTGCTCGCGGCGGCAGAACGGCTCCACTACCGGCCGAATCCGCGCTTCGCGGCGCTCATGGCCCATATCCGCCGTTCGCGTCCCGTCGTGGCCAAGGAGGGCATCGCGTTCGTCTGGGTGCACACGCCGCGGGCGGAGTCGGCGAAGGATCCGTTTCTGCGGCAGGTTTTCCTTGGGGCGAAGGCGCGGGCCGAAGCTTTGGGTTTTCGGTTGGAGCAGTTCTGGACCACTGACCCCGGGATGACCGACCGGCGTTTGTCGCAGGTGCTCCGCTCACGGGGCATCGTCGGCGTGGTGTTCTCTCCGGTGATGCACGAGACCGAGGTGACGCTGGATCTGGAGTGGGAGCATCTTGCCCCCGCGGTCATCGGCAGTGCGCGGTGGAATCCCGAACTGCACCATGCCGGGCACCACCACTATCTGGCCATGCGCCTGGTGCTGGCGAAGCTCGCGGAGGCCGGCTGCCGCCGCCCGCTGGCCATCATCGAAGCCGAGACGAACGAACGTGCCCGGCGGGCGTGGCATGCGGCGTTTCTCGTCTATCATCCGACGCCCGACGCGGCGTCTGAGTTGCTGCTCTTCGGCCCCACCGCCAACCGGAGAACATGGAGCAAACGCTTGAAGGCGTGCGGAGCAGATGCGCTGATCGTGGGCGGGAGCGACATTGTCGAACAGCTCGTGGCGATGGGAGTAATGCCACCGGCGGAGTTTCCCGTGGTGTGCCTGAATCGTGCCATGGAGTTGAACGGGATCGGCGGAATCGATGATCGCTTCGATCTGATTGCCGGCAACGCGGTCGATCTGGTGGTGAGCCAGCTCAATGGCGGCGAAACCGGCGTGCCTGCGATCCCGCGCATGCTGCTCTTTCCCGGCCGGTGGGTGGAGCCGGCTGATTCGCGCCGCACCGCGGCGTTACCGCCGTCGGATTCGGCCAAGCGCCCGCCGCTCGCCGGCCAAACATCCTAAACCAGGAATGAGCGACCGGCCAGGGCGGCTGCTGGCCTTGGCTTTGGGATTTGCGGGTTCACGCGCGTCGCGGTCGTTCGACTGATCGCCCTCACGCCGCGCTTGCCGGTTTCCGCATTCACTGCCGGGCACCCGCGCGCTCCCGGAGTTTGCGCCGAAATTTCCCTGGGGCGCTTTTCGCAATCCGGGTGAACGCCGCATAGAAACTGCTCTGGGTGGCGAACCCGCAGTCTTCCGAGATGGAAAGCATCCTCACACGGCATTCGTGCGAGTTTTTTAACTGGTGATCGGAATTAAGTCCACCATTCCTCGCCTTGAACGAGGTAGCGACCTTTGATCAATTCCTCGTTTAATTCGATGCCAAAGCCGGGACGATCGCTGAGCTGGATGTGTCCGTTGACGATCATTTCCTTGTCGTATCCCAACACATCGGGGTCGCCGTTGATTCCCCGACCCTGACGGTTGATCGGATTGCTGATGAACGCTTCGTGCGCGACGAATTCACGAACCGAGGCGGCAAAGTTTGCGGAGGCAATCGTCGCGACGGGCCCCGCCACGTTGTGCGTTGCGACCGGGATGAAATAGGTCTCCGCCAGGTCGGCGATCTTCTTGGCTTCCAACAAACCGCCGGCCATGGACACGTCGATCTCAATGATGTTTACCCCCTGATTGACGATAAACGGACGGAAGTCATCTCGTCCGTAAAGGTTTTCTCCCGTAAGGATGGGCACAGGGGATTGCTCGGTCAGTTTAACCCATTGCTCGTTGTAGGCGATGGGAAGCGGATCCTCCATCCAGATGGGGCGAATGGGAGCCACCGCGCGCGCGAGCCGCAGAGCGCTGTCAAAATCGAACTCCCAGTGGCAGTGCACAGCGATGTCAAATTCCTTGCCCAGCGCTTCCCGCATGTTGGCGTATCCTTCGGCGTTTCGGTCCACCTCCCGGTTAGACAGCCGCCGGTTATCCACGCGATTCCAACTTTGGTCTCTCAGAACATCGCTTTTGCAGGCGGTCCAACCATGCCCCTTCATTCGGTTGGCAAATTCAGCGCACGATTCCTTGCTGAGCATGTCTTGGGGCCGGGTGGAGGCATAGGCTCTCACCTCAGAACGATGTGCCCCTCCTCCCAGAATGCGACGAACGGGCTGGCCGGTGATTTTTCCGATCAAATCCCACATGGCGAATTCCACCCCGGTGATGGCATGGGTGGCAATGCCGTGGTTTCCCCCGTAGTAGGAGGTTCGGGTCACCATTTTGAAGACGAGATACTCCAAGTCCAGCGGGTCTTGGCCCATCAGAATTGGCTTGCACGCATTCAACACGACATCTTTCGCTCCGTGGCCAGTTTCATCGTGATGACATTCGCCAATCCCAACCAGACCGGAATCGGTCGTGATTTTGACCAGCGGGCTGATGCGAATCCCGATGCGCGTCAGCACGCATTGCACGTTGGTGATCTTTACCTTGGTGGCCAGCGGGTGCGCCAATAAATCCAGATAAGGTTTGAATGCCAGCGCTGAAGCGCCGAGCGCCACGGTTCGGATGAACTGCCTTCGTTTCAAGGTGCTCGCGGACCCAATACGCAGTTTGCTCATGGTTTGGCGACCCTGCTGCGATCCCGATTCGATGCAAGTCTGCTTTTGGTCACCTTGGGGTCGAGGCCGTGCCCCATGGGCACATGAACCCGAAGCGTATTAACTCCCCCCGGATCCAACCTCCATGAAGATCCAGTTTCCTACCAGCAAAATGGCTTCCACCAGTGCCTCCGCGCCCAGTGGCGTCAGGTCGAATATCAATCCAAACCTGAAGCCAACCTCACCATGAAACCCGTCATGAATACCTGCGTAACGGCTCTCCTTCTCGCTGGCGCAATCGTCAACGCCCGCGCGCAGATTGCGCCGACGAATTTGCCGCCGTCAATTGTTCACGTTGCGAAAACGGGACATGATTCGAAAAATGGATCGGTGAGTTCACCCCTGCTGACAATCGCTGCCGCATCAAAAATTGCGATGCCGGGGGACGTCATTCTGGTGCACGCGGGAACTTATCGTGAATGGATTCGACCCGAACGAGGTGGCACAGGTGAGGATAAAAGAATAATTTACCGGGCAGCGCCAGGGGAGAAGGTGTTCATCAAGGGGTCAGAAAGAATAACAAACTGGGTTAAAGTTCATCCCGGAGTCTGGATGGTTGAAATACCCAATGCCTTCTTTGGCGATTACAACCCTTACACGTTAAACATTTCAGGCGGATGGCTTGAATATGGAAAATGGCATCATCGAGGACAGGTATATCTGAACGGGGTTGGTTTCCGTGAAGTAGAGTCAATCCATGAACTGGTGGCATCGAAAAACTGCTGGCAGGCATACGCAAATGAGACAACGACCATAATTCACGGCAACTTTGGGGCCGCAGACCCGAATGCGGAATTGGCGGAAATCAACGTCCGCGAAAGCATCTTCATGCCCGAGCGGCCGGGTGTGAACTATATCACGGTCGACGGTTTTCATATCCTGCAGGCGGCATCCAACTGGACGCCGCCCTCGCAAGAATTGCAAATGGGCGCAATCGGCCCAAGGCTTGGGAAACACTGGATCATTGAAAACTGTGATATATCTCACGCAAAATCTACTGGCATAGTCCTCGGAAGAGCACCCGGTGTGGATTATGCCGATATAAACGCCTATGGTGATCATATCATTCGCAACAATGTGATACATCATTGTGGGCAGGCAGGCATTCTGGGTGCTCACGGCGCAACGCGTAGCACAATCAGCGGCAACCTAATTGAGGAGATTAACTATTTGCGGGAATTTGGCGGTATGGAAACGGCGGCCATAAAATTCCATCATTCCGTGGATGTGATCATTTCCAACAACCTTATCCGCGGTGTGCGTAATCTGTTTTCGTGTGCGGGATTTGGGATTTGGATTGATTGGGGCAACCAGGGGACTCGCATCACCCGAAATATTATCTATGACATTGATAATTACTGCATTCACCTAGAAATGAATCACGGCTCCATTCTGGTCGACCACAATGTCATTGTTGGCGACACGTATGGAGTGAATGCTGAAGGTGAAGAATTCTCGCAGCATCGGGGCGGAGTGAACACGAGCACCGAAGCGGTGGTTTATGCGCACAACCTGTTTGTGGATGCGAATCAGGCGTATAGCGAGTTCACCACCCGGTTGTCAGGCTATTTCAAGCCCCATACAAAGATCACAATGGGGAGTAAACAGGGAACCCATCGTGAAGACAAATGGTTCAACAACATCTTCATCAGGCGGGGACTCGATCGCACTCCATATTTGAGATATGTGCCAATCAAGGAATCAAAGGATGTGCTGGTGGTTGTGAGTGAAGAATTCGGAGGAGCTCCAGACATGCTTTCCGATTACAACCTGTTTTTGGAGGGGGCCAAAGGAACTTTGTTTGGTGATAAGCATAGTGTGGTCGACCCTTTTAAAGCCCGATTTAAAATTGAAGGTCACCCGACTGGTGTGACAATCCGGTTTGCGATGAACCACACATATAAGCGGGTAAAGTCTCCACTGGTGGACAAATCTCTGGTCGGCGTTTTCTCCACGCTTGGGCAAACCATTGAAGATAAGAATGGAATCGCAATTTCTGTGAACACCGATATATCCGGCCATACATTTGAAGAACCTACGGTGGGTCCCTCATCCAGTTTAGCTGAAGGACTCAATACGATTACGTGGGACCGATCCAGGGGGTCAGTCCGCTAGTTGTTAATTTTTCCGCGAGAGGTATACACGCACCGAGGCTGGTTTTCCCATGTACAATTGATTCGCGAGCCAGCGGTGGGGCGGTGCCACCGTGGAGCGCAGGCTTCGTGCGATGGCAACCTTCCACTCAGTTCCCTTGGGTGTAGAACGCCAGTTCATCTTCGACAGCGGCGCCAACTAGAACCCGACACGTAAGTATCTGGTTTTACGTGGGCGCCGGCCTGCGTGAGCGGTAGTGCTTGGGGCCTTTACGCAGACCCCATGATCACCCCGGCTCA
>SXSC01000296.1 GCA_005792355.1 Opitutaceae bacterium
CTGGGGTTCATGCGGGCTAAAACAAAACCGCCAGGCGGTTTTGAACTTAGCCCGGACATCCCTGAGGACCGCGAACGCAGAAGAAAATCTCGAACACCGTGTGGCTCCGCTCGCGAGCAGAGTGTGAAATGGCCGGGCTAGTGGATTACCGCCGCGCGTGCACTACGTAAACGCGGGCAGTTGGCGCAGTTGGTGGCTCGACAGCCGGCGCGCGGCGGAATTGCCTAGGCCGCACGCCTACGCATGACCGCCCCGCCGATTCAACGCCCTGCCCTGATCCTTGCTGACCGCTGGCGTGACTACGTGCTGATCGATTGTGGCGACGGCATGAAACAGGAGCGGTGGGGCGAATTCACATTGGTGAGGCCCGATCCGCAGATCATCTGGCCGCGCCAGCAGCAGGACGCCGGCGCACGCTGGGAGAATTGGGATGGTTTTTATCACCGCAGTGAACAAGGCGGCGGCAAATGGGAGTATCGGCGCCCGCTCCCCGACCACTGGAAAATTGGCTACGAGTCTCTCGGGCTCACGTTCAAGATTCATCCGACTTCCTTCAAGCACACCGGCCTTTTCCCGGAACAAGCCGTCAACTGGGAGTGGCTCAGTGCGAAGATTGCGCGCGCGCGCGCCCAATCCGATCGCCCCATCAACGTGCTAAATCTCTTCGGTTACACTGGTGCCGCCACCGTGGCCGCCGCGAAAGCGGGAGCGGCGGTCTGCCACGTCGACGCCGCCGAGGGCATGGTGAAATGGTGCCGGGAGAACGCCGCCCTCAGCGGCCTCGCCGACGCGCCCATCCGCTACATCGTCGACGATTGCCTGAAATTCGCCCGCCGCGAACAGAAGCGCGGTCGAAAATACGACGCGATCGTCATGGATCCGCCGACCTATGGCCGCGGCGCCACCGGCGAGATGTGGAAACTCGAGGATCACCTGTGGGAACTCCTGACGGCGTGCCGGGGGTTGCTCAGCGATCAACCCCTTTTTTTTCTCATCAACGCCTACACCGCGCGCCTCTCCCCGACCGTCGTCGCGAACCTGCTCGCGGAGTTGCGGCAGGGCTCCGCGGGCACCATCACCGCGGGCGAAGTCGGGCTTCCGGTGCAGCGCGACGGCAAGGTGCTCCCGTGCGGGATTTACGGACGATGGGAAACGTCGTGACAACCGGGAGCCCGCGGCTGGCCCTGCTCGCCGGCGCCCTGCTCGCCACCCTCCTCCCGGCCGCGGAGCCCGCCCACCCCACCCCGCCGCTCTTCGGTTCGGCCACGTTTTACATCGAGAACGACAAGTTTTTCGCCGGCACGGATCAGCACTACACGCAGGGCCTGCGCATGACCTGGCTGTCGAACGACCTCAGCGATTTCGACGACCCGAAAAATTTTCCCTTGTCGACCTTCATCGGACAAAAAATCCGGCCGCTGATCGAACGCGAATTTCCCGGGATCTCCGCGGTCCGGCGCGGCATTTCCTTCGGCCAGAACCTCTACACTCCGGTCAGCACCACGGTCTTCCAGCCCCAGCCCAAGGACCGCCCCTATGCCGCCTGGCTCTATCTCGGCTGGACCTTTCACGTCTTGCGCGATGCTGACGCCGACCAACCCGCCCGCACGAGCGTGTTCGAGATCACCACGGGAATCGTCGGCCCCTGGGCTCTCGGCGAGTGGACGCAAAACGGCTGGCACGATCTCATCCGCGTTCCCCATGCCGAAGGCTGGGCCCATCAGCTCCGCAACGAACCTGGTCTCAACCTGGTCTGGGAACGCAAGCTCCGCTACAGCACCGACGACACGCGCCGCACCGACGGCCCGGCGCGCGCCGGTTTCGCGGCGGATCTGATTCCCCACTACGGACTCAGCGTGGGCAACATCGGGACCTACGCCAACGTCGGCTGTGAAGTCCGCGCCGGGCTTCGGCTTCCGCGCGATTTTGGCACACCGCTGATCCGGCCGAGCGGTGACACCGCCATCGACCACCAACCCGCCGCCTTCGGTGCCCACCTCTTCGGCAGCTTCGATTCGCGCCTGATCGCGCGCGACGTGTTTCTCGACGGCAACACGTTTCGCCGCGGTGGCCCGCGGGTCGACCGGCGCCCCGTGGTGGCGGACTGGCAGGTCGGCCTCGCCTTCAATTTCTTCCGCTGGAAAATCACCTACTCCCAGGCCGCGCGCACCAAGGAATTTTACGGTCAGCAAGGCCGTCAGGTCTTCGGCTCGATGAGCGTCACCTACTCGCGGCCACTCAAGTGATCTGTTTTCGAATCGAATTCTGTTCGACCATTCCGGTTCGAGCATCGCACTGCGGCCGCTGGCCGCGCGGGCCAATCTCGATTCGGATCGATCGCAGTTGCGACGATTCTTGATCCGCTTCCGGAGGCGGGGCGCCTCACCCCGCGGCGGGGCTATCGCGCCACCCGCAGGTAGAGGTCGCCGAAAAGCAGGAGGGACGTCGGGTCCTTCACCTTGATCAGACTCTTGCGGCTGGTGTAGAACGCATCTTGGCCGCCCGTCTGGGCTCCTTGAACGGTAAATTCGCGTCGTTCCACCGCGGATCGTTCCGGCCCGAACTTGATCCACGACGCCCGCCCGTCAGGCTTGATTTCAAGACGGCGGTCTCCCGGCGCTTCCCCGGTTTCGTAGTTACCGGCCATCTTTTCCAACGTTCGTTTGGCCGGACCCGGCTCCAGGATCTTGAAGGCCGGCAACAAATTGCCCGGTGGTTTCCGGTAGTTCCACACCGAGTAAAAATTAATGCCCAGAAATGCCACCACCAAAGCCGACCCGGCGACCCAGCGCCAGACACCCGACTTCCCGCCGCCCTTGCCCGCTGCCGCCACCGGCGTCGCGTCGTCCTCCACTTCTTCGCCGGTGATGATCGAAAAAATCTGATCGGCGGTGGGGTTGCCGCCGCGCGACTTGGCGGACGACCAGCTCACAAAATTCATCCGGCCGTCCTTGAGTTGGATCACGAACCGCCCGGACGCCGCCAAAATGCGCAACTCCGGGGTCAAGGGGTAGGCCACGGTCGGAGCGAGTTCGGCCACGGAGCGCAGCAGCGCGCGCAGCTCCTTGCCGGAGACATCGGCCCGCTCGACCTCGGTGTACTCGACGCCGGCATTCTTGGCGTCGGGCGCGAGCTGCTTGAAGCCGACACTAAACATGGAATCACCCTGGTTCATTGCAGGATGATGTAGAGCGGATCGTTGTTCACCCCGGTGCGAAAGCTACCGGTCGAGAGGTTGCCGTCATCGAGCAGACGATCGATTTCCAACAGCATCTCCTCATTGACCTCCAACGGAGCTCCGGCGGCTTCGCTAATCGAAATGGCGGCCCGGTAGCGCGTGCCGCCGTGCATCTGGTCGGCCTCCCAATTGTACTTTCCGCCCAAAGGGGTGACGCGCTGCCAGCCGGTCGTGCCCAGCCGATCCGACATTTCCGAAGGCGTGACTCCGGCGGCGGATTCCGCCGGCCAGCCGCCCTTTTCCTGAGCGTAAGCATCGAACGCCGCCGCGAAGGTACGCAGATCGCCCACGACGATCGTCGCCCGCGAGACATTTTCCGCCTGCTTCACCTTCGGCACCATCGCGGAAACGACGAGACTCCCGATGACCAGGGTCATCATGACTTCAATCAACGACACGCCCGATAATCGGGCGCGCGGGAAAGTCCGCTTTTTCGAAGCGGATCCGGCGATGGGACGATGATTGGTGAAAAGGTGCACTGCGAAGACAGACGAAACAGAAAGGCGATTCGACCGGGCAAAGGAAAGGTTAACCTTCAAAAACCACGATTCGATGCAAAAAAATGTTAAAATCAGATCCTGCCGCAAGCAATGTTTCTACGAACCTCGTTAGTATTAACCCCAAGTCACCGGCGCCGGAACCGTTTTTAGGCAGCCACCTCCGAGCCGCCGTCACCCTGGGTCACGGCCCAGCCGCGGCCCACGGCCGCGGGATCACGCAGCAACGGCACCAGACTCTGCCCCTGCAGACCGGCGGGTGGCTTGACGCCCGAGAGCTCGCTGAGCGTGGGCATGAGATCGAGGTGGCTCACCGGCGTTTTCACCACCGTGCCTTTTTCGAGACGCCCGGCGCCAGCAAGGGGAGCGGACCGCGCGCGCGGTATTCGAACAGACTCTGTTTCTGCCACCAGCCGTGCTCGCCGGTCTGATAACCGTGGTCGCGCGTGAAGACGATCATCTGGTCGTCGGCGAGCCCCGGGCGTGATTCCCGAAGTCCGACGGGCTGCTCGCCTCTTGACCGTTCAACCCCGCGACGTAATTCTGCCGCATGCCCCTCCCGCTTACGCGACGCTCCGCGAGCTTGCCCGCGACCCGGCCCGTTGGATTGGTGACCATGCTCATCCTGGCCCTGTCCTCCCTGACGAATGCCCAGGATTCCGCGCCTCCCGGCTTCGCCAAATGGCTCAAGCCGATGGCGTGGCAGCGCGACCGCGATCAGCCGGTTTTCACGATCGGCGAGAAGGGCCGGTTCGATGACATGCACATTCTCTCGCCCAGCGTGATTTATGAGAAGGGCGAGTATTGGCTGTATTACATGGGATCGACCAATGACGTCATCGCCAAGGGGCTCTACCAGCCCGCGACCGATCTCACCGACGAGCAGAAGAAACGAATTCGCGCCAACGAGCACAAGGACCGCATCTACAAGATCGGCCTCGCCCGGAGCAAGGACGGGATCCGTTTCACCAAGCACGAAAAGAATCCCGTGCTCTCCTTCGGTGATGACCGCCGCGGTTTGCTGACGCCCAATTTTCTGCGCCACCCCGACGGGTCGGTCCGGCGCGAGAACGGGAAACTCGTCATGTATTTCACGGCGGCGGACATGCCGGGCGACTACAAGCACATCGTGCATCGCGCCACCAGCGACGATGGCATCCACTGGTCCGCCCCGTCCGGGCCGTTGCTCGAAAACGCCTACTGCCCTTACCTAATGAAGGAAGGTGAGACTTACAAAATGTGGTTCACCGATGTCGGGAAGCGTCCGTGGGTGATGCGCTACGCCGAAAGCAAGGACGGCCTGAAATGGACGGTGAACGCGCAGCCTGCCATCGAACCCAAGGAGCAGAAATGGGAGGGGGCGGGCGGCGCTTCGGTTATCCTGCCTTCCATTGTCTATCCTTCCGTCTTCAAGGCCGACGGCATTTACCTCGCGCTCTACGGCACGTTTTGGGAGACCCAGCACCGCACCGCGATCGGTCTGGCCGTCAGCACCGATGGGTTGAACTGGAAGAAATTTGAGGGGAACCCGGTGTTCACGCCCAATCCGCAGAACGACTGGGAGTCCAACTTCACCACGAGCCAGACGATCATGAAGCTCCCCGACGGCAGCTATCGCCTCTGGTATGGCTCGCGCCAAGGCCCAATCCCGGGATCAAATCCCCAAAACCCCAGCTGGGCGCACATGTATTACGCGGTCGGCACCGCGCATTGGGTCGGACCAAAATGAGGGGTCCCGGGCGCATCTCAGAGATTGTCGATCCGGTCGAATGGGCCCCGGCACGAATTCAATTTTCACCTACACCGCCCCGCGCTGAGCCCCGTCGCCCCGCTGCCCGTTGCCGCCGAGTCTACGATTCTCCCCCGCACTGTCCGGGCGCGCCTGCCTGCCTGACATCCGAAGCTGAGGGGGCGTGGTGACCCATCCGTCCCCGAGCATCCCGTCTTTCCCGTGAGAAAATCCCCACCCATCCTTGCCCTGCTTTGCGCCGCTCTCGGCCCGGTGGTCACCGCCGCGGCCATCCCCGCCAAGACCGAGTTCACCGTCGCCGCGCTCAAGGTGATGCCGGCGGCGGGCGACGCGTCCGCCAACCTCGCCCGCTTTGAACTGTTTGCCCGCCAGGCGGCCGACGGCGGCGCCCACCTCATCGTCACCCCGGAGTGCTACCTCGACGGATACATGGGCAGCCCGAAATTCCGGCCCGGCATGACGCGGGCGAAAATGCTGCAGTCCCACTCCGAGCTGATCGACGGTCCGGCACTGCGGCAGGTCGGCGCCCTGGCCCGCGAGCTGAAGCTCCACATTCTCTTCGGTTTTTCGGAGCGCCGGGGTGACGGCCTGTTCAACACGATGGCGCTGTTCCGGCCCGACGGCGCGCTCGCCGGCCGCTACTCCAAGTCCCACCCGCTGCCCGGCGAACTCTACGACGCGGGCGGCGAGCTGCCGGTGTTTGACACCGCCCTCGGCCGCATGGGTGTGCTCATTTGCTTCGACCGCCAGCCACCGGAGAACGCCCGCATCCTCGCCCTCAAGGGTGCGCAGTTCATCGTCGTTCCGGCCTTCGGAAAAGTCCGCGAGCCGATGGATGAGGACGTGATGATGCAATCCCGCGCCCACGAGAACGGCGTCTGCGTCATCTACAACAGCCAGCACAACGCTTTTGTCGTCGGCCCGGACGGCGTGATCACCGACCAGGCCCGCAGCGACCATCGCGACATGCTCATGTTCGGCCGCGTGGTGCTCGACGAGCGCATCCACGACCGCGGCTCCTACCGCGTGCGCCACCCGGAGCTTTACCAGACGCTCACCGCGCCGAAGCCTGCCAAGGACAATCCCCGATGAAGACATTCCGTTCCTGCGCTCACGCCGTGGCCCTCGCGCTGTCGGCCGGCCCCGCGCTCACCGCCGCCGAGCCCACTCCCGCACCCGGCCCGTTCCTGCGCGTGGCCGCCGTGCAGATGCGCTCGGTCCGCGACGTCCGCGCCAACGTCGCCCGCATCCGGCAGCACCTCGCCGATTGCGCCGCGCAAAAGGTGCAGGTCGCCGCCTTTCCCGAGTGTGCGGTCTCGGGGTATTTTCCGGAATTCATCCCCACGCTCTCCGACGACGTGCTCTCCGCCGCCGCGCGCGACGTCGCCGCCGCCTGTCGCGAACATCGCATCGCGGCCATCGTCGGCACCCCCGAGCGCCGCGCCGGCAAGCTGTATAACACCGCGCTCTCTATCAACGCCGGCGGCGAAATCGTCGCGCGCTATGACAAGGCCCAGCCCATCACCGTGGACCGCAACTGGGGCTGTCAGTATGGCGCCGGCCCTTCGCCGGTCTTCACCGTGGGTCCGGCCCGCGCCTCGATTATCATCTGCCACGACAACCGTTTCCCCGAGCTCGCCCGCCTGCCCGTGCTGGCCGGCTCGCGCGTGATCTTCTACATCTCCTCCGAGGCCTACATCTCCAAGGAGCACAAGATGGGCCCCTATCGCGCGCAGGCGCAGGCCATCGCGGTTGAAAACCGCGTCTACCTCGTCCACGCCAATCCGCCGTCCGACGGCCCCACCGCCGGCTCGCACGGCCAGAGCCGCCTCATCGACACCGATGGCAACATCATCAAGGAGGCGTCGATTTTCCGGGAGGAGGTCCTCATCTCCGATCTCGATCTCTCCAAGGCCACGGCGGAGTTCGCCCTCGAGGCCCTGACCGGCGCGATGAAGGACTGGTGGCGCGAGGGACTCAAACGCGTGCCCGTGCTGCCTTAGCCCGAAGATTTCCCAACGCGTCGACCGCAACCGCAGGAATCAAACCGCTGGTCACAGAGGTCACTGAGGCCCGGCAGGAGGTCACAGAGAATACCACCGGAAAAGAACGCCCGCTCCTCCGCTCTGTGGCCTCTCTTTTCCCTCCGTGATCTCGGTGGAAAAAATCGTCTCAACCAGGATCTAATGTGAAGTGGTCAATAATGTGGAGTGGAGCGGCCGTCGTTGGCTCTGAACGGCGAGCCCTTGGCGGGGTGACTCCACATTATTGACGGGGAGGTTCACAGCGCCTCAAGCCATCC
>SXSC01000297.1 GCA_005792355.1 Opitutaceae bacterium
AAGGCTTGAACAATAAAGTCCGAGTGGTGACCAGACGCTCATATGGTTTCCGAACCTATAGGGCAATGGAGGTGGCCCTATATCATAACCTTGGCCATTTGCCCGAACCGGAATGCGCCCATGAATTCTGCTGACCAAGCTGAAGAACTTGTGCAGAACAAAGGCTTCATTTCCGCGACGTCACCCGCACTGTCTCTCCTGTTCCTTGATAGAACAGTCGAAGCGCAGCGGCCCTGAAAAACGTCGCTGAGAGCACGGCTGGGATAATCCCGGGCGACCGGGGAATGGTTGGCGACAACTGGTGTCGCCCTCCCCTCCAGGCGGCGAAAGTCGTCGAGAGGCATATATCACCAGTTCCTCTGGCCGGAGTCGTGTCCGGTCAGTACACACACGAAGTAGGAACTGAGCGGCGAGGCGCGATTAGAAACCGCGTCGAGCCGAGTCAGGCCCACGGGGCGTTTCGACCCGTGCGCCGACGCAGTTACCCCAGAGGGTTTTGGTTGCTACTGCGCAGACCAGAACGCAGTCACGGTTTCCGGCGGGCCAACCCCGCCAAAAGGCCTCGTTCGCAGCACGAACGGGGCGCGCAAGGGAATCGGGACGGCGGGGAGGGAGCGGGCCTGGCAAAGCCCGTCAAACCTCCTCAATGGGGCGGCGCGAAAAACCGCGTCACCCCGCTGCAAAAGCGAAAGCAACCTTAGAGTTAAGAGGTCAGACCCGTAGCGCGGGGCCAACGGCCAGTCATAAGCTGGTGCCGTCCCCGTGGTAACGGTGCCGACGCGCACAATGAAAATTGCAGGCGTGTCAGCACCACGTCCGGCGCGCCGCTCCCGGCAGGGAGCGTCCGAACCGGGCGCAGAGGCCTCACTCGAAGATTCCGACCGGCAACGGTCGGAACGGTCCCGCCATGAGACCGAAACATCCGCATGCCGCGGAGAGTGGCGTCGGGAAGCACACCGCCCGCGAAAGCGAGCGCGTCCAAGCGTGTGCCACCGGGAAAGAGCGCGTGACGAACGCCCACTCCCACAAATTAGCCTCGGAAGCCTCAAAACTTTCGGGGCTTTTTTGTGTCTAAATTTTCGCGCGACGGGAAAACCTGAGGCTTGAAACCGCGAACAAGCGCGAGTGGTATCGCCCGCGTCACCCATGACTCGTCTCGCCCTTTCCCTGTTCGCCGTGGCCATGGGCGCCATGGTCTCCACCAACGCCCTTGCCGCCGAGCCCACCGGGGCGGGCAAGGCTCGCGCCGCCCAACCAGGTGCCGCCGATGCCGCCAAACCCGTGCCGTATGCGCTCGTGCCTGGCCCGATTCGCCTTTGGACGGGCGACGCCCCCGGCGCGCTCGGCCAGCGCCCGCAGGACATTCCCACGCTCACCCCGTATCCCGCCAATCCGGCGAAACGCACGGGTGCCACGATGCTCATTTTTCCCGGCGGCGGCTACGGCGGCCTCGCGGAGCATGAAGGCGCGGGCTACGCCGAGTTCTTCGCCTCGCACGGCATCACCGCCTATGTCCTGAAATACCGGCTCGGTTCCAGCGGTTATCGCCACCCGATCATGCTCAACGATGCGGCTCGCGCCTTGCGGATGCTGCGCACCTTCGCGAAGCGGGACGGACTCCATCCCGCGCGCATCGGCGTGATCGGCTCGTCCGCCGGCGGGCACCTGGCCTCGACCCTGGTCACCCATTTCGACTCCGGCCAGGCCGATGCCACCGACCCGATTGAGCGGGAATCCTCCCGCCCCGATCTCGGGATCCTCTGCTACCCGGTGATTTCCTTCGGCGAATTCGCCCACGCCGGCTCGCGCAAAAACCTCCTGGGCGAGAACCCTCCCGCCGAACTCGTGCAGCATCTTTCCAACGAACTGCAGGTCACCAAGGACACGCCGCCGTGTTTCCTCTGGCACACGATCGAGGACCGGGCGGTGCTCGTCGAAAACTCACTGTTGTTTGCCGCCGCGCTGCGTCGCGCCGGCGTGCCGTTTTCCCTGCACATCTACGAGCAGGGCGCCCATGGCCTCGGCCTCGGTCGCGCCGATCGACCCGCCCCACCGTGGGGCGGGCAGCTGCTCCACTGGTTCACCGAGCGGAAGTTCACTCCCTAGCCCGCGCTGCCTCGTCGGCAGCCATGAGCCGAAAAAACTCCCGCGAACTGTCAATCCTTGCATAAGTTCATTCACCTCGTTGAACCGTCTACGTGTTGTACTCCCAAGAATCGTCGGATTGAGGGTAGGAAGATTTTTTTGGTAAGAAGATTTTTCAAACCACGGAAAAAGATTTCGCTCTTTTCCGACGGTGGCGGGTTCCGTTTGCTCCGGCGCACTGCGCCCCAGAGGAAGCTCAACGACCAGCTCAGCAGAGGAAGCATTGATTGTTCTCCGAAAAATCTTCCTCCCAATAAAATCTTCCTACCTAAATTTCCGGTGGTGTTTTCGAGTCTTCCCGAGGCACCGGTGGCATCGATTTTTGCGGGAGTTCAAATGCGTCTTTGCACAAGAGCCAAAACCAGAATCCGTCAGTGATTAATTGGTTGAGCGTTCCTCGAAATGGCGCACGAACCTATGCAAAGACTGATACGGATGGACACGGATACCAAGCGACTGAGCCGCGGTCTCGCCAAGGTTGACTCGTTCCCGTCGCACGGGTAGTTGAGTCAGCTCGATTGGACTGACGCCGCAGCCCCCGAGAACGTGACTCCCAATTCCACCCATTCTGCATCCAAAGTCGCCGTGCTTGCGGCGGCCGGCATCGACCGCGCGCTGCTGGAGGAGCTGTTCGATCACACGCCGGACATCGCATTTTTCATCAAGGACGCCGCCGGCCGCTACGCCACCGTGAACCATTCGTTGGTTGAACGCCACGGTCTGCAACGCAAGGCGGAGATGATCGGGCGACGCCCCGCCGACGTGTGCGTGGGCAGCTTCGGACGCATCCCGACCGAACAGGATGCAGCCGTGTTGCGCACCGGTCGCCCCATCGTCGAGCACCTCGAGCTCCACTGGCTGCTGCCCCACCGCCCGGTCTGGTGTCTCACGACCAAACTGCCGCTGCGCGATGCGGCGGGAAAGATCTGCGGCCTGATCGGCCTCTCCAAAGACGTGCGCGCGCCGATTTCGGCGCGGGAGATCCAGCCGGAAATCGCCGCGGCCCTCCTGCACTTGGAAACCAACTACGCGGAGCCCATCTCGCCTTCCGCCCTCGCCCGCCTCGCGCGGGTGCCGCCGGCGAGGTTCGGACGCGCCGTCAAGCGGATCTTCGGCCTCACTCCCGTCCAGTTAATCGCCAAGACGCGCATCGCCGCCGCCTCACTGGCCCTCCGCGATACTACTCGCGCCGTCGCCGAAATCGCGCACGCGTGCGGCTTCTCCGACCACAGCGCCTTCACGCGGACGTTCCGCGCGGCCACAGGAGTCACGCCGACCGAGTTTCGCAAGATCCACCGTGCCGCTCAAGCCCGCGGCAGGCCGGAAGCAGTCCGCAAGGCCGCGCGTCGCCGCTGACGTGCGCCGCCCGCTCCTGCTTGGGCGCGAGGGGGGCGCGCCGCGGCGGCGGTTGTGCCGACTTCGCCAATTTCGCGCGTTTCCCAGTCAAGACGCTGCGACGCCGACCTGATAGGCTCGTGCCGTTGCAATTTCACCCCTTCCGATGCCGATGAACCAAACAACTTTTCCTTCCCTCGTCGCTGCCATGCTCGGATGGCTTGCGGCTCCGACCGCCACCGAAGCCCAAACCGTCCCTCCCCCGCCCAAGGAAAGCGCCGTTGTCCTCACTCCCTTCGAAGTCTCAGCCGACAAGGACACCGGTTACGCCGCCTCCACTGCGATGACCGGCACCCGCACCAACGAGAAACTCGAGAACCTCCCCAACTCGATCTCGGTCATGACGCAGGAGCTCCTCCAGGACCTCGCCCTCAACAATTACTTCGACGCCGTCGACTTCGGGATGAGCACCGAGAACCAATTCAACGACCAAGGCACCATCGGCGCCGTCGTCGGCAACCGCAGCGGCAATCAGGTTAACATCCGCGGACTCGCCTCCATCCGCCAGCTCCGCGACGGCTTCCCTTGGTATCTCGCCGCCGACGTCTTTAACACCGAGCGCATCGAATTCAGCCGCGGCCCCAGCGGCCTCGCCTTCGGCGACGTCGATGCCGGCGGCACCATCAATATCGCCAGCAAGCGCGCGTCCTTCCAGCGCCGCGGCTCCGTCCAGGTTCGCTACGACAATTTCGGCACACAGCGCTACTCCCTCGATTTCAACCAGCCCATCCTCCCCGGCCGCCTCGCCGTCCGCGTCAACACCATCAAGTCCGAGGTCGAGAATTTCAAGCAGCGCATGGGTCGCGACCTCGAGGGCTACGCCGGCTCGCTCCGCTGGCAACCCTTCAAGCACCGTCGCACGCAGATCGACGCCGCCTATGAGACCGGCAACACCACCTACCACATCGGCCATCTCGGACCCGGCGACTACCGCGCCGCCTACGTCTACGGCACCGGCACCAGCGCTCTCGATGCCGACCCGCTCCGCCCGGGCATACAGACCAACGGCGTCGGCATGCAGCCGATCCGCGCCGCCACCTCGCTCACTCACGCCCTCGTCGACGTCGGCGGCGTCATCAACAACTGGCAGTCCACCGCCGCGAACACCTTCCGTATTTCGTTCACGCAAACCGGTGCCGCCGCCACGTCCGCCACCGACCCGCAGAATCCCAACCGCCTCGCGGTTCGCCGCGTCCCCGAGAGCATCATCCCGCTGAGCCAGGACTGGGGCGGCCCCGACACCAAGCAGAACTCCAAATATTTCGCTTACACCGTCGAGCTAAAGCACGCGTTTTCCGAGAAGCTCCACGCCCTCGTCGCCCACAACGCCCAAGTCGACGACACCATCCGTAAGCAGGCCTTCTCCACCGTCACCGTCATCGCCCCCGCCAGCCGCTACCTCCACATCGACGTCAACCCTGTGCTCCCCAACCCCAACGGCCCCGGCACCGTCCCCAACCCCAACTACGAGCAGATGTATGTCGTGCACGTGCCGATCTATAATCCCGGCGGCCACGACATCCTCAACTGGCGCGCCCAGCTCGTCTACGACGCCGTCCTCCCCTGGGGCATCACTCAGCGCGTCGTCCTTGGCGCCAACTACCGCCACGAGAAAGTCTACTCCGAATTCTTCGGCTACTCGCTGACGAGCGAGGAGATCGCCCGCCGCGGTTACACCGGTGACGCCGCCTGGTTCACGAACAACCTCGTCTCCAATGTCCACTACCTGCGCGACGGCAACAGCGACGAGAAACTCGGCTGGAACGTCCGCCCCGGCGTCACCCAGCTTTTCCGCTCGAACGCGGGCCTCAACCGCCACCAGGACCAGAGCCTCACCTCCGGCTCCCTCAACATCCTCGGCTCCTACTTCAAGGGCGACGTCCGAACCAGCATCGGCGTCAGCCGCGAGCACTGGCTGCAGAGCGTCAGTGCCGCCACCACCGGCGACCGTGCCAACTTCAACCAGGTCACCTTCTTGGCCGCCGACGGCTCCCGCCTTCCCAACGACGGCATCCGGAAGGCCGGGGGCATGGCGCTGTATCCGCATTCGGATGACTGGAGCAGCAACCAGACCTACGGCGCCGTCTGGCACGTCCGCCCCTGGCTCTCGCTCACCGGCGGCTACTTCGAGTCGTCGCAGTTCTCCGACAACATCGGCACCGACCTCACCGGCGGCGCCGTCGTCCCGCTCACCGGCGAAGGCGCCGACTTCAGCGCGCGCTTCAAACTCTTCGCCGGCAAAGTCGAGGCCACCGTCACGCGCTTCGACACCAAGCAGGAAAACCTCCAAGCCGCGATCAGCAACCAAGTCCGCGACGAGCTTAATCTGCTTCTCGCGACAGACCTCGCCAATTCGATCGACTACCGCGACCGCACCTCGACCGGCTGGGAATACCAGGTGCTCGTCAACCTCAACCGCAACTGGACGCTCCTCGGCTCCTACTCGCGCAACCAGACCGAGTTCACCCGGTTCTTCCCGCTGCTCGGCGCGGTTCTCACCCAGGCCCGGGCCGTCGCCAGCAGCCAAGGGCTCGATCCCGACAACGCCACCATCCTCACCCGCGAATATCTCGAGGACCAAGAGGGCGTAATCTCGATCGCCCGGCGCGCCACCGGCAGCGTCACCACCCGCTACAGCTTCACCGAGGGTCGGCTCAAGGGCTTCACCGCTGGTATCGCCGCCCGTTATACCCGCGGCCGCGAGCGCACCGGGGTCACCATCTCCGGCGTGCAGATCCTGCCCCCGGTCAGGAGTGAAAATTACATCCTCACCAATCCCTTCGTCAGCTACCGCCGCAAGTTTGGCCGCTTCAACTGGACCCTCCAGCTCAACGTCAACAACGTCTTTGATGAGAAAGTCGACGTCGGCAATGGCTACACCTGGACGCGCTACACAGAACCCCGCCAATACGTCACCACGGCGACCGTGGCGTTCTGAGAGCGCCGATCATTGCAGCCCGTGGCGTGAGCCGCGGGACCTTCCTTCCACTCGAACAAAGCGCTGCACTTCCCGCCGATCCCGCGACCCAATGTCGTCATCCGCTTCACCCAAGTCTGGGCACACACCGTGGGGTGGCCGACGCGAGCGACTCGGCACGGGCATCGTCCTCCCGTGCCGGGACACCGGGCGGAAATCGCACTCCGTCGTTACGGTCAGTACCGCCGGCGGCGCGCCAGGGCGTGTGAATGGGCGCCTGGCCGCCTCAAAAGCACCCGTCCTCAGTATCACCCCGCGAATGAAAGTCCTCACGCAGCCCGTGGTCGAAATTTCGTGTCACAGAACCTGAATCCATCCCATCGCAATCCCCATCCCGCACCTGCCATGACCCAAGCCTCCTCCCGTTCCCTCGTCGCCGCCGTCGTCGGCTGGCTCGCCGCCGTCACCACCGGCCACGCGCAAACCGTGCCCCCCGCCCCGCCGCCGGCGACCGCGGTTGTCCTCAGTCCCTTTCAGGTCAACACGGCCCGCGACTCCGGCTACGTCGCCTCCAGCACGCTCGCCGGCACGCGCTTGAATTCGGAAATCTGGGACACGCCTGCCGCGATCTCCGTCTTCACGTCCGAGTTCCTGTCCGACCTCGGCGTCCTTGACGTGAAATCCTCGCTGAGCTTCGCCCTCAACGCCTCCGAGGACACCAGCAACTACACCGGCAATTTCCTCGTCGCCAACGACGTCAACATCCAGATCCGCGGCTTCGTCGACGCCGCCGTCGGCCGCAACTACTTCACGTGGCGGCTTTCGTCCGACGTGTTCAACGTCGAGCGCATCGACTTTTCGCGCGGCCCCAACTCCGTGCTCTTTGGCGTCGGTGCGCCCGGCGGCATCGTCAACACCTCCAGCAAGCGCGCCCTCCTCGGTCGCGACTCCTCCCAGTTGCGCGCCCGCATCGGCAGTTGGGACGACTACCGCGTTGAATACGATTTCAGCAAGACCCTGGTGAGGGACAAACTCGCCGTCCGCGCCAACCTGCTCTGGCAGGACAAAAACGACTGGCGCGAGTTCAAGTCTTCCGAGCGCCGCGCCGGCGCACTCGCCGCCACCTATCGGCCCTTCAAGGGCACCGAAATCCGCCTCGATAGCGAATACGGCGATGTGGACCAGCTACACGCGCAGCCGTACCCGGCCCGCGAGGGTTTTGTCGGCTGGGAGGCCGCCGGTCGCCTCATTGCCAACACCTACGGTCAGGCGGTCAACGGCACGACGCCCAACACGGCCCCCCGGGTTGTCTGGGATCCGTTTTCTGACGTTCCTCTGGTGAGTTGGAACGGCAGTCGGATCGCCAGCATCGGCCCCCGCGC
>SXSC01000298.1 GCA_005792355.1 Opitutaceae bacterium
GCACGCCGGCCGCCCCCGAGCGAGCGAGGACGTGGGTGCGATAGTTGCCCAACCCGCCCCTTTCCCAGCTGCCTTGAATTCTCTCACGCTTTCGACTTATACACTCGTTTCACCCACGAATTGTGCCCTGGAGCCGAGAAACTGATTGAGCACATCCGCAACCCCGCCGGCTCGCCGCCGGCGCAGCGCGCGCAGCTCGATCTGCTGCAACAGCTCAACGCCCGCCACGCGGCCCGCCGTCAGCAGGACGCGCAGCTCGAGGCCCGCATCCAGTCCTTTGAACTCGCGTACCGCATGCAGATGGAGGCGAGCGACGCGTTTGGCATCGCGCGCGAACCGGCGGCGATGCGCGAGCTGTACGGCGACACGCAACAGGGCCGGCAGCTCCTCACCGCGCGGCGGCTGCTCGAACGGGGCGTGCGTTTTGTGCAGGTCTGGCATGGCCAGGGTCAGCCCTGGGACAATCACGACGACATCGAGATCAACCATCGCAAGCTCGCCCGCGAGAGCGACCAGGCGATTGGCGCGCTGCTCAAGGATCTCAAGCAGCGCGGCATGCTGGAGGATACGTTGGTGATCTGGGGCGGCGAGTTTGGCCGCACGCCGGTCGTCGAGCTGCCCACCGCCGGAGCCAACGCCGGCAAGGTCAACGGCCGCGATCACAATCATCACGGCTTCACGATGTGGCTGGCCGGCGGGGGCGTGCGCGGCGGGTATGTGCACGGCGCGACGGATGAATTCGGTTTCAAGGCGGTGGAGAAACGCGTCCACGTGCACGACCTGCACGCGACGATCCTCGCGCTCCTCGGCTTCGATCACGAGAAGCTGACCTATCGTCACGCCGGGCGCGATTTCCGGCTGACGGATGTCGAGGGCCACGTGGTGAAGGATTTGATCGCGTGAAGGCGGGACGTTCATCCGGCGCCGTCGGAGCGTCTCGTGCCACCGGTCAACCGCCGGTTAGACTGAGCCGTGGCGATGCCAACAAAAGTGGAGCCCGTTATCCCCAACGGGCTGGCTTGGGAACGAATGAACCAAAGCCCGATGAGGACATCGGGCTCCACCATGCACGGCTTTGGTTTTCGGAGATAAGACGCACTTCGACCGAATTGATCTGGCTGAGGCGGTTCGGCTGGCCGGCCGCGGGAGGGGCCTTATGCTCTGAAGGATTGGGGTGTCCGCCGTTGAGGTTGGGGCGTGAAGCCCCTCCCACCGTCAAGCCGCTGCGGGCGTTCGCGATCATCCTGCTCGGCGCGCTGGCGTCGGGCGTGCTCGCCGCGGAGTTCCCGCCGGAGGACATCGAGTTTTTTGAAAACAAGATCCGGCCGCTCCTCGTCGAGTCGTGTTACAAATGCCACAGCACCGAGGCGGGCAAGTCGAAGGGTGGCCTGAAGCTGGACACCCGCGACGGGCTGCGACTGGGCGGCGGTACCGGCGTGGCGATCGTGCCGGGAGCGCCGGAGAGGAGCCTGCTGATCGAGGCGGTGCGTTATGGCTCGGAGGATTTGCAGATGCCGCCGAAGGACGAGGGCGGCAAGTTGTCCGCGGAAAAAATATCTTTGCTGGAACAGTGGATAAAGCTGGGCGCGCCGGATCCGCGCGCGGGCACCCAGCCGCATCCGCTCGACATGGCCGCGGCGCGCCGGCACTGGGCGTTTCAGCCGGTGGTGAAGCCGGCCGTGCCGGCCGTGAAAAACGCCAGCCGCGTGGCGACGCCGGTGGATGCGTTCGTGCTCGCGCAGCTCGAGGCCAACCAACTCGCGCCGGCGCCGGCGGCGGAGCCGCGGACATTGCTGCGCCGGGTGACGTACGACCTCACCGGTCTGCCGCCGACGGCGGAGGCGACCGACGAATTTCTCCGCGATTACCCGCGCGATCCGGGGGCCTACGCCCGCGTGGTGGAGCGTCTGCTCGCCTCGCCGGCCTACGGCGAACGCTGGGGGCGATTCTGGCTCGATGTGGCGCGGTATGCCGACACCCAGGGCTACCTCGTCGGCAACGCGGAGCGGCGTTTTGCGTTTTCCCACACGTATCGCGACTACGTGATCCGCGCGTTCAACGACGACAAGCCGTTCGACCAGTTCATCGTCGAGCAGCTCGCGGCGGATCGGCTGCCGCTCGGCGAGGACAAATCGGCGCTGGCCGCGCTGGGTTTCCTCACGCTGGGCCGCCGTTTTCTGGGCAATCAAAACGACATCATCGATGACCGGATCGACGTGGTGACGCGCGGCCTGATGGGTCTCACCGTGACCTGCGCCCGCTGTCACGATCACAAGTTCGATCCGATCCCGGCCAAGGACTACTATGCGTTGCACGGCATCTTTGCGTCGTCGGAGGAGCCGGCGGAGAAACCCCTGCTCGGGCCGTTGGTCGAGGGGCCGGCGTATCAGGAGTTCCTGCGCAAGCGGGCGGAAGGAGAGGAAAAGGTGAAGGAGCGCGAGCGATCCGAAGTGGAGAAGTTCCTGGCGGAACTGCGGAACAAGAGCGGCGACTACCTGCTCGGCGCGCGCGATGCCGCCCGACTGAAGCCCGACGAGAAACTTGAACTCTTCGCCGGTACCAGGAAGCTGAACTTCGAGGTGCTGAAGCGCTGGCAGGCGTACCTGGCCGTTCCGGCCAGGGCCGCCGATCCGGTGTTCGTGCCGTGGTTTGCGCTGGCGGCACTGGCCGAGGATGAATTTGCCGAAGGGGCGGCGCGGTTAATCGAGAAATGGAAGACGGGCGGAACGGAGATCGATCGGGCGCTGGTGGCCGCATTCGCGAAAAACGAAAAGCCAGCTGCGTCGCTCCGAGACGTGGCGGCGGTTTACAACCGGGTTTTTGAGTTTACGGAAAAATCGCCGCCGCCGGCCGAGCCCCGGGAGGCGGAGGTGGGCAAGCGGGACCCCGTGCCACCGCCCGCGCCCGGGGTTGCACTGCCGGACATTGCGCCGGACGCCGCTCAGGAGGCAATTCGACGGTTGGCCCGGGCGGAAGATTTTCCCGCCAATCTGGGCGCCGAGGCCGCGGCCAGGATGATTCGCCGCCAGCTCAACACCAAGACGGCGGCGCTGCGGCGCGATCTTGAGGCGTTGAATTGGACGGAGCCGGGCGCGCCGCTTCGCGCGATGGCACTGGTCGACAAAGGTACGCCGCGCAACTCGCCGGTGTTCCTGCGCGGCAATCCGGCGAACAAGGGTCCGGAGGTGCCGCGGCAGTTTCTCGAGGTGCTCGCGGGGGAGCGGCGGGTGTCGTTCCAGGACGGCAGCGGGCGGTTGGAACTGGCGCGGGAAATCGCGAGCCCGGCGAACCCGCTCACCGCGCGGGTGTTCGTGAACCGCGTCTGGGGCTGGCACTTTGGCCAGGCCTTGGTACGCACCCCGAGTGACTTTGGCGTCCGCACCGAAACACCCCTGCAGCGCGAACTCCTCGACTGGCTGGCGGCGACGCTGGTCGAGAGCGGCTGGTCGGTGAAGCATCTGCACCGCGCGATTGTGCGCTCGCACACGTATCGGCAGTCCAGTGACGCGACGCCGGCCGCGGCGGCGACGGATCCGGACAATCAGTTTCTAACTCGGTTCAACCGTCGTCGGCTGGAGTTTGAGGCGCTGCGCGACACGCTGCTGAGCGTTTCGGGGCAGCTGGAGTCGAGGCGGGGCGGGTTGCCTGACGATCTGATCGCGGAACCGTTCACGAAGCGGCGCACGGTTTACGGCTTTGTTGACCGGCAGAATCTACCGGGAATGTTTCGCACCTTCGATTATCCCAATCCCGATGTCTCGAGTGTGCAGCGCTTCGCCACGACGGTGCCGCAGCAGGCGCTCTTTTTGCTGAACAGCCCTTTCGTGCTTGAGGCGGCGCGGCGCGTGGTGGCCCGGATCGAGTTGGTTTCCGAGGGGATCGAGGCGCGGAAGGTCGCGGCGCTTTACGAGCTGCTCTGCCAGCGTGCTCCCGAACCCGAGGAGCGGGAGATGGCGCTGGCATTCGTGCGCGCGCCGTCGGTTCCGCGGCCGCCATTGGCGGTGGGTGAAGGGCAAGCGAGTCGGGAGAAAAGCGAGGAGGCGGCCTCAGGTGGCCCGGCGGCCGCGAAATCGCCGGCGCAGAAGAAGGCCGGCGCGAAAATGGACAAAGTCGTCGCGCCCAAACCACCACCGGTGCCGCTCACGCGTTGGGAAGAGCTGGCGCAGGTTTTTTTGCTATCGAACGAACTGGCATTTGTGGACTGAGGTTTGGCAATTCGATCCCGGGCCCCAGCCCGTGCCGAATCCAAGGGGCCCGCCGGCGTTGATCGGAGAATCCCGCGGCGCGCAGATTCCGTTTCCCTTGGCCGGGGATTTCGGTTTTCTTCGGCGGGATGAAATCCCCTTGGTTCACCCTTGTCCTCGCCCTCCAGTTGACCGGCGCACTTGTTGCCTCCGCCGCCGAACCCAAGCTGGTTCCCCTCTTCAACGGCAAAGACCTCACCAATTTCAAGGCCGAGGGCGCGGCCGAATTCTGGCGGGTTGAGCGCGGCGTGCTGATCGGCGAGAACAACGCGGCCAAGAAGGGCCACTATCTCTGGACCCAGAAGAGCTATGGCGACTTCGTGATGGAGTTCGATGTGCGCTGGAAGGCCCCGACCGAACGCGGCGTCGACACCGGCGTGGAGATGCGCAACCCGAAGCTTCAGCTCCAACTCGGCGTCTCCGGCAGCCTGCGGGTCGACATGACGGGATCCTTCTACACGGGCGGCAAGCCCGGCTATCCCGAGGCCGGTCAGGCCAAGGACGCGAAGAAACTCATGAAGCCCGAGGGCGAATGGAACACCATTCGCATCATGGCGAAAGGCACCACCTTCACCTGCTGGATCAACGGCACGAAAGCGTCCGAATACACTGACGCCAAATTCTCCGGCGCCGCACCCCTCGGATTGCAAATCCATGGTGGCGTCGAGATGAAGTGCGAGTATCGCAACCTGCGGATTGCGGACCTCTGAGCCGGTCTCCGCATTTTCCGCCAAGGAGGATGGGTTCAATACCCCGAAGTCTACCCGCCACAGGCGGCGCCAAAAGCGACCAGGGCTTGCCCACCGGAGGCGGGTAAACTTCGGCTTGGTGTAGCCGGGCTCGCCGAGCCCGGAGAAGCCGGCACGAAGATCGTGGTTGAATTTATTCCAACGCCGCGGGCGCTGGCTTTCGCCAGCGGCGGACAATCAGATCGTAAGGGATCGATGCGTTGCCGACTACCGTGCGCGATGGTGTGAGGCCGCGCCAGTCCCTGGCAGCTCGGAAACCTGTAACGCCTCGACCCGTTGCGACTGTCACGTGGCGTTGACGTTCGCAGTTTGCCACTCCACTTTCCCGGCATGCTCTCGACCCACGCACGTCCGATTACGCGCCACGAGTATGCGCTAATCCCTTTCGGGGCGCCGAACTGCCAACTCATCGAAGGAGACCTCGTCATGGCTCCGTCCCCCAGTATTCCCCATCAGGATATCGCCGGCCGCCTCTACCGCGTCATGGGCAATTTCCTCGACGCTCATCCTGTCGGCCTTGTTTTCATCGCGCCAGCAGATGTCCACCTTTCTGACCTCAACGTTTACCAACCGGACGTATTTTTCATTCGCCAGGAAAACCGCGGCATCATCGAGGAGCACGGCATCGAGGGCGCGCCCGATCTCGTGGTCGAAATCCTTTCCAAGACCACAGAGAAATATGACCTCGGCCTCAAGCGCTCGATTTATGCCCGGACGGGGGTCGAGGAAATGTGGGTCATCGATCCCGCGAAGCGCACGCTCGCGCTCTACCGTCTCGCCGAAAACGCCGACGTGCCCGCCGCCACTTATCGAGCCAAACAACGATTCAGCAGCGCGCTGCTCCCCGGATTGACGATCGAACTGCCCGCGTTGTTTGCATCCTGATCGGCAGCGGCGGGCGGGACCGGCGCAACATCGCCGAGGGTTTGAGCGCAAAGCGGGGACTCCGGCGGTTGACAGTTTGCCGCGAGGTTACGAGAACGGCGACTGCCGATCTATGAAATCCCTGCACTGCCTTGTGTTCGCCGGCGCCTGTGGCGTGGCGATTGCCGCCGAGACCATCCAGCATCGCAACACCTACGTCCGGGCCTACGGCGAGACGAAGAGCCCCACGGCGGTGGACCCCGCGAAAGACCTGCCGCGGTATCCGGCAATCGCGCCGAAGGCCGCCGTGGCGACCTGGAAGGTGAAGGCCGGTTTCAAGATCGAGCTGGTCACGCACGAGCCCTTCGTCCGCGACCCGATTGCGATCACGTTCGACGAGAACGGCCGGATGTTTGTCTGCGAGATGATCGACTATTCCGAGGAACGCGATCGCACGCCGCACCTCGGCCGCGTCTCGGTGCTGGAGGACAGGGACGGCGACGGATTCTACGAGACCAGCCGAGTCTACGCGGACAACCTGCCGTGGCCGACCGGCCTGATCTGGGCCAGCGGCGGGCTGTTTGTCGCTGCGACGCCGGACCTCTGGCGGTTCGAGGACCGGGACGGTGATGGCCGCGCCGAGGTGCGGGAAAAGGTTTTCGCCGGCTTCGGCACCGGCCTGGAGCGGATCAATGTCCAGGGGATGTTCAACAGTCTGCATTGGGGGCAGGACAACCGCGTCCACCTGCAGAGCGGTCCGGGCAACCGGGGAAAGATCAAGAATCTCAAACGGCCCGATTTACCCGAGGAAGAACTTGGAACGCGCAATTTCTGGTTCGACCCGCGGACCTACGACTTTGGCTTCGAGGACGGCGGGGCGCAGTTCGGCATGAGCTTCGACAACTACGGGCGAAAGTTCGGCTGTTCAAATTCCGACCACCTGCAGTTTTGGGTCTACGACGGACGCTACATGACGCGGAATCCGTTTTTCACGATGCCGCCGGCGCGCCAGAGCATCGCGGCCGATGGCGGCGCGGCGGAGGTTTTTCGCATCAGCCCCGATGAACCGTGGCGGATCATCCGCACACGCTGGCGCATCGGCGGCGTGGTCAAGGGGGCGGTGGAGGGCGGTGGACGCGTGAGCGGCTATTTCACGGGTGCGTCGGGCACGCTGGTGTATCGGGGGGACGCCTACGGCGATGACTTTGTGAACAATGCCTTCGCCGGCGACTCCGGCGGCCAGTTGGTGCACCGCAAGAAAATCCATCCCGATGGGGCGAGCCTGCTCGGCCGCCGACCCGACGACGAGCAAGGTTTCGAATTTGCGGCGAGCAACGACACCTGGGTGCGGGTGGTGAACTTTGCCAACGCGCCGGACGGCACGCTGCACATCTGCGACATGTACCGCGAAGTGATTGAGCACCCGTGGAGCCTGCCCGAAGAGATCAAACGCCACCTCGATCTCAACAGTGGCAACGATCGCGGCCGCATTTTTCGCATCGTGCCGGAAAACCCGGCGTGGAAACGCCGGAGCAACGTCGCGCTGGGCCGGGCCACCACGGCCGAACTGGTCGCAACGCTGGCCCACTCGAACGGCTGGCATCGCGACACGGCGTCGCGCCTCCTCCACGAGCGGCAGGACAAGTCCGCTGTGCCGCTGCTGGCAAATTTGATCCGCGAGTCGGCGTCGCCGCTCGCCCGGCATCATGCGCTCGGAGTCTTGGACGGCCTCGGGGCCCTCGACGAGGGCGCGGTGGCCACGGCGCTGGCGGACCAGGATCCGCAGGTGCGCGAGCGCGCGATCGCGCTGGCCGAAAAACTCGTGGCCGGGGGCATGCCGGCCGGGCGATTGGTGGAGAAGCTCGCCGGGTTGGCTGACGATCCGAGTGCGCGCGTGCGGATGCAACTCGCGTTTACCGCGCCCGTGATGCCCACCCTGGCACCGGCCTACGCGCGTTTGGCGGAGCGCGATTTCGCGGACAAGTGGATTTCCGCGGCGTTGCTCAGCGGGTCGCCGGAGATGGTCACCAGCGTGCTTTTCCCGGCGATGACGCGCGATCCGGCGCTGGCGAAGAAGGCGGCGCCGTTTGTCGCCCACCTGGTTGAAATCCGGGCCGCTGCGAAACCGGCGGGCGGCTACGCTGCGTTGATCGATTTCATCGCGCAGCCCGGCACTAGCCCGCTGTGGCTTCGTGCGCTCGGCGACGGCCTGCGCCGCGCCGGTACGACGATTGAGAAAGCCGATGCGGGAAAAAAACTCGAGGCGGTCTTCACGCGGGCCGCCGCCACGGCCGCCGATGCGAGAGCGGCCGGCGCCGCGCGGCTGGAGGCGATCGAGTTGCTCGGTGTCGCGTCGCTGGCGCAGTCGCGCGAACCGCTGGCCGCGAGTCTGGCGCCGGGCCAGCCCGAGGAGGTGCAGGTCGCCGCGGTCAGGGCGCTCGCGGCGCATGCGCAGCCGGCTGTGGCCCCGACCCTGTTGAGCCATTGGCAGTACGCTCCGAAGGCCCGGGCGGCGGTGCTCAGCGCGTTGCTGGCCCGCGAGGACCGCACCAAGGCGCTGCTCGACGCGATTGAGCGCGGGAAAGTGCCGCCGGCCGATTTGAGCGCGTCGCAGGTGGAGAGTTTGGCGCGCCACAAGAACGCGACGCTGAAGGCGAGGGCGGTGACGATCCTGGCGAGCGTGATTCCGCCGTCGCGTGAAGCGGTGGCCGCAAAGTTTCAGCCGGCGATTACGACGAAGGGCGAGGCCGGCCGCGGGAAGACGCTCTACACGGGGCGTTGCAGCATCTGCCATCGCGCGGGAGGTGAAGGCCTGGAGCTTGGCCCCGATCTCATCACGGTGAAGACGCGCGGTCGGGATTCACTGCTGGCGGCGATCATCGACCCGCACAAGGAAGTCGCGGCACAGTACATCGCGTACGAGGTGAATACGAAGGACGGCAACGCCTACCTCGGCATGATCGCCCGCGATGATGCCACGAGTCTGGCGCTAAAGATCATGGGCGGTGCGGAGATCTCCGTGCCGCGGGCGAACGTCAAAGGCAGCAGCTCCTCGGGCAAGAGCCTGATGCCCGAGGGCCTCGAAGCCGGTCTGAGTGTGCAGGACATGGCGGACCTGCTCACGTTCATCGAAGAACTGCAGTAGGAAGGGAAGCCGGGCGGAAGAAGACGTCCGCTCACACGCTGAATTTCAGACTGGGAGACGCGGCGTGGATCGGACGCCCGACCGGCCTTCGGTCACTGTTCGGCTTCGCGCGCCAGCAACCAGAGGAGATCCGAGAGGCGGTTGATGAATTGGCGTAATTCAGGACGCACCTGGCGGCCGTGGGCGGGCAGCGCGGCGAGGCGACGCTCCGCGCGTCGGGCGGTGGTGCGCGCGAGATCGAAGGCCGCCGCCATCGCAGTGGCGCCGGGCGTCGCCCAACCGTCGAACTTGAGCCCGCGCGTCTCGAGATCAGCGACGGCCCGGTCGAGCACGCTGACGTCGGCGGCGAGGATTCGCTCGAACTTGGAGGCGGCGTGGCGCGCGGTATCCGTCTCGGCGCAGGCGATTTCGCCCATGAGGGCCACGAGCTTTTGCTGGGTCGTGGTGAGCAACCCGCGAATCTCGGTGCCCCGCGGGCTGACGCCGAGCTGGGCCTTCACGGCGCCGAGCGCGACGTTGAGTTCGTCGACCGTGCCGACCGCTTCGATTTGCGGATGATCCTTGGGCACCCGCTGGCCGTAGAGGAGGCTGGTGGTGCCGTCATCCCCGGTGCGAGTGGCGATGGAGTGGGACATGGGGTTACTAAGGATTCAGGCGGTGAAACATCAGCCCCGGCATTCGTGCAAAATGCCCGTCCGGACTGCACAGCATGAGGTTGTTTCGCGTCGCCACGGCGGCGATGAGACAGTCGGGCGGCGGCACCGTCATTCCCTGCCAGCGCAGGTGCGCGTAGAAACTGGCCGCGGCCGCGAAATCCTCCGGTTGCTCGGGCTCGAAATGCCAAAGCGACATCTGCGTGCGCAGGAACGTCAGTTCCTTTTCCGTTTTGGCGCCCTGCAGGGTTTCCTGCAGGACCGTGCCGCAAACTACGGCGCGGTGTCCTTCCGCCAGCTCACCCACGAGCGCGACGGCGGCCGGCTGGTTGCGGAAAAAATCCACCCAGACGGACGTGTCCACCAAAATGCGTTCAGCGGTGGGTGCGTTTGGCATCAGCCAGAGAAATTTTCTCCGCCCGCCGGGCCTCGACGTGCAGATGGGGGTACTTCCCGGCGAGCTTCATGAAATCCGCCACCTTGCGGCGGCGGATCGCCTCGTCCACGGCCTGGCGAATGGCGTCGGAACGACTTTCCGCGCCATTGAGTCGCATCAGTTCGTCCACCTTGGCGTCGTCAATCGTGATCGTCGTGCGCATACCAATAATGTCTTTTGGTGCATACGCTTGGTCAAGAGAAAGTGTGCAGAAAAAGGCCGGATACTTCCCGCCGTCAGAACAGACTCACGCGATCCTCCGCGCCCCGAGCTGGGCCCGGAGGCAGAGTTCGGCGGCCTTGAACGCGTGCGCCTGGGTCATGGCCGTCTCGGTGCGGTTGAGGCAGTCGAGAATCAGCTGCCCGAAGAAGCGGAAGCCAACCTGGCCGGCGACATTGACGAAACGTTCGCCGTGGTCGTCCACCAGGTAGACGTTGTCGCCCGTTTTTTCGCGTCCGACGTCGACGTATTTGCGCAGTTCGATGTAACCCTTGGTGCCGAGGATGACCGTGCGGCCGTCGCCCCACGTGGAAAGGCCGTCCGGCGTGAACCAATCCACGCGGATGTAGTTCGAGGTGCCGTTGTCCCCGAGCAGGGAGGCCTCGCCAAAATCCTCGAACTCGGGTTTGTCCGGATTCGCAAAATTGCCGACGGCCGCCTGTGTGACGGTCGCATCCGTCGCGCCGGTGTACGTGAGAAACTGCTCAAATTGGTGGCTGCCGATATCGGTCAGGATTCCGCCGTACTTGGCGCGCTCGAAGAACCAGGCCGGGCGGTTCGCCTTGCCCAGCCGGTGGGGCCCGAGGCCGATGACCTGGATGACCCGGCCGATCGCTCCACCGGCCACCAGGTCAGTCGCGTACATCGCCGACTCGACGTGGAGACGTTCGGAAAAATAAACCAGGTATTTCCTGCCGGTGCGCGCGACGGCGGCCTTGGCCGCGTCGAGCTGCGGCAGGGAGGTGAACGGCGTCTTGTCCGTAAAGTAGTCCTTGCCCGCGGCCATCACGCGGATTCCGAGCGGGCCACGATCGCACGGGACCGCCGCCGCCGTGACCAGCTGCACCTGGGAGTCGGCGAGGATTTCGTCGAGCGCGCGCGCGACCTTCACCTGCGGATACTTGGCGGTGAAGGCGGCCACTTTCTTTTCATCGGGGTCATAGACCCACTTCAGTCCGGCACCGGCTTCCAGCAGCCCGTTGCACTGGCCGTAGATGTGCCCGTGATCGAGGTGGGCGGCGGCAAAGGTGAATTCGCCCGCGCGGACCACCGGGCTGGGCTTGCCTTGCGGCGCATAGTTCATCCCGTCGGATTTTTGGGTCTGGCTCATGAGGATTTATTTTTTGCGGCGGCCTTGGTTTCCCGGGCGAGGGTCTTCACGGCTTCGTCGATTTCCGCCCGCGTCGCCCGGGCCATGCGTTCGATAAAGAGCACGCAGTTGAGGTGGTCGATTTCGTGCTGGATGCAGCGCGCAAAAAGTCCGTCGCAGGCCAGTTGGTGGGGCACACCGCGTTCGTCCTGAAACTTCACGCTGATCGCCTCGGGGCGGGTGATCTCTCCGCGGATCTTGGGGAACGAGAGACAGCCCTCCTCCAGGCTGCTTTCGGACGTGCCGGGCGCGACGCTGAGCTTCGGATTCGCGAGGACCAGCGGCATGAAAAGATCGAGCGGGGGGCGTGCGCCGTCGATTTCCCAGGTGAATTCCGCGTCCGCCTCGCGCAGGTCCACGACGCACAACTGCAAGGGCCGGCCCACCTGTTGCGCGGCCAGGCCGATGCCGCCCGCCTCGTGCATCGTCTCGACCATTTCGGTGGCCAGTTCGGCCAGCGCAGCATCAAACGTGATAACTTTCTCGCCCTTGGTGCGTAAAACGGGTTCGTTGTAGTGAACAATTCGCAGAGACATCGGTCGGATGTTGGGCAGCGTGGGTCTGCGAATTCCCGCCGGCAAATCAATACTTTGGTTCATGACCGCCTCCTCCCCGCACAATCCTTCCCGGTCTCCTTGGGCGACGGTGACGCTCTTGGTGGGAGGGCTCGGGTTGGCGGGGTGGGCGTGGTTGCTGCCGGCGAACCTGAAGTCCGTGAGCCCGGCGTTATTGCGGGCGGCGGGGGGCAATACGGCCAGCCTGGGGGGCTACGGGCGCGATTTGGTGGACGTGGAGAAGATCGGGCCGGCGGCGCTGGTGCTGGCCGCGGCGCGCCTGACCGACGATCCCCGCGTGCCGGCGTTGGCCGATGCGTTGGAAAAATTTACGGCGCGGCAGACGGGATTGGTGGCGTGGGGTGGCTGGGACCCCGCCCTCGATCCGTTGTTCAACCTGCGGTCAGACTCGGGGCGGCGGGGAAGTACCGCGGTGCTGACCTTTTTCATCACGGCCCGAGCCCGGGAGACGCTCCGCGCGTACCTGCTGAAATCCGGGTCGGATGGCGTCCAGGCGCTGCTCAGGCTGCGCGACCTGGAGCGCACCGGCCAGTTTGTCCCGGCGACGCGGCCCGGCGGCCAGCCGCTCGACGCGCTGATCCTGCTCACGGGTTTGCTCTACCAGGGCCAGCATCTGTCGCCGTCGTTGCAACGCGAACTTCGCGGCCTGGCGGAGCTGGCGTTGCAGAAAAAGGAGCTCGTCGAATTCGAGGGCTTTTTGATCAACCTGCTTTCCCTGGGACGAAGGCTTGACTGGACGCAACTGACTGAGCTGATGCGTCGGACCGACAGCACCAAGACGGTCGGAGAATACGCCCACCTGGCGCGGGTGGCGCCCGATCAACTTCCGCTGATTTATGCCGCCGCCCTGTTCTCCGACTCCGCGGATCGGGTGGCGGCGTATATCATCGCCTACGGCAAGACCGGGCTGGAAGACCTGAAACTGGCCCTCGGGCACGGGCAGGGGGCGGTGCGGCTGTTGCTGACGCGCCGGGTGCCGGTGAACCGCACTGCGACTCCGGCTCTCAGTTGGGCCGCGGAACTCGCCCTCAGCCATCCGCAGCTCATGCTCGGGCTGAAATATCTCGGCTATCTGCTCGGCGTGTGGCTGGCGTTGTGCGGGCTCGATCGCTGGCTCGTGCTCCCCGGCGGCCTGCTCGAACTGCCATCCAAGTTGGTGCACATCCGCGCGGGAGTGCTCGCGACCGTCTTCGCGCTGCTGTTGGTGGCGGCGAGCGAGCCGCTCCTGCTGAATGCCGCCCCGCCGTCCGAGTTTCAACTGCGTCTCCCCGTCCTCATCTCCACGGGCGACGTGCTCCCCAAAACTTCCGAATCCGCTCCCATCATGAACAACACCTCCACGCTTCTCTCCATCGGTTTGTTTGCCTCGCTGCAGGTTGCGATGTATTTCGCCTGCCTCCTGAAGATCCGCGAAGTGGCGCGGCAGCCGGTTCCGCCGCTGGTGAAACTGAAGCTCATGGAGAACGAAGAAAACCTGTTTGACGGTGGCCTCTATCTGGGCATCGCGGGCACGGCGGCGGCGCTCGTGTTGCAGGTGATGCAGGTGATCGAGTCAAACCTGCTGGCCGCGTACGCCTCGAATCTCTTCGGCATCATCTGCGTGGCGCTCGTGAAGATTCACCATGTCCGCGCCTTCAAGCGGCAGTTGATCCTCGAAGCCCAGACCGGAACGACGCTCGCGCCATGAACAAGACGCTGCTGCTGATCATCTGTGATTTTCTGCTGCTGAATCTCCTCGCGCTTACGCGCTGGGAGAAGGCGGAGCCGCCGCAGAGCAAACGGGCGCCGGTGCCCGAACTCGCGGCCAACGCGGTGACCCGGGAGCGGGAGCTGTTTGAAACGATGCGCCAGTCCCTCACCGACGAGAAAGCGGTGCGCGACGAACTTGCGCAGCGGCTCTCCGCGACCGACGCGGCGCTCGCGGCGCGCGAGCAAAGCCTCGCGCAGGCGCAGACCGAGCGGGCGAAGCTTGCGGAGGAACGCAATGTGGTGGTCGGAAGACTGACGGAGGCCCAGCGCGCCGTGACCGAGCTCTCCCAAAAAGTCGGGTCCGCGACCCAGGAAGCGAGCATGACGCGGGATCAGCTGGCCCAGCTCCAGCGGGAGCTGGCCGACAAGCAGGCGGAAGCGGAGCGCCAGCGGCGCGCCCTGGCGGATCGCGAGACGCAACTGACCGACGCGCAGCGCCGGAACGAGATGCTCACGATGGCGGTGGTCGTGGCCGAGCAGGACAAGAAGAACCTGCGGGAGGCGGCTGACGCCCTGAAGGGACAGGTTGAAATGGAGCGCAGCGATCGGATGAAAGTGCAGGAAACGACGCTGCAGCTCGCGGCCGGCGTGGGCCAGCTCGCGGAACGGTCGATCGAACTTTCGAAGGAGATTCGCGATCACCGTCCGATCAACGCCAACGTTTTGTTTGGCGATTTTCTGGCCAACCGCGTGACGGCGGCGTTCACCGCGACGCGCAAGGGGTTCCTCGGGCAGGCCAATCGTGCGAGCGAAACGAGCACGGTGCTGGTGACCGATGGGCGGCAGATCTACGCGCTGCTGCATGTGGCCGACACGGTTTTTTCTCTCGGTGAGAACGGCCTCGACTGGGAAGGCGTGACGGTGGAACTGTCCAAGGCGGGAGGCGCGCGGAATGCGTTGAGCCTGCTGCAATTTCTTGCGCACGATCCGCGCATCGTCGTCCTGCCGCTGGATCTTTCCCAGGCCACCATGCTGGGCGCCAAGGTCTATCCGCTCGCAGTCGATCCGTTCAAGTTTCCCGACGCGGTGCTGATCGACGGGAGGGGACGAGGCTACGGCGAGGTGGGCTTCAAGCTTGATCCCGGCGAGCCGGGTTTCGTGCGGGTAGACAACCGGTTTTTCAAACGGCTGTTCGGCGACTTCTCTCCGAAGCGAGGGGATTTGGTGGTGGCCAAGACCGGCGAGTTGCTCGGCATCATGGTGAACAATGATTATTGTGCGCTCCTCAAAGATTTCACGTCGACGAAATCGATTCGCACCGGCGCCGGCCTCCGAGGTCAGGCGACGGGTGCGCTCTTCGACGAGCTCATCGCGCGCGTACGCGCGATGCCAGTCAAGTTGCAGTAGGCGGCGGATTTCAGGGCGAGGTCCGGGACCGCCTGGGTCCGGCCGGAGGAACACCTTGGGGAAACGGCGCGGCCGGCATTACGATGGACTGGGCCCCCGGATCGGATGAAATTCGAGGCATGACCCGGCCGCCCAATCTACTCTGGATCGTCACCACCCAGTGGCGGGCGCAGGCGTGCGGCTATGCGGGCGACGCGAATGCCAGGACGCCGCGGCTCGACGCGCTGGCGGCGACGGGCGTCAATCATGCGCAGGCGGTGACGCCGCATCCGTTTGGCCCGTTTGCGCGCGCGGCGATGCTCACCGGAGTGCCCTCGCCGGAGAATGGAGTGAGCGATTATTTTGACCCGTTACCGGCCGGAACCCGGACGATTGCGCACTGCCTGGAAGAACGCGGTTACGCCACTGCGTTCTTCGGCAAGTGGCATCTCGGACCACGCAGTCGGACGGTGCCGCTCGTGGGCGCGGCGCATGCGACGACCGTGGTGGCGCCGGAATACCGGGGCGGTTTCGGTTTTTGGGAGGGCTTCGAAAGCGGCTTTGTGCTCAACGATCCGTGGTTGCATGGCACCCGGCTGCCGACCCCGGTGCAGTTTTACGGCTACCAGAGCGACGTGTTGGGGGAGCGCGCCGCACGGTGGACGGAGCGGGCCGGACCCTGGTTTTGTGTGGTGAGTCTGGAGGCGCCGCATCCGCCGTACGAGGCGTCAAGCGCGGGAGTGGGCCGGCGGGCTCCGGCGTCATTGATGCTGGCGCCAAATGTGCCGGCGGCAGCGGTGAACCAGGCGCGGGGCGAACTCGCGGGCTATCATGCGCACCTCGAGGCGACGGACCGCGCCATCGGTCGCTTGGTCGGGGCGATCGATCTGGCGCGCACCGTCGTGGTAATTACGTCGGTGCACGGCGACATGCATGGGGCGCACGGACTGTTTCGGAAAGGCTGGCCGTATGAGGAGAGCGTGCGGGTGCCGCTGCTGGTTTGCGCTCCGGGAGAGGAGGCGAGGTGCGCGGCGGCACCAGTGTCGTTGCTCGATCTCCCGGCGATGACGCTGGCGTGGGCCGATGGAACGACAGCCGGCCGGGACCGCACGCTGGCGCGAATTTCAATGCCGTCGGTGGTGGCGTTGCCCTGGCAATGCGATCGGGTGTGGCGCGGGGTGAGATCGCCCACGCGGAAGCTGGTGCTCAACGCCGATGGCTCGCCGTGGCTCTATTTCGATCTCGAGAGGGACCCGTGGGAACTGGAAAATCTCGTGGGCCATCCGCGACACGCGGCGGAAATTGCGGCGTGGCGCGAGCGAATCTGAACCGAACGATCCCTCTGCCCCGGGCCGATCAGCCGGGATGAAATCTTCAATATTACGGCCCGCCGGATTGCTACCGCTGCGGTGGTTCCGGTTCGCCGATTTTCGGTTTCGCGCGGAGGGATGCGACAAAATGGCGGGGAAACAGCAGCGTGAGGAGCCAGGGCAGTCCGGCGGTGATCGTGACGATCAGCAGCGCAAAGATGTGTTTCTTGCCGGTGAAGGGAAACCCGAGGGCGCTGACTGCGGCGGCGAGGACGGGGAAGTAGATGCTCGCGACCTTGGTGCCAAAGGTGATTAAGATGGCGAGCAGCAGCGCTGGCCCCGCGATGAACGGAGGCACGAAGCCGAGGGCCAATCCGCTGACAAAGGCGAATGGCGCGTGGGCCGAGTCCTCTTCCTTGCAGATCATCGTCTGGAGTGTCAGCGCGAGTGCAAACACCGCGGTCTGGGCGGCATAAGAGGAATATTTCATCGCCCCCGCGACCTCAGGTGCCCGGGTGAGTGCTTCGGAAATCAGCCAGGCCCCGAGCACCGCGCGGAAAAGGTCGGCGTAGTGCAAATCGAGTCCAAAGGTGCGCGGCCAGAAGCCGACCCAATCGCGCGAGACATCGCGATAGACGACCCGCTTGCCATGGAAAAGCGCGACCGGCACCAGGAGCAGGACGAGAGCCGCGAGGAGCTTGGGCCAGTCAATCAGCATGAAGTGGACCGGAGGACGGCGCAGGCAAGAACCGGATTCTCAGACGACGGCCGGCCGAAATACCGTGCAGCGGCCTCCTCCCAAGATCCGTTGCACCTGGCTCCCGCCCTTGCGCCATGCCCGCCGGATCGAATCGCATTCATCGTGCACTCTCCCATTTTTTTGGTGCACGTGTCGAGCTTTCGTCTCGCGGCTGCTTCCGCTTCAGCCGATTAACTGGCGTTCCTGGGGCACCACGGCGCGATGGCCGAAATGCAGGCGGATGGCCGCGGCGATCTCATGCATCTTCACCGGCTTTGAGATGTGATCGTCCATGCCCGCGGCGACGGCGAGCTCGCGATCGACCTGCATGGCATTTGCGGTCAGGGCGATGATCTTGGGCTGACGGTTGGCGGGAAGACGGGCGCGAATCTGCCGCGTGGCTTCGTAGCCGTCCATTTCCGGCATCTGTACGTCCATAAAGACGAGGTCGTACCGGCGGTTTTCGAGCGTGGTCACCGCTTCCAGGCCGTTGGCCACCGCGTCGGCGCGATAGCCCATCCGTTCCAGGAAGCGCAGCGCGACCTTTTGATTCACGGCGTTGTCCTCGGCCAGGAGGATCTCGAGGGGGATTTCCTCGCCGATGGGGCGGGCGTTCGCCGCCGCCACCGTCCCGGCCGGCTTGGACTGCGCTTGGAAGATGCCGATGATGCTCTGGACAAATGATTGCGTGCGGATGGGCTTCGAGGTGCTGGCCATGGCCGGACCGGTGCCGGGCGTCGCCGGAGCGGTTTGACCGAACGGATACAGGAGCAGGCGGGGGCACGCGAGGGCGGCGAGCGCTTCGACCGGCGAGGGGCCGTCGAGTTCTCCCACCTCGATGACCAGCAGCGTTGGAGGGGTCAGGGCGGCGGTCGTGAGTGCCTCCTCCGCGCTGGGCACCACGGTGCACGCCACCCCCCACTTTTCAAAAATCGAACGGAGACGCGCGGCCGTGAGCGGGTGATCCTCGACGCAGAGCACGGTGCCTTCGCGCAGCGCCGTCGGCACCGACGAGAGGCCCGGGGCGCTCGCGACCGGGCCGACCTCGGTTTGAATCGTGAAGATAAACGACGAACCCTGGCCGGCGGTGCTCTCGACCCGAATTCCTCCGCCCATCAGTTCGCACAGACGCTGGCTGATTGCCAGGCCGAGACCGGTGCCGCCGTACTTGCGGGTGGTGGAAGAATCCACCTGGCTGAAGGCCTTGAACAAACGGCTCACGCGATCGGCCGGGATGCCGATGCCGGTGTCGCGTATGCAGAATTCGATGACAACGTGGGCCGGGTCGGGGGCGATTCCCGGTTCGAAACCGATCGGCGTGGGTTCGCGGGTGGCCCGACGAATCTCCACCGAGATGCTGCCACTGGGAGTAAACTTGATGGCATTGTTCACCAGATTTACGACGACCTGGCGAAGCCGCGTCACATCGCCGATGATCCAGGCGGGGACGTCGGTGGCCAGATGGTAGCCCAGCTCCAGCCGCCTCGAGGAGGCCTGGAGGGCAAACAAGTCGAGCGCCTCCTCCAGGCAGAGGGCGAGTTCGAACGGCGCGTGCTCGAGCTCCATCTTGCCCGACTCGATCTTGGAGAAGTCGAGGATGTCGTTGATGATCGTCAACAGCGCCTCGCCGGAGGTGCGGATCGTATTGACGAAGTCGCGCTGTTCGACGTTGAGCGTGGTCTCCATGAGGAGACTGGTCATGCCGATCACGCCGTTCATCGGGGTGCGAATTTCATGCGACATCGAGGCGAGGAATTCGCTCTTCGCGCGGGAGGCGTCGTCGGCCTCGCTCTTGGCGCGGCGCAGCTGTTGCTCCGTCTCGACGCGCGCGGTGATGTCGGTCTCGATGGCGATGAAGTTCTCGACTTCTCCGGTGGTGCCGAGCACCGGTTGAATCTCGACGTGCAGGTGGTATTTCCGGCCCGACTTCGAGTAGTTGACGACGTCGGTGCTGATGCCCTTGCCGCGGGCCATCGCGGCGCGGATGCGGGCCACCGCGCGCGGATTGGTGTCCGGCCCGATCATGAAATGGGCCGGGTTTTTACCGACAACCTCTTCCACCGTGTATTCCATCACGCGGCAAAAAGCCTCGTTGACCCACTCGATCCGGCCGTCGGCCGATCCGATCATCACCGGGTTGTCCGTCTTGGACGCCACCAGCGAAAATTTGCGCGCTTCCGCCTGGCTGACCCGCAGAGCCTGTTCGGCTCCGCGGCGCTGCGTGATATCCTGGATGGTGCCGATGATCCGCGTCGGGCGTCCCTCGGGGCCGGCGGCGACCGCCTTGGAGCGGGCGTAGACCCAGCGCCAGTCGCCGCTATGGGCGCGCACCCGATATTCGGGCTCGATGAACGAGGCGAGGCCGCTGAGCTGGGCCTCCGTGCGCCGGCGGTAGATCGGGAGATCTTCGGGGTGGATGAGTGATTGCCAGGCCTCAACCGTCGAAGGCATGCGGACGTGTTCGTAGCCCAGCATCGCCCACAAACCGGGACTGTAATAGACGTGGCCCGCGGCGACACTCCACTCGATGATGCCAATCTGGGTCGAGTCGAGCGCGAGGCGCAGGCGCTCGTCGGAGACCTTCAGGCGGGCCTCCACGCGGCGGCGTTCCTCGTTCTCGGCAAAGAGTTTCTTGTTGGAATGCTCGGCCGCCCGCTGCCCGGATCGGGCGCGGCGCCAGAGGTGGGCGCTCAGCCCGAATAGCGCTGTGACGATCAAACCGGTGGCGAGGGCGAACTGGGGCAGGAAGCGGCGGGTCTTGGCGATCGAGGCGTCCGTCGGTGTCAGGATTATTCGGATACGTCGGGCGGCGATCGGAAACGTCCGTTCCGACCGGAAATGCTCGTTGTGGGACGCATTTGGATCCGAAAGGGTGAAGATCGTCTCGCCGCCGATGGCGACCGCGACGTGGTAATCCTCGTGCAACTGCGAGACCTTCGTCATGGCGATGTTCTTGAAGAACTCCTGGTGGACGAATTCCGCCGCGACAAAGCCGGTGATCGCGCCGGCGCGAATGACCGGGGAGTAAATCACCACCCCCTTGGCGACGTTGCTGCCAGGCTGCAGGACTTTGGTGGTCGTCGAGATCGTCGGTCCCCGACTCGAACGGGCGAGTTCGATTGCCACCCGCCTTTCCTCCGCCAGCGAATGGTCAATACCGCGGGAAGTCTGGTTTCCCGCCAGTGAATAGGACCAAAGGGTGCGCCGCTGAAGATCGATAAACGCGATCAAGATACACCCGAGTTCGCTTGAGCCCAGCTCCAGCAACTGCCGGCGGGAATCGGCCTCCCAGCTGGGGAAGGCATTCTCGGGTCCGTCGCCCCAGGCGCGGGCGATCCGTTCGAACTGGCTCTCCTGCTTGTCGTAGGTGTCCTTGATGTGCCCGGCAAATTGCTCGACGCGCGAGTGGGTGGTCGAATTGATGAAGGAATCCTCGCGCGAGCCCAGACCGATCGAAAAGATGAGGGTCAGGGTGATGAAGGCGATCACCACTGGCATGGGCGACCACGAGGGTATGTCGCCCTCGGCCTTCATGCTCTCCCGCCAGGCGATCAGCAGCAGCGACAGACCCAGCAGCGCGACCCCGATGGCCGCCACGGGCGCGGTCGCCGTATCGGTGCCCCACGAATAAACCGTCGGCAATTCGACGCCATAGCCGACTAACGTCGACAATCCCGCCGACGCCAGCACCGAGCCGACCACCGCCTCGGCAAACAAGCGCGCACCGGAGGCGCGATCGATGGCGCACCACACCAGCACGATGCTGCTCAAAATCAGGCAGACCGCCACCATGGCGGCCATCCGCCCGGGATGCTCGGTTTGGAGCAGCAGGTGGTCGCGCCCGAGCAACTCATCGATTTTGAAGTCCGTACGGAAGACATCTTGCGCCAGCGAAAGCAGCCCGATGACCGTCGCCACCACCGCGATAGGCGCCAGTTTTCGCTGAGCCACTTCCAGTGCCAGGAGCGCGAGGCCGATTGCAAATAACGCCAGGGCGGCGTTGAGCTTGAGCGGGGGCAGGCCTGCGAAAGGCTGCAACAACCCATCGATGTGCAGCCACCAGCCGGCAAGGGTCAGCCCGCCAATCGCCAAAATTCCAATCGCCAGCCCGAGCGACGCTCGCTCAAGCCAGGTGCGTTGGGGCAATGTCGGCAGGGACTGCATTAAGGTGTTTCCCCTACAATAGAACGGGAGGGATGGCGCTGGGCAATGCGTTTCACGTGAGGTTCTGCAGCGGAGGTGAATCTCTCCGGTTGATGGGGAACCAGTTGGGGCGCAGTGCGCTCACCGCGCTCGACCGTACGGTTGAGCTCGAATGGCGGGTGGGGGCACCCACCCGCCATTGGATGTCTGTCGTCGACCCGAACGCAGAGCGGCGCCGCCGCCGGCCCGGCCTGCCGGTACAATGGTTTTGCCGCGCGCATTTTTTCGTCACAGAGGCCACGGAGGAAAGACCAGAGGTCACAGAGAAATGCCTTTCTCCGTGACCTCTGGATTGGTCTCAGTGTTCTCTGTGTCTCGTCCGTTGGTCTTGTTTGATTGCGGCTGCGCCGCCCTGGGTCCTCCGTGGTTGAATGAGTTTTTTAGATCAATCGGTAAGCGGCGGAAGTGTACCCATCCACGCCTTGAGTTCATCGGCGTAGGCTGCCCAGGTCTTGAAGTGCCGGGCTCGCGCGGCGGAGGCGAGCGCAGCTACTTCGGCGGGCGTTTTCAGCAGGCGGGCGATGGCTGCGGCAAGTGAAGACGCGTCGACCGACTCCAGCGCCAGGCAGCCTCCGCCGTGGGACGACTCCCCAATCGCGCCGCGGGCTGAGCAGATGCATGGTCTGCCCTGAGCGAGGCTTTCAATCACAGGCAGACCGAAGCCCTCGGCGATCGAGGGATAGACGGTAAACGTGCACGCGGCGTACGCCGCCGCCACCGCTTGGTCGCCCACGGGCCCGTCGTAGCGCACGGACCGCCCGGCGGCCTGCAAGGCCCGGATTCGCGCCAGAGCCGTCGCGCCCGTTTGCGGGTGCGCGAGGCCGATCAGGTGGAGGGTGAATTGTTCACCGCGAGTCCAGAGCAGTTCGCACGCTTCGAGGAGTGCGACGTGGTTCTTGCGACCCTCAAGGCTGCCGACCGAGAGGACGATCGGGAGGGCCGTCGACGCGGGGGCGCTGGTGGTCACCGGAACTCCAAGATCGAGGCCCAGCGGGAAGGCCCGCACTGGTGGAGGCTTGGTCACACCCAGCCAGCACCAGTAGTCAACGAGGGCGGAGCGCGAATCCTCGGAGACGGCGGCAATGCCGTCGAAGGCGAGCAACTCGATCAGATACGGGGGAAACCGCGCGACGGTCTTGGCCGGAGTGAGTTCGGGGAACTTGAGTGCGATCGCGTCGTGAAACAAGGCGACGCGCGGGCCGGCCGTCTGCGCAAACAGCGCCGGCAGATTTCGCGCGACTTCGGGCGAAAAAACCTCGGGTACGACGACCCCGGTATTTCTTGGAAGCGGTGTCGCTCCGCGGCCCAGCCAGCGCCGCAGCGTGCTCCGCGCCCGGGCTGGGAGCGGCCATTGCGTGCCTCGTTTGGCGGAGGCGTTTTCCGTCGCGAGGTTGGCCCGTTCCCACGGTTCGAGTTCGCGCCAGGCCCGCACGTGCGGATCGTGGGTGATGGGCCGCGCGCCATCGCCCAAGGCGACGTGCAGCGCGCGGGTCACGCGTTGGATGCCGGTGCGTGCCCGCGTGTGGCAGGTGTGCGAGAGATCAAGCAGGAGCGGGAGGGACGGCATGGCGGCTGGTCCCGATAGTTTCGACCGCGGCGTCCGCCGCAACCAAAGAGACGGCCGCCGATTCTCGGTTTCACGACCTCGAGGCCGATCCGCCCGGCGAAGAGGAAGGCTGACACGTTTAGTCTCTCCGTGCCTTGGCGCGTGCATGACCGTTGAGCACCACCGCTTCTTCGATCAGCAACGTGCTCAAGTGATGCGGCCGGTCCTTGGTGTCGACCACGATCACGTAGTTTCCCCGTGGAGAGACGAGCACGAAGTCCGGGTGCGACACCCGGTGCCGCCCCCCGCTTGCCATGCGGATCTCATACGGCTGAAACGGCACGGCGTGATTCAGTTCGCGAATGGACTCGATGATCATGGGCGGACCGTAATCGGCCCCCTTCTGCGTTCAAGCCGGATTCCGATGCATTTCCCGAGTGGCCGTCCGCATCCCGCGTGGCACACGCTGCGAAACTGAAAACAGCGCGGTGGGGTCACCCCACATCCATTTGACCTGACAGGCCCGAGCCAGGGGGGGCAACCCGCTGGTTGCTGTTTGCTCAAGCGGCCGGCTGAAAGTGGCGTCGGTCCGGGTTTACCTCGCGTGTTTGGAACAGCGAACAGCGGGATGACCCCATGGGCGCTTCTCCAGCAGTCAGGCTTTCGCCTGCTGACTCGTTTCGAGTTCCAATAACACTGTTCGCCGGAAGACTTGATGCCGGATGGGAAACGGATACGTTTCAACTAATGAGCAACAAGGAAGTCGTAACGCATCTCCTCACGCGCCTACCGGAGGACGTTTCTCTAGAGCGGATCGCACAGGAGATCGAGTTTATCGCGGGCGTTCAAGACGGGCTTGATGAGCTTGACCGCGGCGAGGGCGTCGGTCTCGCCGATGTCGAAAAAATGATTGCTTCATGGACTACGAAGTAGTCGTCGCCCCGCGCGCCATCAAAGACCTCGAGGATATCGTTCTTTACATTACGCCGGACCGTCCGGAAGCAGCGAAGCGACTCGCCATGGCCCTGGTCGAAAGAACCAAAGTCCTGGCACGATTTCCAAATTCCGGAAAGGTGGTTCCGGAGTTCGATCACCCGGCGATACGGGAATTGATCCTGCGTCCCTATCGAATCGTTTATCGAGTGGAGGCGGGCCGCAACGTTGTAGGCGTCGCTCGCTTTTGGCACGGCGCAAGGCAAGCATTGGTGGCAGATGACATCTGAAGAAAAAAAGGGCGAACCAGTCTCTACAGCCAACGCGCGGACTGGGCCTGCGATTCTCAATGGCGCGTTTCTGTTCGACCTGGCCTTGTCGTTCGAAAAATCGGCTGGTGCGCTCGTCCGCGCGCGGCTGACCGCGGACGTTGGGCGAAAACAAAGACTTCACCAAGAAATACATTTATGGCTACTCCAACCACTTTGAATCTCCGAAAGCATTTGAGGAAATGTTTTCAATCCCTTGCTGCGTTTGCCTTGTTGGCAGGTTTGGTCGTTGCAGCGGACGATTGGCATCCATCAAAGTATGGCAAAGACGATACGATCGGGGCGGCGAACAATCTCACTCCGACAATCGTAGTTGAAGCCGCGGGTCTCGTGAAGACCGGCAAGACATATTCGCTCGGCATCACACTCGGGCCGAACACACCGGCTTTCGGAACACGGACTTTCCAGATTTTCACGTTCCCGACTCGTCCGGATAAGCCCGGTGGCACGAACAAGCTGACGGCGACCGACGATTTCGTCCTCACCTCAGTTGGCATCGGCAGCCAGCTCGATGGGCTAGGTCATATCGGCATCAACAACGTTTACTATAATGGTCACAAGCAGGAGGATTTCCTTCGACCGAATGGATTGCTGCGCTTCTCAAGCGACAGGATTCCGCCCATCGTCACGCGGGGAGTGCTGCTCGATATGGTCGCCCTCAAAGGCGGAACCCTCGCACCGGGAACGGCGATCAACCGCGCCGATATAGAAGGAGCAATCGCGAAGCAGCGGACGCCGATCAGGAAAGGGGATGTGGTTTTGATCCATACCGGTTGGCTCGAAGCGATGGCGGAGAAGGACAAAAAGCGGTTCATGGAGACGGAACCAGGCTTGGGAAAAGAGGGTGCGGAATTTTTGGCGAGTCTCGGTGTCGTCGCGGTTGGGGCAGACCAATGGGCCGTTGAAGTTATCCCGGCTGAAGATCCGGCAGAGGTTTTCCCGGTTCACCAGATCCTCATCACAAAGAATGGAGTCTACCTTCTCGAGAACATGAACGTCGGACCGTTGGCGGCGGACAAAGCATACGAATTTTTGTTTGTCCTCGGACAGCCGAAACTCGCCGGCGCTGTCCAAGCGACCATTAATCCCATTGCGATTCGATGAGATGTCGGACCAATCCGAAGGGAGCAGGCTTTGGGGCTTGGGGTTGATGCCGATCCTACGGGATAAGCCGTTCGATGTTTGCGACCGCGAAAGACGCGTCTCCGGATGGCGCTGGGAGCGCCCATGCTCAGGCGGACCCCAGAGGGGGAGATCCACTTCGTGAGAAAAGCTGCGGGCTACGGCGTGGGTGGAGCGAGCCGCCAGATTCCCACGTTGTGGATTTGCGCGAGGCTTGTCCACGTTCCCGGACAGCGTCGGAACGCCTCGGCTTCCTCGGATTTGAACAACACGGCGCACACCGGGCGTCCGGCCCCGTGGGCGAGGGAGGCATAGCGGGCGAAGACCGGGGCCTCGACCTGATCAAAACGCAGCACCGCAAACTCCGTGTAGAAATAGAGTGAACCGCTAAAGGAGGAACTCACCACAATCGCCTCCTTCGGCAGGAGGTCGCGCGCGACGAGCGAGGCGTCGGCGTAGGCCTGCTCGTAGCGCTTCATCAGAAATACGCCCAGTTGCGGTGACCAGTACCACGAGTTTCCGACGGCCCACAGGACAAGGCCGCACGCGACCGCTGGGCGAAACCCCTTCGGCCAGCGACTCCCCGGTCCGCGGGCCAGCGCTTCCACGCCGAGCAGACCGGCGAGGATTAGTGCGGGTACCACGGGCAAAATAAATCGCAGGCACCACCAGACTTCATGCGAAACGTCATAGAACAAGTAGCAGCCCGCGACGGCCCCAAACGCGGTCACCAGGGAAAGCATCTCCCGACCGCGCAATTCGCGCCGCGTCAGCGCGGCAAACGGCAGGGCGAGCAGCACGGCCGGGAGCAGCAGGGCGAGCCACTTCGTGAAGTGGAGCGCCGTCGGCGCGCCGTGAATCAGCGAAAACGCCGCAAAGATGTCCCCGTACCCCGACTGCAGCGGATGGCCGTAGAGCTGGTGGTTGTACCACGCGAGCCACGCCGCGCCCGGCAGGCCGCCGAGGGTGAAGAGCGTGAGCCGCCGCCAGTTGAGCCCGAGGAGCACCACCAGCGAAGGTGCCAGGAGGAGATTCGTCGGGCGGACGAGAACGCTGAGGGCGAAGGCCGCACCCGCGGCGACGGCCCAGGCCTGACGACCGCGCGCGCGCAACGCCGCGAAGAGTGTCGCGAGACTCCAGGCGGTCGCCAGGGTGTCGCTCAGCGGCTGCACCGACGTAAAGATGAACACGGGAAACGTCCCGAGCATGATGCTCCCGGAGAATGCGAGACCGGCCGACAGGCCGAGTTCGCGCGCGACGAGATAGCACAGCCAGAGTGCGCCCGTGGCCGCGACGAGCATGACAAGCAGCGGGCCGACACTCCAACCGAAGAGTTTTCCCGCCACCGCCAAGTGGAGCGGCAGGCCCGTGGGATAGGTCGGCGTCAGGCGCGTCCGATCGTTTCCCGGGGAAAAACCCTGCGGCAGAAAATGCATCGCATCGAGCGAGTCACGCGGCCCGAATTCCGGCGGGGCCCGCAGATCGGTTGCCAGTTTGCCGTCCACGAACAATCGCGCGCTGTTGAGATAGCCCGAGGAATCCGCTCCGCCCGCGACAACGGCACAATGCCGCGCGAGAAAGATCGCGTAGCCGACCAACGCCAGGACACCGAGCCAGACGCGCAGGCGCTGCGCCGAGCGGGCGGGGGCGGGGGGATTGGGATTTGACATGGAGCGATCGCGTTCTGTGATGCCCGAAACTGTTCGTGAGAAATTTGGAAGACAAGCGCCCGCATGGCCCGCGTCGTTCCGTTGGCCGGCGCGACGCGCGGCGCAGCGGATGAGTGCGCCATCCCGTGCCCCGCGGGGCGGTTTCCTGCTGCGACTGCTGCGGTTTCGTCCCCAGCTCGCCTGCGTCGCGGCGGTCGTCGTCTTCCTCTCCGGGGTTGCGCAGTTTTATCAGCGGGGCCTCGGCTTTTCGAGCCTCATCTCGATCGGAGAGATCCTCAACGATTCGAAGGTGACGGCGCTGCGGCAGATCCCGCATTATGTCTACGAGGGGTCGGCCGGCTACGATGGTTCGTACTACGTGCAGCTGGCGCTGTATCCGACGCTCGACAATCCCGAGCTGCTCAAGGCGATCGACAACCTGCCGTATCGTGCCAAGCGAATTCTGCTCTGCTGGGCCGCCTGGCTGCTCGGTGCCGGCCAGCCCGCAGGGGTGGTGCAGGCGCATGCGCTGCTTAACGTCGTCTGCTGGTTGGCGCTGGCGTGGGTGCTGCTGCGCTGGTTTCCGCCGACGACCTGGGAAAATTTCTTTCGGTGGGCGGCGGTGATGTTTTCCCACGGATTGTGCATGAGCGTGCGGCACTCATTGGTCGACGGGCCGAGTCTCCTGCTGGTCGCGCTCGCGATGCGTTGGCTCGAGGAGGGCCGCCGGACCGCGGGCGGCGTGACGCTCGCGCTGGCCGGGCTGGGCAAGGAAACGAGCCTGCTCGCCTGCGCCGGGCTGGACCCCGACCCGGCGACCGGCGCCGGGCCGGGCTGGCGCTCGCCGCGCACGTGGGGGCGCGTGGGGCTGAAGGCGTTCGTCATCGCCCTGCCGCTGTTTGCCTGGATGGCCTTTGTGCGCTTCAAGTTTGGTCCGGCGGAAGATCCCGGCCTCGGCAACTTCACGCTGCCCTTTGCCGGGTTTGCCGAGAAGATCCGTTTCGCCGTGCGCGACATGGCGGGGCCGGATGCGACGGCGCTCTCGTGGGCCACGTTGGCGACGATGGTGGCCCTCGCGGTGCAATGGATTTTCTTCGCGGTGCGCTGGCGGCCGGGCGAACGGTGGTGGCGCATCGGGGCGGCGTTTGCATTGATGATGGTGTTTCTCGCTACGCCGGTTTGGGAAGGTTTCCCCGGCGCCGCGACGCGGGTGCTGCTGCCGATGACCCTCGCGTTCAATATCCTCGTCCCCCGCGGCGTGCGCTGGCTGCCGATTTTGCTCGTGGGCAACCTGACGGTGGCGGCGACGATCTTCGAGTACTCACCGCCCCATGAGTTCTACACGGTGCGGGCCGACGAGACGATGCGTGCGGCGGTCCGGGTCGTTCCGGCCAAGGGTTGGCACGCGCCCGAGCGGCATGCGAAGAACCAGTGGCGTTGGACTTCGGGCTCCGCCGAGTTGCGTTTGAACAACCGTGCCGGCCGGCCGGTGCGGGCCACGATCCGCGGTCAGGCGAGCTCCGTCGAAGGAGCGCGTTCCCTGCGGATTAGCCTGGGAGAACGCCTGCTCTGGGGGGAGACGATCGGGGCCAAGGGCACGACGGAGATCCGTTTTGGGTTCACGTTGCCGCCGGGCGAGACGGTGCTGATTTTCACGAGTGACCGGCCGGCACAAAAGATCGGCACCGACCCGCGCGCCCTCGCGTTTCAAATCGCGAATTTGGAAATCGTGGTGCAGCCGTAGGGTTCTGCTTTCGCCGCCCATCGCAGTTCATACGTGAATCCTTGCGACCGGCCGAAATGAAGGACCTCCCACAGATTCAGAAAGGCCACAGATGCAGAGTCAGAAGGCCGACCATCTGCGGTCTTTCTGAATCTGCGGGAGGCCAAAACCAGATCGCCGCGCGCGCGTTTGGCCAGCAAACGGATTGGCTTGATTGAGACCATGCTGTAGAACGCCGACTATACGTCGGGGTCGGCGCCTACTAGAATCCGTGTCCGCGGTGGCGGGGTTTTAAGTCGGAGTCGGTCTGCGTGAGCGGTAACGCTTGGGGCTTTCGCGCAGACCCCATGATCACCCCGGCTCA
>SXSC01000299.1 GCA_005792355.1 Opitutaceae bacterium
AAAGCACGCCGGCCGCCCCCGAGCGAGCGAGGACGTGGGTGCGATAGTTGCCCAACCCGCCCCTTTCCCAGCTGCCTTGAATTCTCTCACGCTTTCGACTTATACACTCGTTTCACCCACGAATTGTGCCCTGGAGCCGCATTTTCGTTCCCGTTCGCGCTGCAAATCGGCGGCTCGAATTCCGTCCGCACGAACGACTGGCGATTCCACGCCAGCAACTACACCTACAACCGGACCGCCGCCGGCGCGCCGGCGACACTCGCACCTTATCTGAGTGTCATGGCGAATCGGCCGCTGCGGGATGGCTTCCCTTCGATCGCCAACAACATCCCGTGGGTTTCGGTGCGAAAACTTCACGCCGAGTGGCAGACCAACCCCGGCCTCTTCACCCAAACGCCGGCCCAGCTTCTGGCGTCGGAGCGTTCGCGAATCGTCGATTCGAATTGGATCCAGGAAACGGTCACGGCGGCGTATTTTCAGGGCGAGACCCGGCTGCTTCAAAACCGCCTCAGTCTCGTAACCGGCGTGCGCTGGGAGCAGACGAAGGACGTCGGCCTCGGACCGCTGGTCGATCCGGGTGCGGTGTTCTTGCGCAACGCCAGTGGCGCGTTCGTGCGCGACGCCCAGGGCCGGCAGGTTCGCCGGCCCGAAGCGGGCGCCACCGGTTCCATCGACGAGGTGCGGCTCATCAACCGCGAGCGCGCCTCCCGTGTTTCGAACACTTACGACGGTTACTACCCGAGCCTCAACGCCACCTATCATGTGACGGAAAAAATCCAGCTCCGGATCGGTTGGGCGAAGACTTACGGCCGGCCTGAACTCCACCTGATCGTTCCCAACGTGACCATCAATCAGGCAAACCTCACCGAGGCCCAGCTCCTCGACCCCACCCGCATTCGCGGAACGATCAGCGTCAACAATCCGGCGCTCAAACCCTGGTCGGCGGACAACTACGATCTCTCCTTCGAATATTATTCGGATCAGGGTGGGTTCGCCACACTCGGTGTTTTCCAGAAAAACATCCGGAATTTTTTCGGCGATGCCTTGCAGCCCGCCACCGCCGACGATCTGGCGACGCTCGGGTTGGATTCGTCCTACCTCGGCTGGAATCTTTCCACGCAGACGAACACCGATCGCGCCCGCATCGGCGGTGTGACGTTGAACTTCAACCAATCCCTCCGCGTCTTGGGGTCGCTCGGTCGTCACTTCTCGGTGTTCGGCAACGTCACGGAGCTGCAGCTCGCGGGCGAGCGGGAGGCGGACTTCAGCTCCTTCCTCAAGCGCAGCGCCACCTGGGGTCTTAAGTTCAGCGGGCAGAACTTCGATTGCACCGCACGATGGAATTATCGCGGTCAACAACGGCACAATGCCAACAGCGCGTTCGGCCCGGATGCCTACGACTACACCGCCGCCACGACCTGCCTCGATGTGAATCTCGCGTATCGCGTGCGCAAGCAGGTGGTGCTTTTCGTCAGCGCGAAAAACCTCCTCAACGAGCCACGCGTGGGCTTGAGCTACGGTTCCGAAACGCCGTCCTACGCCCGCCAATGGGGCAATCGCGAGTGTGGCGCGCAATTCACGGCGGGAATCAAGGGGGCGTTTTGAGATGAACGGATCCTCTCTCCTTCGCGCTCAGCGCATCGTCGAGCAAGGACTCCGTGTTGCTCCTCACGCTCGCGCCCGGCAACTACACCGCGCAAATGAATCCGATAATCGGCTCTGTCGGTGGCACCGCGATAGTGGAAATCTACGAGGTGCCGTGAGTGTCAATATGCACGCATCCACGCCCGTTCGTGGCGGCATCGCACTCTTGTCGTGTGTGCTCCTGAGAACCGACGTACGAGCGCAAGTAACCCATGGAACTGGGCGACCCAACGGGCCCTTTCGGAGCGGCTCCTTTCGGATCGGCTCGCCGTGCAGCGCACGCCCTCGGCGGCAAAGCGATCAAGATGGGGCGTCCGCATGTCGCGCGCCTGCGCCTGCGCGCCCACATCGGCGTAGCCGAGATCGTCGGCAAGGATGACGATGAGGTTCGGCGGGGCAGCGGCGGCAACGATGCTCCCGCCAGGCACGGCGACGGCCAAGAGGAGGTAGCGGCCCAGGAAACGAGGCCGGCGAAACTCGAAGCGCTTTTGGCAGGCAGGAGTGCCTGCCCTCCCGGGGCCGCGGCACTTGCTCATGGGATCGATGACTCGGGTGGCGCCACCGCGGGGTCCTGCGTATCCGCCACCCATTTACGCAACGCCGCGTACAGCCGATCGCGCGCCGCGCGGTGCGGCGCCTCCGCCGCGAGATTGCGCATCTCGTCGGGATCGGCCTGCAGATCGTACAGCTCGAGCGCGGGGACCCTGCCGCCGAGGCTCTGCGGATCCATCTCCGCCAAGATGCGATACTGCGCCGGGAAACGGTCCCGGTGCTTCACCGTCTCATCGTAGGTGCGGTTGCGCCAGGGCTTCCAGTCCTTGCTGTCGGCCTGCACCTGCCGCCAGGCCGTCCCGGCTTTCTCGCGGTAGATCAGCTTCCAGCGACCGTCACTCACGCTGCGCTCCTGCATGCCGGGATTGGGCAGCGGCCCGCGGTGGGAAATCTGCGCGAAAATATGATCGTGGCCCCGCGCCCCCGGAGTTCCCGTCAGCACGGGCTTGAGCGAAAGTCCGTGCGTCTGCGGCAGCGGCTCGAGGCCGAGCAAGTCCAGCAGCGTCGGAGTGAGGTCCAGCGTGCTGGCGAGCGCGTCGGTGCGCACGCCGCCTGGCAACCCCGGCACCCGGATGATCAGCGGCGTGCGCAAACCGAGATCATAGAGCGTCATCTTGCCGTGCTGAAAGGTCGGCCCGTGGTCGCCGAGGAAAACGACGATCGTGTTGGCCTCCTCGCCGGAGGCCCGCAGGGCCGCCAGCCCCTCCCCCACACGTGCGTCCGCTACTTCGATGGCGGCCAGATACTCCGCCCAGTCCTGGCGCACGACCGGCGTGTCGGGGAGATACGCGGGCAGTTTCACCTCGGCGGGATTCACCCGAATCTTCTCCACGTCGCTGTTGGGATAGGGCCGGTGCGACGGGGAGATATTGTAGAAGAGATGCCACGGTTTGCCCGTGCGCCGCGCGCGCGCGATGAATTCCGCCAGCCCGGGACGGGTGGCGCCTGGGCCCATGAATTCGTCGTACGGAAACTTCTCGTTGGGCAGCACGTGCAGCTTGCTCGTCACGCCTTGATAATAACCGGCCGCGTGCAGGCGCTCGACGAGCGTCGGCACCGCGTCGCGAATGCGGTTCGTGCGGTACAACACATGCTCGCGCTCGGCCGCGGTCACCTTCGCCGCGGGTTTGTGGTAGTTGAGCGTGTTGTTGAGGATGCCGTTCGCGTGGTTGTGGAGCCCGGTGTAGATCGCCGCCTTCGAGGCCGAACACACGGGATACGCCACATAGGCGCGGTTGAAGTACACCCCCGTGCGCGCCAGCGAGTCCATGTGCGGCGTCTGCAACCCGGGCGTGCCGACAAAGCTCAGTTGCGCGCCTTGATCCTCCGTGAGGATGAAGAGCAAATTAGGCCGCCCGGTGGCGGCGGCAAGAGGCCCGGCCGCCAGGCAAGCGAGGAACCACAGTCGAAGCTGCAGCCGCGATTGAGCCAAAGGAGAAGGGGTGGCCGAGCGCGAAACGGCGGAATCGTCGCGGGAACAGGCGGAGCCGGGCAGCAGTGGCATACGGTGATGAGGACGGACCGATCAGAATTCCAGGGTGTTGCTGAACACAAAGGTCCGCGGTTCGGGCACGCGCCAGCGGATGACCTCGCCGCGTCCAGTGCCGTCGTCGAGACCGGTCACGGGCTCGAGATCGCGATCGTCGAGAACGTTGCGGATATTCAACTGCACGCGCCAGCGCACGGAACGCGAGGCGGTGAGTTTGATGGTCCGCGCGTAGGAAACCCAAAGGCCGTTATCCCAGGCCGCCGTGCCCTTGATGGCCGAGTTGGGCTGGTAGAGTCCCTCCTTCGTGAGCAGGAACCCAATCGTACGCGGCCCCCGGTAGCTGAGGCTGCCGCCGACTCCGGCACCCTTCAGCCAGCCGTCGGAAAACCGGTAATTCGTCACAAGGTTGCCCGTCCATTTCGGAATGCTCGCGGTCGACACCCCGCTGGAGGCCACGATGCGCCGGACGCCGGCGCCGTAGGCATTGAGGAGGGCGGCGATGGTGCCGGCGGTGCCGGCCTCGATGCCGCCATTCCGGTCGAGGAACTTCTCAATCTGCGCCTGCGGGGTCGTGGGCAGCGTCGGGTCGATGATGCCGTTGCCGTTGAGATCGTAGCCCGGGAAGTTGCGCCACAGCGGCTCATACTCGGCCCAGTATCTTTGCAGCACCGGCCCGAGGTTGCTCTGCTGGTTGGTCTGTTGTCCCGCGTTGACGGTGAGCCGCCAGTTGGGGCTGGGATTCGCCGTCAGCGTGAACTCATAACCCTCGGCCACGTAGTCCTGGTAGTCGGTGAAGCCCTGCGCGGGCCGATACGGGGGCTGGAGGAATTTGATGTCGCCGCTCAGGGAGGCCGCGCTGTTCCAGAGCGTGTTGGTGGCATTAACGAAGTTAAAAAGTCCGAGTTGATTGCGAATAGTCGCGATCGCCTGGCCCTTAAGATCAGTCTGCCAGCGGCTGAGCGACGCCTGCAGCCGGCCTTTGAAGAACGCCACCCGCAGGCCGGTCTCAGTGCCCTCGCCCTCGGCGTTGTTGATGGGCTGGCTGTAGAGATCGCTGGCGGCGAGATCCTGCAGGACGAGGCTGCTGGACGAGTTGTAGAAAAGGCGCAGCCACGGCGTGACGACGAAGACGATGCCGCGGGAAAACGTTTTGGCGGGTTGGACCGTCTTGGTATTGACGCCGTCGCGCGCGTTGTAGGGGGCGGGATCGGAATAGAGCAGCGAACCGGGATCGATCGGCAGGCTGCGGGTGTATTGCGCGCGCTCGTCGGTGCGCCAGCCGAAAAGCGTGATCACGCGCTCGTCGAGCCAGTAATTGTGCGTCGCAAAGATCCGCGTGTCGACGCGCGTGTAGCGCAACACGGGCGGGCCGCTGTTGCCGAAACCGGGAGTGACCCCGTTCGCTTCGGTGGGCAGCGCCGCCTGCAGGGCCGCGAGGTTGTCGCTGGTGGCGAACCGCGGGTACTTGTCCCAGAGGCTCGACATGTGGTCCACGCCGGTCGCGGGATCAAAATAGAAACGGTAGTTGATGATGTTCTGACCGGCACCCGGCGCGGCGGGCCACGCCACGGTGACGCCCGGCACGCTCGTCTTCGTGGGCGAGAGATTGCGAAAGGTGGCGTTGTTCACGCCGCTGAGCGAATTCCGCTGCTGCTCCATGAGCCCGGCGAACCGGTGGCGCCCCAGCCAGCGGCCGAACCGCGGCAGATACTTCTTCGTCTCCAGTTCGTAGGACATGGTCGCGCGGCCAACTTCGAGGTTGTTCTTCTGGAAGAAAATCACCCCTTGGGGGCCGCCGGCATCGGTGTAGTACTTGCCAAAGTTCGGATTGGGTGCGCCGTTCGGCAGCACGGCGTTGGGATCCACCATCAGATTATCGGTCGCGGCCGTCTTGGAATAGTCGGAGAAGCGGTCGCTGAACTGGCGGTTGTAGGTAAGTTCGAAATCGAGGTTGGGGAGGAGGTTTTGCTGCCACGAGGCAGTCAGGCCGCGGAAATCAACCTGCGTGCCATCGGAGAAACCCATGAGATTCGTTTCGAGGGGAAACGGCAAAGCGAACGACTCATGGTCCGACACGCTGTGGATGCTGCTGCCGAGATTCGGGGTCGGAAGCCGCGTCTTGCCCATGCGCGCCCAGTTCATCGGCGCGACGGCCGGAGTCGCCCCGTCCACGATGAAGATCGAGGTGGCGGCGGCGAGCTGGTCGAGTCCGGCGATCGTGGAGTTGTTCAGCACCGAACCGGGGACGGTAACGCTGGGGCGGCTGGCCGGCGGCAGAGTCGTCCAGGAACTGAAACCGTCGCTATAGGTATAGCCCCGCGCGAAGGCGCGCCGTCGCTGGTCGCCGCCTTCGTAGTTTACGTCGATGATCGTCTTCCGCCACGGTTGAAACCGGAGCGCGGCGTAGGCGCGGCGGTGAAGGTTCTCGTCGGGCTGGAGATGCGACCCGCGATCATCGGCGAGGTAAGCGAGGCGGAGGGCGAGCTGGCCCTTGATCAGCGGCACGTTCGCGTTGGCACTGTGGCGAACGCCGGAGTTGGAGTCGACCTTCAGATCAACCTCGAAGCTGCGCCGGTTGAGGTTGGCGCGTTGGGACACCGCATTGGAGATGCCCCCGGGATTGCCCAGCCCGTAGAGGATGGCGTTGGGCCCGCGCGTGAAACTGATGCGCTCGGTATTGTAGATGTCGGCGGGCGCGGTGGTCGGGAGGAAATCCCGTTGGGCGCTCGCCACAGAGAATCCGCGCGAGGTGTAGGAGACGCTGCTGAACAGGCCGCTGTTGCCGGCCGTGGTGCCAAGCGCAGGGTCGTCCGTGGTCGTGTTGGGCACGAACTTGAAGACCTCGTCCAACGCGGTCAGACCGAGATCCCGCATGAAATCCGGCGTGATGATCGTCTCGGCCACCCCGGTGTCTTCGATCCGGGTGTTGAGGCGGGTGCCCGAGAGGGTCTGGCTCGCCAGGTAGCCGGTGTCCTTGGCGGAGTTCACCTCGAACGGCGTCAGCATCAGGACCTCCTCCTTCGCGGCGACCGGTGCGGCGGGCGGCATGGGCGTGCCTGATACGGCTTGGGCCCAAAGGGCGGCGGGCGCGGCGGAGAGGATCAGGAGGCAGATGAATCGTGAGGATTTCAAGGGCATGTGGGGACAAAGTGCACGCGCGGGATCATCGGGTCGAGGCTCGTTCCTGGTAGCGGTAATTGCAGCGTCCATCCGGGGCGGTGTCGCCGCTCAGGAAGACGTCCATGAATCGCCGCCATCGCGAAGTGATGACTGTGGTCATGGGCGGAAGAAGACAGAGAGACGCGGACGCGGGGGGGGCGTTTCAGGATCACGGCTGGCCGGAGATCGGTCCGCGATATGGCACCTCGTCCCAACTCTGCACGCCGATGATGGGCAGCGCAAAGGCGCAGGCGGCGTCCTCCTCGGATGTGCCGAGGGCGCGGTAAACATGCCAGATCGGCTTTCGGCCGAGTGGCTCGTCGGCATCGTCGGGAAATCGCCGGAGTCCGATCCGCAGGCCACCCTCGCGGCGATTGTCGATCCAGTTGTGAAATTGAAAGCCCTCGATGGCGTCGAGATCGCGAATCTTCTTCCAAACGTACGCCATGCTCGCCGCCTGCTCCGCGAGAGCCCGGGGGCTGTAGTCGGGGGAGTTTGGGCCCTGCTCGGTGAGATGCACCGAGCGCACCTCACGCCCGAGATAGCGGTTCTCCGGCCGCCGCACCCACGCATCCAGCACCTCGATGTTCTTAAACGTGATCACCGGCGCGTCGAAGGCAAAGGTCGCTTTGCGATCGCGCCAGCTCTTCGGCTCGCGCAACGATTCCGGATACGGGTGAAACGCGATGCCCCAGTCGAAGTCCCCCTCCACCCGCGAGAACGCCAGCAGGTGGCGGAGCACCTCCCGCGACGGGGTGTAGCGAAAGGTCGCCGTCGCCGCCCAGTGATGTGTCAACGAAATATAGGCCCGCGCGTGCGGGTCGTACTGCCGCGCAATCAGGTGCGCCAGCCGCATCGACTTGTGATACTGGTCGAGGAACAGCACGGGCGGCTTCTCGCCGCAGTTGGTCCACGTCCAGCCCGCATCGACCTCGTTGTGCACGATCCAATGGTGGATCCGCCCAAAGCGCCCCGCCGGCCGGCTGTAGCGCTCGGCGAGGTAATCCACCAGCGCGGCGTAGTGCTCCACGCCCTCGGCGCTGGTCACGTTGGCCATGCTGTAAATGCCCGCCGGCTCGCAATCCGGATGCTGCATGACGCGCCCGAGGGCCGGCGTCTCCCACGTCTCCGCCTTTCCCACGAGGAGAATGCCAAACACCAGCGCTTCGCGCGCCGCCGCCGCCAGCAAGGTGAGATCCAGTTTCTCAATTTCATCCCGATCGGCGTGGTAGGTCCGCCCATTGTACGAAAACGGCATGGTCTTCGCCGAGGCCTGCGCCCGCAGCAGGCGACCCAAGAACAGATTTACGGTGACGCTCGTGATGCCGAGTTGGTCCAGTTCATCGGCGAGCGCGGCCCGGCCAGCGCCAAACCCGCCCAGCCCCTTCTTCGAACGCGGCGCGACCTTGGGCCAATCATGGCGAGCGGTCACGGTGTCGGCGTACCGCGCGGGAGAACGAACTTCATCACCGGCCGCACCGGCGCACACGACCATCCAACGGGTGTACAGCCGATCCCGTTGCCCATCCCCGCTCCCGACGCGCCGGGGGACGGTCGCGGCAAACAAGCCACCCTTTTTCGCGTCGAGCCGCTGCACTCGGGAAAACGTCTTTTCTTGCGTGGGCTGTTGCCAAATCGGCGTCTCCACCAGCCACAGCTCACCCTCCAGTTTGCCGATCTTCCCAGTAATCTCGATCACGTCGGAACGGACTGCCACCTGCTCAATGTGCGAGCTGAACGATCGCCCAAGGTACTGCCGGATCTGCTGATCGACCGCCGTCTCGGCCTCCTTGCGCGAGACCCGGCGGCGATTGATTTCGTCCTCATTCGGCGCGGGCGTTCGCAACCGCAGATTCCGGACCTGCACCACCTGGCCGGGGGTCACGCCAAAATCCAAGCGCAACCGGGTTAGCGGCGCGCGGCCTCGTTCCAACGCCGGACGCAGGTCGATCGCAAACACGCTCCAGCCTTCACTGTACGGCAGCTCGGCGGCCGTCTGCGCCCGCGACTCGCTCCACGGAAATCCGGCAAATACCTCGAACGGTTTCACCCTGCCGATCGAGATGTACTCAAACGTCAGCACCGTCGCCGCGGCCGGAGCCGCCGGAAACGGGCGGGTGGCGACAAAGGGATCCACGCCCGTCGTCTTGATCTCCCAGATATCGGCGGCCGGCCTGGAGAGCTCGAGTTGATGGACCGACTGCGGATCCAGGACCAAGGGCACCTCATCTGCCGCTGCCGCCGCCGCCCGCGCCGCGAAAATCAGACCCAGCAGAAAAACCCACGGCCACGACGCGACGGCATGTTTCACGTCACCACCGCTGGGGGCTGCGCGATCGTTACGGGTGCTGAAAGGAAAATGGATTTTCAGGGGGATCGGATCCGGGACGGGTCTATTCGAACTGTAACTGTAAGGAAACTGGATTTTAAGCGGGACCGGATCCGGGAGGGTTTGCGAACCGGAACGGCGCCTGGGTGAAACCGCTATTGGCGCGCTCTATCTCGGACCGCGTCAGCAGCACCCGAATCAGCGACGGATGCGCCCTAAGCCGGACGGCGGCGATGTGAGGATAAACATGATACTCCTCCGGAGTCTCGTGGACCTGCGCCGCCGATTCATCGACAATCCGACAGATTTCCTGTTCGACGTGCTGCCGATCCTGAACATGCACCGTGAGAATCGCGCTCAATGTGGCGTTTGACTTCTCGGCTTCTTCGAGGGCCGCCATAACCAAAGGTGACGCAATCATATGAAGAGTTTGCCACGAAACCTGGCGGCGTCGATCACCGTAGTCTGATCGGGGGGAAGTAGAAGGGGAAGTACGGCTGCCAGCAGCGGCGATTCTGGGGCGCTTGGAGCGGAACTGGTACGAGCCGGTGATAGCTGAGGTACGCGGGATTCAATACTGGCGGTACGTTTTGGTCGCGTTTTTCGGGGTGTTGGCGAGAAAATGGATCGCGCGCCGCGGGCGTGCCGGTGCGGGGGGCGGTGCGGGGGCCGCTGGGGTGGGGGTCGCGGCCCGGAGGGGGTCGCCGGAGCTCCGCGCATCGATCCCTGCGATGCTTTGCTACGCCACGTCCCGCGTCGGGCGCGGGCGCGGCTTGCTGGGGCTTACGCCGCCCCAGCCCCCCCTCCCAGTTGCGTTCATTCCCAGAGCTTCCGGCGCTTGCCGCGTTTGGCCGAACTCTCGGTCGCGAGGACGGTAGCGAGACCGCGATGGACCGAGGCCGGCCGATTCAACGGGGTCTGGCTTTGGGGTTTGGGGTCGAGCGGTGAACGCGCCACGTGTTTTCCTTTAGTCGCTCGCCCGCGCACTCCACGCCGGATCACTTGTGCGTCGCCGCACATCGTGACGGCGACGTTCTGACTCGGCCCATCCTCAACGCCGCCCGGGGAACTCCTCCACGGTCAGGCCAATGTCCGTGGCGATCAGTCGCAGCAGCAGCGGGCGAGCACGGCTGCCAACGGGAAAACTCAGTTCGTTAGTCCGTGCTTCCAGTAATCGGGGTCACGCTTCAGCGGCATGACGGCGACGATCCAGACCTGATCCGACGCGGTTCCCCTGCCACGAGGGCACTCCCTCCACGCGCACCGCAAGGGATGACTCTCGCAATAATTTGCCTGGCCCTTTCCGTCCCCTCCCTTTTCGAGTCGCGGAATTATTTTGGGAATTGGCGGTCAAATTCCGCGTGACTGCCGATCCACACCCAAAGCCAGTCGTCGCCGTAGCGACGAGCCACGGCCCGACAATCGCGAGTGACTCGGACCGACCACGCGCGACGGTCGAATTCGAGCCGCTCAAGCTTCAAGCCGGGATGCGCCGGATTGGCGGCGAATTTTCGATAGGTCTCACGTGCGGCAGCACGCATCTCCTGCGGCAGCGCGTAGTAAGTCTGCCAAAAACCCGGAGTGCCGCGCGAGGTCACGGCTTCTCGCTGAGACTGTCCTCATTCAGCACCGGGAAACTCTCGGGGGCATGAGAATATTCGGCATCAACTCGATCCAAAAACTGGGAAAATGCAGGCCTGGGCGTGGCGTCTTGTAGAATAGAATACCAGCCATCGCGTGGGAACACCTCGGGGCACAGTGCGGGAATGTCTTTGATCAACTGCAATTGGTCATCCGAGGGCAAACGCGCGATGGCCTTTTCGATTTCAAGCAGCGTGCGCATGAGGGCAGCGAATGCCATTCATCGGGTGAGTCAATGGCGACTTCGGGCGGGAGCCCTGGCTTGCACGAACCTATGCTTCAAGAAGGCTGTCGGGGTGATGGCTGGACCGATTCAACGGGGTCTGGCTTTGGGGTTTGGGGTCGAGCGGTGAACGCGCCACGTGTTTTCCTTCAGTCGCTCGCCCGCGCACTGCATACGAAATCACTCCCGTTGCTGCGCATTTTACAGGAACGCTTTGACTTGGCTCATCCTCATCACCGACCGAGAAATCCCTCTACGGTTATGTGACAAACTCGTTCGCATTCTAGCGAGCCTTCATGGACGCCATGGATACCTGGCGGGAGTTCGTGTGAACGGCCCGCCGCAGCCCGGGAATCTGTACCGTACAACCCCATCCGGATTGCCCCGGCCTTCGCCCAAGGACAGAGTAGGCCCAGCCTCCCCGCCCTTCTCCGCCGATGCCTCACCATCCGATTTGTCGTTTCGTAGTTCTTGCCCTCTGTTGGTTCGCCGCCGGCCCACTCGCGGCCAGCGAGACCATCGTGGCTCCGGCGAGTTCCGCCGCGGCGTGGAGCGGCGGAACCGCCGCCCCGGAGATGAAACATCACGGCGCGCCGTCCATTCGATGGGAGCCTGCCCGGGCACCTGCCCTGAGTCTGCAACTGGCCAAGACCGACCTTACTGCGGCCGGCTGGATACGGATCTGGATTCATGCCAGCCAGGCGAGCGGGGACTGGCTCAAGGTCACCGTCACCACCCGCGGAAAAAATCCGCGGACGGTGGACGTTGGCGTCTTGAAAAACCACTCGTCGGCGCAAAGTCCGGGCACCCCGAATGACGATCTGCAGAAGGAGGAAGCCGACACGGTGAGCGGGCTCGTGCAGATTTCGTGGACGGGTTGGCAGGAGGTGCTGTTGCCGCGACGATCATTTGAGTCGGCCCCGGGCAAGCGGCGCACGAACTGGCGCGACGTGCAGCGGATCGAGTTCTCGATTACCGCGAACCGCACGCCCGGACTGGTGCTGCATTTCGGTGATGTCCGCTTGGGCGATCCCCAAGGCCCGAGGCTCTTCGACCGCGACTTGCTGGAGTTGATCGACTTGAATCGGCCGGAGCTGACCGAGGTGCGGCGCGCCGCCGACCGTGGCGACACGGCTGCGGCGATCAAGGCACTCGCCGCTTACTATCGCCAGCGCCGCACCGTCAAATGGTGGTTTGATCCCCAGCAACGCGATCCGGCGAGCGTCAAACCCGAACTGAAGAGCATCGACGCCATGATGGCGGGCAACCTGACGATCCTCTACCGGCGATTCCCCTTTCGCGGCGGCGTGGCAGACTGGCACATCAATCCCACCGCCGGTCAGCCCAACCAAACCGACGAATGGCTGTGGAGTCTGAATCGCATGGGTTACTGGAAGGAACTGGGCGACGCCTGGTGGAAGACGGGTGACGCGAGATACGCGAACATCTTTGTCCACCAGCTGCGTTCGTGGGCGCAGGCGATGCCGATGCCCAACATGATGGACGAGGCCCCGGGCTCCGGCTGGCGCGGGCTCGAAGCCGGCCTGCGGGCCGACGAATCCTGGCCGGAAGCTTGGCATCGATTCCTGTCCGCGCCGGAGTTCACTGACGCAGATCTGATCCTGATGCTAAAGTGCCTCGCCGATCACGGTCGTTATCTCGCCGAGCACCGCGTGCCGGATCCCCATCTGCCTTCGACCAATCATTATCTGATTTCGTGGTCTGGACTCTACACCGTCGGCGTGGTGTTCCCCGAGCTGAAGCCGGCGGCACAGTGGCGCGCCGATGGTCTTTCCCGGCTGGTCGCGACGCTGCAGAGCAGCCTGCTGGCGGATGGAGGCTGGTATGAATTTGCCCCGGGCTATCATCGCTGGGTGCTCGAGAAGGCGGTGGCCGCTTACCGGCTCGCCCAATTGATGGGCGATGAGAAGAGTTTTCCCGAATCCTACCTGCCGATGTTGCAGCGTGCCCATGAGTGGCTGGTCAAGCTCATGGCGCCTGACCGCACCTTCCCGAAGGTCAACGACACCGGCGCGGAGGAGCGCATGAACTTCAAGCCGGAGCTGGCGCAGCTCTTTCCGGAGAGTGGGCTGGTGCGGTGGGCGGTCAGCCAGAATCATCCCAAGGAAATCACGGGCCCGGTCGCGCCGCCGCCGTGGCGCTCTGTCCAGCTCGAGAGCAGCGGTTATGCGGTGATGCGCTCGGGGTGGGGGAGGGCGGACAACTTCGCCTGCTTCGATGTCGGCCACCTCGGCGGCTGGCACGGACACCAGGACAAACTCAGTCTCATGGTGTGGGCCAAGGGGCGCGAACTGCTCTTCGACGGCGGTGGCGGCACGTATGACAAGAGCGCTTTCCGGAAATACGGCCAGCAGACGGAGTCGCACAACACCGTGATGGTCGACGGACTAAACCAGAACCGCGTTTTCATATCCTACGTGGATCCGATCGGCCTGGACGATCCGGCGACGCCGGCCCCGGTCTTTGTGACCCAGCCCGATTGGGATTACGCCAGCGGCTGGTTCATCGGCGGCTACGGCCCAGACCGGAAACCCCTCGCGCGGCACCGTCGCGAAGTGGCCATGGTTCAAGGGGAGTTCTTTCTGGTGCACGATTCGCTCACGCCCACCGACGGCGCAGCGCACGAATATGAGGCCCGCTGGCAACTGAAGACGACGAAGTGGACGCATGCGAAACCGATCGCGGGTACCCTCACGGCGGACCACGGGAAGGCGAACCTCCTCGTCGTTCCGCTCGCGAAAGCCGGGCTTCAGGTGCGGGAAGATTCCGCGGTGAAAAGTCCGCAGCTGCTCGGTTGGGACGTGGGACGCGGCCGTGATCCTGCCCCGGCGCTGACGGTGCGACACACCCGGGCCGGCGCCGGGCCGCAGCATTTCGTGACGCTGTTGTGGCCACTGGCGGCGGGGGCGACAAATCCGATTCACGCCGTTCAACGCGAGAGCGATACCCGGTGGACCGTCGCCTTCTCCAACGGGCGAAAACTCCAGGTTGAAATCGCGGCCACCGACCGCAGCGGATTCAGCGTGGTCGACCTCAGCCCGTCCGGCGGGAGACGGGAATACTCGATCAACGTCCGGTAGCAATTACTGGTCGACACTAAGGCTGCATTCGACGCGGCGTTCGCGCACACGCATCCGATGGCGCTGGCCTGGGACCGCATCCATCCCAACACCACCGGACACCTGATCATCGCACGGGCTTTTCTCAAACCCGACATTCGCTCCCGGCTGGCCCAACGGAGAGAGGTCAGGTCGCGGCGACTTCCAGCCGCGCCAAGGCTGCTTCAAACGCGCGGAGGAGCTTCTCCTTTTGCCGAACGACCGCGTCCTCCGGTGCAAGCTTCTTTTCGAGAGATAGGCCTGAGGTCGGTTCGGTCAGACGCAAGAGGCGCTCCCCACTGACAAGCTTGATGAGGTCGAAGTGAATGTTTTCTCGGGCTACCATGATCTCATTGTCCACGAAAGCCGTGGAACTGCAACATCAGGTTGAGGTTCATCCACGAAGCATTTCCCCAGCGTGCGTGCGACGTTCGGGCGGCTCGTTCAAAACCCGCCTCGTTGAAATCCACTATTGCCAAAGGTGGATCAGCCACGGCGACGCACGCGGCCTCGAGAATTTCGTGATACAACGTTACGGATAATTCCTCTTCACTCAAACCGGAGCGGACGAGCAGACGGAATTCGCGGGCAACCACCTGCGTTTGCGCAATGGCTTCGCGTCCCAACGGATCCTCAATTCGGGCGTTGGTCAATTCAATGGCTCGAATAATGAAGCCGCCATGAAGCCATCGGTTTTCGAATTGGCCGAGGTCTATCACCTCGTCATTCAACCGTGGCCATCACGTCGCCGTCCACCACAATCCGGCTGGCCCGGGTCAGCCCCTGGGCAGGTACAGCCCCCTCATGAAGACTCCTTCACGCGCGCTTCCGCTATGTCAGCGATGTGCCCCACATCGAGCTGAACGCCCGCGTGAATCTACCGGTCGGTGCCGACTGGCCCGCCGTCGGCGGCGACACGCGCCAGAGCACCTGGTTCTGGCGTACCCATCACCCGGCGGCACCGCTCCGTTCCGTGGACTGGGTTGTCAGGGAACAACTGATACCAGCCAACCGCCGCAACATGGTCTTCCAGCTCAACTGCGCGCCCAATCGCGACGGGCTGCTGGATGACAACGTCGTGGCCCGCCTGAAAGAAGTCGGCCAGGCTTGGTCGCCCCCGCCTCCGCTGCCAGTGATTCCCGAATCCTGGAAAGACTGGCCGGTGCCATCGTCGGTGCAGCTCCTCACCGGGAGGAACCTCGCCAAGGGTAAGCCCGTGCGGCTGGCGCCCAATCAAAAGATCAAGTCGGCCGCAGCCGTCGTCGACGGCGACCCGCAGACCTCGGTGGATCTGGGCGGCGCGCGCGCGCGTGGCTGGAAATTGACCTGGGGCGGATCCAGCCGCTGGCCGGCGTTCACCTCTGGAATCGCGCCGCGGCCAAGAACGTCCTCTTGGAACGTGGCACCCTCTTCATTTCCAACGAACCGTACCAGTCGGACGACCCGGCCGAGATTCGCCGTCAGCCCGGCGTCCACTCGATCGCCATTTCGGAGCCGCCCGGCTATCCGACTCCTTATCCCGTGGGGCGGTCTGGCCGCTATGTCCGCATCGTGTCCGACGTGGGGAGACCGCTGAGCTTGGGCGAGGTGGAAGTCTGGGCCATACCGAAATAGGTGCTTCAAGTTTTTTCGTGCCAATCGGAAGCCGGTTGTCCGGTGGCCGGCAGAAGGATGAAAGGGGAACCGAGGGTGCGTTTAGCGTTGAATGTAGACTCTTCCGCCCACCCGAGGCGCGGCCGACCCCGGCGGCCGACCCCGGCTGCTTGACGGGGGGATTGGGCCGGCGGAAACTCCCCCGATGACTTCGCTGCTCTCCCGCATCACCATCGATCCCGATATTTGCCATGGGAAACCGGCGATTCGCCATCTGCGTTACCCGGTGGAATCGATGCTCGAATACCTTGCGGGAGGCGACACCATCGAGGAGTTGCTCGTCGAGTTTCCCGATCTTGAGCGCGACGATTTACTGGCGTGCCTGGAATTCGCCGCCCAGTCGCTCAAGCTGAAGAGCCAGCATCTCGTGCTCGCATGAAGTTTCTGGTGGATGCGCACCTGCCGCCGTCCGGCGAACAGCAGCAGTTCTCCATCCGATCCCGATAATCAGTGAGCTCATTCACAATCTACACGGAGCCGCCCGGCTATCCGACCCCGTACCCCGTAGGCCGGTCGGGCCGCTATATCCGCATCGTGTCGGACGCGGGGAGACCGCTGAGCTTGGGCGAGGTGGAAGTCTTGGCCAGGACGGATTGAGGGACCCGCCTGTGGCGGGCGCATCTCCTGATTGGCGGTCAAGCGCTTGGCTCTGGCGGACACGGCGGTCCGCCCTCCAAAAACGAATCGGAGTTCCGTGGAGGGCGCCGCGCCGTCGGCGCCGATCTTCGTCACCGCCAACCGACATGTGCGCCCGCCTGTGGCTGAGCCTGGGTCCGGAAACCGTTGGTTGCGATCGCTGGCACACCCCTCGGTCTTGCGCTGACCCAATTCCCATCCTTCCAGGGATTCAGTCGCGCGCGCGAGTGCGGATGAGTTGCTGCAGAAAACTCCGGTCGGCGGCGTCTTTTTCGCGCGGGCTTTGCTTCATCCTGAGCATGAGCTCGGCTCCGGCGAAGGGGATCGGCACCCCGTCGATGACCTCGGTCTCGATCCCGCCCGCGGCGTCCTCAAAGCGGACACCGCACGCCTCCGTCATCAAATCGATCGTGATGTCGTCGTTTACGCGGACGACGACCCACTGCGCGATATCCTCGTCGCCCAGTTCGCGGATGGCGCGGTCCGGCAGGATTTCCAATGCCTGTTTGACGAGCGACTGATTGGCGCGATCGCGGGCAATGAGGAGGTCGATATCCTCCGTGGCGCGAACGAATCCAAGGCGGTTGATCGCAAATCCGCCGACCACCACGTAGGCGACACCCAAGCGGTTGAGTTCCCGCGCCAGCGAAACCAGATCGGCGTCGGTCGGGACGCGGGTTACTTCCCGCGGTTGATCAGGTTCGTCGTCCATGCGGTGCAGGCCTCATGGGTTGAAAAGCGGAATACGCCCTTGGGCTGGCCGCGACCCCGGGCGAGCCGGGCGGCCGTGCGCTGGAGGCGGGCGAAGCGCTGCCACGGGGTCTTGCGCAACTGGCCGATGACTTTGACGGTCGGTTCTTCCACGCTCGGGAAAGGTCGCGCGGCCAGGACGATGCGTCAAGAGCGGCCCAGCAGATCCCGGGCCCAGCAGATCCCTTGACAGGACCGCCTTTGACTCTCTTGGAGAGGGTGCGACACCGATTCCTTCGCGACCTGCCGACGGCGAATGCATCGATTGCGGCAGAGAGGTCGAGCGCCTGCGACAAAGACGATCGGGGACACCGTTTCTACTAAACGATTGCCGAAAAATTGCCCGGAACGGCGCGTGGGGCGAATTGCGCCTCGACAGCGCCTGCCGCACGGAGTGGAACAGGGCGTCCCCTATAGGAAACATGCCGCCGCAGGACCCCGAGATCGCGAAGTGGTTCGCCGAAGAAGTGCAGCCGCACGAATCGGAACTGCGCGCCTACCTCCGGGCCAAGTTCTCCCGGCACCTCGACGTCGACGACCTTATCCAGGAAACTTACGCGCGTCTGCTGCAGGCGCGCGAGCAGGCCCCCCTGCGCTCGGCAAAGGCTTATTTGTTCACCACGGCGCGCAATGCCGCCTTCGATTTCTTCCGCCGGCGCAAGATTATCGCCATCGACGGCATAGCAGAACTGGAGCTCCTGCCCGTCTTTGAAGATAGGCCCGGTGTCGCCGAGGCCGTCTGCCATGACCAAGAACTTCAACTGCTCGCCGAGGCCATCCAGGCCCTGCCCGAACGCTGTCGCCGCGTGCTGACGCTCCGCAAACTCCACGGCCTCTCGCACCGCGAGATCGCCCAAAAACTCGGCATCGCCGAAAACACCGTCAACGCCCAGGTGGCGATCGGTGTGCTGCGCCTGCGTGATTACCTGCGCGCCCGCGGTGTGACGAAAGGAGGCCAGTCATGAATTCCGCATCCGATGGCCCGCGCGCGTCCGATCCGACGCCCGCGCCCGAGTTGATCGAGGCCGCCGCTGCGGCGTGGCTCAGCCTGCGCGACCGCGGCATGAGCGCAGCCGAGACGGCCGAGTTCGTCGATTGGCTGCAGCAAGACCCCCAGCATGCCGCCGTGTTCGCCGAGTTGGACCAAGTCTGGAAGGACTGCGATCGGCTAAACGCCGTGCCCGCGATCCACGGCGCGGAGCCCGATGGCGATCTGCTCGCTCCGCGCGTGCGCCATCGGCCCCTGCGGGTCTGGACTTGGACGGCGCTCGGCGCGGCGGCGGCCGCGGCGATCCTGTTGCTGTCCGTGACCCAGTTCCGGGCCCCGTCCTACACGGCGGAAACGGCCGTCGGCGCGTTCCAGAAACTCGACCTGCCCGACGGTTCCGTGGCCCAGCTCAATACCGACAGTGCAATTCAAACCGACTTCTCGACTGGCGAGCGCCGCGTGCGGCTGGTGCGGGGTGAGGTTTTCTTCACCGTCGCGAAAGATCCGGCGCGGCCCTTCGTCGTGACGGCGGGGCCGGTGGCTGTGCGCGCCGTCGGCACGGCGTTCAACGTGCGCCAGCGCGTCGACGCCGTCGAGGTTCTGGTGACGGAGGGCCGGGTGCGCGTTGATGACGCGGACCAGGGGCGGTCGCTGCTCGCGACCGCCGAAGCCAGGGCCGAGTCGCCCGTGCTTGCCGCTGGCGAACGCGCCACCGTGGCCGTGACCGCGCGGGCCGCAGGTGCGACTCCGGTCTTGGCGGCGGTGGCGAATGTACCCGAGCCGGAGATACGGCGCGCCCTCGCCTGGCAGGAGCGCCGTCTCGAGTTCGACGCCGTGACCCTGGCCGAGGTCGTGCACGAGTTTAACCGCTACAACCACACGCGACTCATCATTGCCGATGAGCAACTCGCGACGAAACGCTTCAGTGGCACCTTCCGCGCCGACGGCTACGACTCGCTCGTGCGCCTGCTGGAAACCGATTTCGGCGTCACCGCCACGCGCAACGGGGGCCTGATCGAGTTGGGCGTCCGCCGCTGAGCGCGCGGGACGAACCGGCCGCGCCACACCCCATGGCCGCGATGATCGCGATCGAACCGGTTGGCCCACAGAAAACACGGCAGCCACGGAAACCGATTTTCCGGCGTATGCCGTGTGTTCTACGACCACTTCTCGTCCGCGTGGCCGCGGGCGCAGGGGACATGCTCAAGAATCTTCTAGTAGTTCTTTTCGCGCCGCTCGTCTGCCCCGATGATCCGGCCTCTCCGGGTTCCTTCGATTCCGCGATGAAGCCCCTGCCTTCCGCCCGTCCGCACGGTCCGCGCTGTCTCCTGCCGGCGCGGTTCCGCTTATCGCTCGGCGCCGCGGTGGGCATCGGCCTGTTTTTTCCGTCGGCACTTGTCGCCGCATCCTTCGCCGCGCACCAGGATTTTGACATCCCAGCGGGCAGCGCCGTGGCGACCCTGAAACAGTTCGCGGCCCAATCGGGGCAGCAGCTGCTGTATTCGCCCGACGATGTGAGCGGCGTACAGACGCAGGCGATCAAGGGCGAATTCACGCCGCTAGCGGCACTGGCACAAATGCTGGCGCAAACGCGGCTCAAGGCGCGGCAGGACGAGAAGACGCGCGCGATCGCAATTACCGCGCCGGCCCCGTCGCGTTTACCGCCCGCGCCTCCGCCTCCCGACCGCCCGCCCGAAAAGTCCGCAAATGCTGCTAGGAAACCGCTGACTCAGCCCGCAGCGAAGTCCCGCACCCTCTTCGCTTTCCTCGCCGGCTGGCTCGTTGCCGACGTCGCGCTCGACGCCCAGACGCCCTCCGCTCCCGCCGCGGCGGACGACAAGGTGGTTGAACTCTCACCTTTCGTCGTGAATTCCGCCAAGGACACCGGCTACCAAGCCACGGCGACGTTGGCCGGCACGCGCCTCAACACCCCCGTCAAGGATCTCGGCGCCGCGATTTCGATCTACACCAAGGATTTTCTCGACGACATCGGCGCGACCAACTCCAACGAGCTGTTCGTGTACGCCACTGGCATGGAGGCGGCCGGGCCCGGCGGAAATTTCTCCGGCGCCACCAACGACATCAACGAGGCCCAGGTCGTGGGTGATGCCGTGCGGGTCGACCCACAGCAGGGGGCCCGCACCCGGGGATTGACGGCGCCGAACTTCACGCGCGGTTTCTTCACGACCGACATCGCCTTCGACAGCTACAACACCGAGACTGTCACCGTGAATCGGGGGCCCAACGCCATTCTGTTCGGCGTCGGCAGCCCGGCGGGTGTCGTCGACACCGGACTCCTGCGCCCCAATCTGCGGCGCAACACGAACAGGGTCACCGTGCGCTACGGTGACAACGACAGTCTCCGGCGTGAGATCGATTTTGGCCGCGTGCTCTTGGAGGGGAAACTCGCCGTGCGCCTCGCCGCGCTGCACGATGAGGAGCGATTCGATCAGCGTCCGGCCTTTGAGGAGAAGAAGCGCATCTTCGGCGCCTTGACCTTCGCCCCCTTCAAGTCGACCGCGCTGCGGATGAATTTCGAATCGGGCCGCACTCTGGCCAACCGCCCGATCGGGGTACTGCCCTTCAACAGCATTTCCAGCGCCTGGTACACTGCCGGGCGGCCCGGTTACGACTGGACCTTCTATGATGATCCGGCCCGCAATCCCAATGCGCTGGCGCAGGTTAATAGCGCCGCATTTTGGATACCCCTGTTCGGCCAGATGCAGCTCTTCGACCAGGTTCTGCAGTTCTATTCCAGTGCCAACGCCAGTGCTCCCGGCTATGCCCTGCAAAGCAACACGCGCGTTACCACCGGCAACGCGGCCAACGCCGTGAAGGCCCAGGTCTTCCAGCCGGTGGTCAACCGCGATCTCGGCAATGACGCGATGTCGATGCTCGGCACGGGCAATGTCAGTGAGCTCTTTCGCACCTACTGGACCGGGGCGAATCTCCTGCCTGGTCAACAGCCCGGCATTGCTCCGGCCGGCATCAAAATGCAGGGCTTCACGGATTTTAGCGCGTTCGACTTTCGGCGACGAATGATCGACGAGACCTCGCGCCAAGGGGACAGCTTCCACACCTTCAACGTGGCCGTTGAGCAACGCGCGTGGGGCGACCGCCTCGGCCTCGAACTCGCCTACGACACGCAGCGCAAGGATCTGCGCTCCAAGAACGCGGCCTTCTCGCACGGCAACGCCAATCACATCCGGCTCGATCCCAATGTGGTGCTGCCCACCGGGCAGCCCAACCCCAATTACGGCCGGCCCTTCGTCAACATCTACAGCCAGGCCACCTGGCGAAACACCTTCACCGAACGCGAGACGCTGCGCGCCACCGGCTTCCTCAAATACGACTTCAAGGACACCAAATCGTCGTGGGCCCGCCGGCTCGGGCGGCACACCCTCACTGGGCTCTACGAGGAAACCGGCCACACCACGATCGGCTACACGCACCGCCTGGCAGCCGATGGTGCGGCGGCCCGCGACCTCAACGTCGATATCAATGCCTTTGCGCGCCGCCCCGGGGTGATCGTCTATTTGGGACCCTCGCTCATCGGGAACAACCACCCGCTCCAACTGCAGCCCATTCAGATTCCGTTTATCCAGGCTGGTCCGCTTGCCGTCCCCGTGCGGTATTTCGTGCGGGAGGCCAATGCCACGGATCCGGGCGCGTTCGTCGACTCCCCGGCTTCGCTCGTGGAGATCAACGCCGGCGGCAACGCCCAGCGCGACGTGACCAAGTCCACGGCCGCCCTGCTGCAGAGCTATTGGCTGCAGGACCATCTCGTCACGCTGGTGGGCTGGCGCCGCGACGCGAACTACTTTGCCCGGACGAATATCGGTTACGTGGCGAACCCCGCCAACCTGAACGACCCCGGAAAAGTGCACTATGGCTTCGATGACTTCGCCTTCTCAGGAACGCCGCCGCGCAATGTCACCGCGGAGACCTGGACCTATAACGGCGTCCTGCGCTGGCCGCAGAAGCTGATCAGGCTCCCGGCGGGCACGGTTTTCAGCGTGTTCTACAACCAGTCCTCAAACTTCACCCCGTCGGGTGGCCGCGTCACGGCGTTCGCTGAACCGCTGGCGTCTCCCCAGGGCAGAACCAAGGAGTACGGTTTCAATCTCTCGGGTTTTCATGACAGGCTCAACCTGCGGGTGAATTGGTTCGAGACCGGCGTCATCGGCCAGACCTTCACGCCGAACGTCTACAACACGGTTGTGAACAACGCCATCTTGCAGATGGCCGATGTTTGGGGCACGGAGGCAAATCGGAATCCGCACCTGGCGGCGATGAGCAATGCTGACATCGAACTGCTCTTCAGCCCTCTGCCCGCCAACTTCCGCCAACTTTACGGCTGGGGGATTCTCGGCGCGGCGCCGAACCTCGCCGCGGCCAGCCGTCTCACCGCTCTGAGTGGCGCTGGCGATACGACGGATTTTACCGCCAAGGGCACGGAGATCGAACTGGTCTTCAATCCGACCCGCCACTGGCGCATCCTGATGAACGTCGCTAAACAGGAGACGGTGCAGACCAACAGTCTGCCCTTCCTCAAACGCCTGATCGGCCTCATGACGCCGGTCTGGAATCAGCTGCGTACCCGGGCTCGGACCGGCTATCCCCTCGGCTGGAAACCGGGTGACCCGCTGACCGGCATCTCCACCTATGGCGCCTATCTCGACACCGATGTGACCGTGCCGTTTGCCACCGCGATTGCCACGGAAGGTTCCGCCTCGGCCGAGCAACGCAAGTGGCGCGCCAATCTCGTCACCAACTACGTGTTTCACCAAGGTTCTTTCATCGGCGACAAACTGAAAGGCTTCGGCGTCGGCGGCGCCGTGCGCTGGCAGGACAAACTCGGCATCGGCTATCCGACGACCCGGAATGCTAACATGAGCGTCAGCCTGGATCTCGCGCATCCGTACTACGCGCCCGCCGAGGTCAACTTCGATGCGTGGATCAGCTACGAGCGCAAACTCTGGAGCAACCGGATCAACTGGAAGGCACAACTCAACGCCCGGAATCTCTTCGGCGGCACCGACCCAATCGGCATCGGCGTCCAACCCTGGGGCGATTTTTCCACCGTCCGTCTCGCCCCCGAACGTCGCTGGTATCTCACCAACACCTTCAGTTTCTGAACATCGCCGCCCGGTGGGCAGGCACTCCTCGGCCCCCGATGCGCGTTTGCGTTTACCTTCCCTTCCTCGTGAATATTCGACACGTCTTGCTGGGTCTCGCCCTTGGCACCGCCCAGGCCCAAACGCCGGCCGAGGTGGAAGTCCTTCGCTGGAAAGACGGCAAACCAGCCGCGCTCATGCTGATGTTCGACGACAATCTCCAGAGCCAGCAAACGAACGCCGTGCCAGAGTTGGAAAAGCGGAAATTCAAAGCCACCTTCTATCTGAACCCCGCCAACCGGGGCTTCATGCAGAGTCCATTCTGGCAAACTGACCTGCCAAAACTGGGCCACGAATACGCCTGCCACACCATGACGCACAAAATCCCGAATGGCGAAGTCGCCGACCGGGAAATCAAAGAGAGCGCCGGAATCCTCCGCAGAATCAACCGTCCCTCTGCCTCCAGTCCGCTCATGTCCTTCGCCCGGCCGGGTGGCAAAGGAGCCTTTGAGGTGTCGCGTGAGCAAGAGGAGGAAATTCTAAAGAAACACCAGCTCGTTTCCCGCGATCAAGGCGTCTTCATCTATCTCGGCCAGCCGCTCGCCGCCATGGAGTCATGGCTGGAGGGCAACCTCAAGAAAGGCACCGATGCCCGAATCGTCTTTCACGGCGTGGGTGGTGATTACCTTCCAGTGACGATGGATGTGTTTGTCCCCTTCCTCGATGCCGTCGCCGCCCGCCAGGACAAGCTCTGGATTGCCGGCCACATCAAGGTTCATAAATACGCCACCGCGTTCGCCACGGCCAAGGCGGAGATCAAAAAGTCCGACGACAAATTCATCGTCATTTCCCTGACGACCGAAGCGGATCCTGCCCTCTACGACGAACCGCTTTCCCTCCGCGCCAAGGTTCCGGCCGCCTGGAAGACCTGCCGCGTTTCGCAAGGCGCAAGAAGATCCGGCGCCACGCTCAAAGACGGCTACGCTTTTTTCGATGCACTGCCCGGCGCGAGCCCAATCCTGCTCGAAGGCAACTAACCCGGATTTTTCACATTGAAGAAGCTCCTTTTCAGAGAAAAATCCGTCCGCCCCATGGGCGGAGCGACTTTGTCGCGGCTTGCCCCGACCAAGTCGGCCCGACAGGGCGAAGATTTCACTGCTGTAGCTGTGAAATCTTCGGGCTAACGAGATTGGCCCGATCACTTTGGCCGTCTGGAAAAGACCACGTCTCCTTCCGTGAAAAACCGCAATTTACTCGCCAGTCTTGCCGGCTGGCTCGTCGCCAGCGTCGCGACCGACGCCCAAACGGCCGTTGCCCCGCCCAAAGACGGGGCCGTGCTGCTCTCGCCCTTCACCGTGACGTCCGAAGCCGACCAGGGCTACGCCGCGCGGGAGACGCTCGCCGGCACCCGCTTCAAGTCGGAGCTGAAGGATGTGTCCGCCCAGGTCTCGGTGATGACGAAGGAATTCCTGGAGGATAACCCCAGAGCTCTTCAGCACGCCCCTTTCCCTTCCATGACCTACTCCACCAGACGCCACTTCATCCGGACATCCGCTGCCGCCGCGCTCGGATCCATCGCCTGGCCCGGGCGCGTGCTCGCCTCGGGCGAGACCGTGCTCCCGCCCCACCTCAAGGCCTTCAAGGGTGCCTATCTGAAAAATCCCCGCCAGGCTTCGCTCGATTGGTTCCGCGACGCGAAGTTCGGGCTGTTCATTCATTACGGACTTTTCTCCCTCGACGGGATCCATCCGTTCGAGCAGCTCCGGCTGAAGATCCCGGTCGCTGAATACGAGAAGAAGGCGGCGCGTTTCACCGCCGAGAAATTCGATGTCGGGGCGCTGTGCGACCTCGCCGTGGAAGTCGGGATGAAGTATGTCACCCTGGTCGCGAAGCACTGCGACGGTTTCTGCCTCTGGGACACGAAGCTCAGCCCCTTCAATAGCGTCCGCTCCGCCGCCCGGCGCGACTTCGTGGCCGAGATGGTCAAGGCCTGCAATGAGCGCGGGCTCGGCTTCTTCGCGTTCTACGAATTTGGTTTCGAATGGCATCACCCGCACGGGCCGCGCAAGAAGGATTTTCCCCACCCCCTCACTGAGGTGGCCTATCCGTCTCCCGAGCCGACCTACGCCCACGGCGCGGACTATGACCTGAACCGCTACATCGACTACGCCCACGCTCAGGTCGAGGAATTGCTCACGCGTTACGGCCCGATTGCGGGCATCTGGCTTGACGGCGTCGCCGCGCCGCTCAGCGGCGACCGCAGCCGTTTCCGCTGCCAGGAGTTGTATGACAAAATCCACCGGCTCCAGCCGCATGCGCTGGTGTCGTTCAAACATGGCGTCACCGGGACGGAGGATTTCTACGCGCCCGAACGATTCCAGCTCCAGCACCTCAAACCCGGCGCCACCAAACCTGCCGAACTCTGCGAATCCCTCAATCCGGCCTGGGGCTGGGTGAAGGGCGAGAAGCACATGGATGCCGACTGGGTGATGCCGCGGCTGGGCTTCACCCGACACCACGGGATGAACTATCTCCTGAACATCGGCCCCATGCCCGATGGCTCGGTGCTGCCCGCGGATCTGGCGACCGTGAAGGAAGTGGGCCGCCGCATCCGTGAAAACGGCTGGCCCAAGGGTCCGGATAAGCTGCCGGATTCCGAGTGAGGGCTGGGGTCGATCCACGGGGTCAGCCGCTAATAGTGAATCTGCTGAAAAACCCTCGGTCTTGAATCAATCGAGGATCCAGACGCACTGCCCCAAAGCCTGTTTCTCTGGGATTCGTTCAAAGTCCTCCTGCCACAAAAAGGCACCCGAAAATCCCCATCATGAAGAGTAGAGACGCAATATCCCTATCGCGTTTTCGCGCGTTGGGCGAACTCACGCAGGGGCGCTTGAACCGTTCGAGCTTCATTCGAGCTGATTTCCGTATCCGCCGTTATATGACACTGGAAGCTCGAACAACCTCGAATTTCCTCGAACCTGGCGAAGCAAAGGCACGCCCACACGGAACTGGGAGTGGGCGGGCGTCGAACGGGGGTCTTCCGATCGACAGGAACGGTCGGGGACTTTGCTTACCCCATAATTTGGGTATAGCGCGCTCTTGGCCGCGGCGGCCTCACGCCCAGCGTGACCCGCTCCCCAGATGGTTTGTGTCCGCAAGGTTTTCGCGCGGCGCGAAAACCTGGGGCGCTGACCCCTTGCGCTGTCCGCTCTGCTCCGGCCTGCTGCGGCCCAACGCCGTCGTCGAGACGAAAACCGAAATTGCCGCCATCCTCGCGCCCCTGGGCCTCTTCCGCCCGCACGATCATCCCTTCGCCGTGGGTCCGCCCCGGCCTGAGGTCGCCTTCCTGATCGACGCCGCGACGGGCGATTGTCACGCCCTCGATCCGCCGGACTTCCCGCCCGGTCTGCCGTATCCACAACCGCGCGACGTGCCGATCCGGTTCCGGGCGGAGGTGTTGGAACCGGGCGAGTCGTTCGACCAGACCGGCTTCGAGTTGCCTCCGCCACCGCTAGTCGCGCTGGTGGATGCC